>JAUZOM010000262.1 GCA_030706465.1 Bacteroidota bacterium | reverse complement strand
GACATATTCACGACCAAGGCCTCTTGCTTTGTTACACAATTCGGCTTGTGTTTCCATATTGAAAACGAGTTGAGTAATGCCATAACGATCGCGCAGATCTACAAAGGTCATTCCGCCCAAGTCGCGTGATCGTTGAACCCATCCGCAAAGGGTTACTTTCTGGTTAACATGACTGATAGTCAGTTCTCCACAGGTGTGTGTACGTAACATCTTCTATTATTTTGCGTTACAAAATTACAAAAAGTTAAGCTTTTATCATGAATTTCACTAAATCAGATTAAATTTGTGCTTCAATTTATACTCAAGACCAAACCTTAAACAATTATTTTAATGAAACCCCTTACACTCAGATTTTTGGTCCTATCCATTTTATTAATGGCTATGGGCTTTGCGCAAGCACAAAAAAAACCGGTAACTACCGAACAAACCAGTCCCTATCAGTTTACGGATATCAAAAGACTTCCTGCTACATCCGTGAAAGACCAATTCCGGTCGGGAACATGTTGGAGCTTCTCTTCCAATTCTTTTCTGGAATCAGAATTACTCCGCCTGGGAAAAGGCGAATATGATTTGTCTCAAATGTTTATTGTAAGACATGCCTATGCAGATAAAGCGCAACGCTATGCCCGCTTTCATGGCAGCCTCAATTTTGGGGGTGGTGGCGCATTCCATGATGTCATCAACATGATGCGGAAGTATGGTGCTATACCCCAGGAAGCTTATTCCGGAAATGTGATTGGTGAAGTTGGACCTGTTCATGCTGAAATGGACGAAGTGTTCAAAGATTATATGGACGGTGTGATCAAGAATCCCAATAAGAAGCTCACTCCGGTATGGTACAAGGGATTCCTGAGCCTTGAAGATGCTTATCTGGGAGAGGAACCCGCCAAGTTCACCTACAAGGGAAAAGAGTACACGCCCATGACATTTGAACAGAGCCTGGGTTTAAACCTGGATGACTATGTTGAGATTTCATCTTTTACCCATCATCCTTTTTATAGCAAGTTCATCCTTGAAGTTCCCGATAACTGGAGCCAGGATGAAGTTTACAATGTGCCCCTCGATGAGATGATTGAGATCATCAACAACTCGCTGGATAACGGATATACCGTTGCCTGGGCAGCAGACGTGAGCGAAAAAGGCTTTAAACACAATCTGGGTTTTGCCAATGTTCCCGAGGAAGCACCCAAAGAAACAGCCGGATTGGAAGCTGCTAAATGGACTACCCAAAAACAAGCTGACTCGGCTGCAGCCGCAAAGCCTGTTGAAGTGAAAGAAAAGAACATCACCCAGGAGTTACGTCAGGAAGCATTTGACAACTACGAAACCACGGATGACCATGGACTGCATATCATCGGTACGGCCAAGGATCAGTTTGGATCTCCATTCTATATCGTGAAGAACTCATGGAATTCAAACAGCAATAAATTCGGCGGCTATTTTTATGCTTCAATACCTTATGTAAGATACAAAACCACTTGCATCATGGTGAACAAAAAAGCCATTCCGGCAAAGATTGCCAGGAAACTGGGTCTGTAACCATTTTCCTATTTTCATCCACTGATATTAGGTGCTTTCTTTCTGAAAGACAGCACCTGATATCAGTGGATCTTTTTATTTTGTCCCAATTTTGATAATTTGATTTAATAAGGAAAAAGTCATGAATAAATTTCTACTATTGGGTTTTGCGACGACACTGATTGTTGCTTTCGATATAAATCATGAAGCCATGGCACAAAAAAGATCATTAAACCGTGATGAAATTCCGGCCGAATATAAATGGAATTTCAACGATATATTTCACAATTGGACAGATTGGGAAGCGGCATTAAAACAAACCGGGGCGCTGATGGATGAGATTGCTTCCCTGAAAGGGACCCTTAAACAGGGCCCTCAACAGTTGCTTAAAGCTTTGAAATTGCAGGACGAAATGGGTATACTTGCTTATAAGGTATATCAATATCCGGGATTAATGAAAAACGTGGATAACGGGAATGCAGAAATTGGAGCGCGCCTGCAACAGGTTCAAATTCTGTTCTCCAAGTTTGGGACTGCTACGGCCTGGATTAATCCTGAAATGCTGACTATTCCGGAGGCAACAATGCGTCAGTGGATAGACCAGACCCCTGATTTAAAAATTTACAGATTCGGTTTACTCGATTTGTACAGGCAACAAAAGCATGTCCTGGATGAGCCCAGGGAACAGCTTTTGTCTTATTTCTCCCAGCTTAACAACACCCCGTCTGATATTTACACCATGCTGACAACGGCCGATGTCAAATATCCTACTATTAAATTATCGGATAACAAGGAAGTCGTTCTTTCACCGGGTGCATACAACCAGATCCTTGCTACCGACAGAATCCAGGCCGATCGCCGTACCGCTTTTCTTGCGCACTATGGCTCATTTGAGGAAAAGAAAAACACCATTGCCTCTATATATAATGCGATATGTCAATCAGATTGGGCTTCGGCGCAGTCGAGAAATTATACCTCCTGTTTGCAGGCAGCTTTAGACGGCAACAACATCCCCGAAGATGTCTATAAAAATCTGGTTAATTCAGTCAGGGAGAACGTAGCCCCATTGCAACGTTATATGAAACTGAGGGCACGAACACTGAAACTGGAAAAATATTATGGTTATGATGGCGTGATTCCCCTGGTTGATTTTAACAAGCTCTATCCTTATGATGACGCCAAAAAAATGGTGATCGAATCTGTGGAACCGCTGGGGAAAGATTATGTTGAAAAGATGAAAAAAGCCGTTGCTTCAGGATGGCTTGATGTATATGAAAACAAGGGAAAAACGACGGGCGCATTTTCAAGCAACGTATATGGCGTTCATCCTTTTATGTTGCTCAATTATAACGAGACCCTGAATTATGTATTTACACTGGCACATGAGTTGGGCCACACGCTTCATTCGGTATTATCGAATGAAAACCAACCTTTTGTAACCCACAATTATACGATTTTTGTTGCCGAGGTGGCATCAACCTTCAACGAAAGATTGATGCTGGACTATATGCTTTCGAAAACCAAAGATCCGAAAGAACGGATTGCTTTGTTGACCCAGGCTATTGACAATATAGTGGGGACATTCTATACCCAGGTTTTATTTGCCGACTTTGAATTGCGAGCCCACACGTTGGTTGAAAAGGGTCAGCCGATCACTGTCGACGTATTGAATGGGATTGTTGCCGATTTGTATAAAGAGTATTATGGTGATGCCCATGCGCCCGAACCGCTTTATAATTTGATTTGGTCCCGGATTCCACATTTCTACAATTCGCCCTATTACGTATACCAATATGCAACTTGCTTTGCTTCTTCGGCCCAGATTTATAATCAGGTTACTTCAGGAACCGATTCAGAAAAGCAGAACGCCAGGGAACGTTATCTTACTTTGTTAAAATCGGGTGGAAATGATTATCCGATGGAACAATTGAAGAAGGCTGGTGTTGATTTATCCAAGCCTGAACCCATTAAGGCAGTGATCACCCAACTCGATAGTATGGTGACGTTATTGGAAAAGGAACTCGCGAAAGTCAAATAAAAAAAATTTAAATCTATCCAAAAATATGGCAAACAAACTATTCCTGTTTTTGATCCTGATGTTATCGCTTAGCATCTCTTCGTGCAGCAAAGGGCCAAGACCGACTTTGAGTTTTATCAGTGATATAAAAGAAGAAAACAGAAGTGATGCTAAAGATGGTTCCTTTATTTATTCGCATTTTCTTAATGTTGAGCAAATCAAACAATACAACGAACAAAAGCTGGATAAGACGGACTTTGAAGCCGAATTTAAGATGTATCATTTAAGCGGATTTAAAAAGCTGGTTGAAAATGCGGAAGAAATTCCATACCGGCTTTTTGAAGGTGACAGCACGGAAGTGATCTATCCTAAAAAAGATTCTGCTTTAATGGTATTAGTCGGAATGACCATCAGCATTACTGACAGAGCAGGTAAAAAGGTGGTAGATGTCAAGGATTTGCTTATCCCGGGGCAGGTTGGGACTGCGAAAGTTCCTTATAAAGTGGATTCCACCCATAACCTGAATTCTAGTTGTATTTCAGTGACTGAGAATATTTCTTCCAAGTTGACCTTTGACAGGAATACCTATTTTAAGAACATGCAAATTACGGTGAGGAATAAACAAGGCGTCTTATCAAAAGGACAGAAATATAAGATCTATTTCAGGGTATTCGATAAGTTGGATCCAAACCGCTATCTTGAAGGGGAATCTTTCTTTATTGCTTATAATTAGTGGAGTAACTCTGCGATTTTGAATCGCAAGATTATTCAGGTTTATAATAACGAACGGATTTACTGTACCGCTGTACAATAAATCCGTTCGTATTTTTATAGTTATTGTTTTGGCTGAACTATTTGCCTTAATGCATCTGCAAGTTTTTCATAATGAAATATGAAACCGGATTCTTTGAGCCGCAGCGGTTCTACAAATGCACCTTCTGTTAAGGCAACCGATCCCTGGCCATACCGCATTTTTAATGCAAATTGAGGAACCCTGATAACCGCAGGCCTCTTTAAAACGGCAGCCAATGTTTTGGTAAACTGGTTGTTTGTGATCGCTTCCGGAGCCACCAGATTATAGATCCCTTCGGCTT
>JAUZOM010000261.1 GCA_030706465.1 Bacteroidota bacterium | reverse complement strand
CGTCAAACCGAACGGGATTATGTGTCTGGAGAAAATCATTATTACAAAGGGATACGCTACCGGTTGAATGTGTCATATCAGCAGACTTCCCCTGCAGTTGTGCTGAGTGGCACACAATTTATCAACCTGTATGTTCGCGAAGGTTCTCCAACAGAGAAACGAGCAGAAGTGCTTCGTGAATGGTACCGGGCAGAACTGAAAGTAACACTTCCACCTCTGATTGAAAAATGGGAAGAAATATTACAGGTGAAAGTAAAACACTGGGAAATAAAACAAATGAAAACCCTTTGGGGCAGTTGCAACCATAAAACCCAAAGAATTATATTCAACCTTGAATTAATCAAGAAACCAACTCATTGCATTGAATATATCGTTGCCCACGAAATGACCCATTTAGTTGAAAGGCTTCACAATTCACGTTTTACAGCTAATTTAGACGCCAATATTCCAAACTGGAGGCTGATAAAAGATGAGTTAAACGAGTTTATCGTATAAATTTCATATTTGGAAGACCTTCTGTCTGTGCAATTAGAAAGTAAGTATTCGCTGAACTGCATATTATAAGTACCTTATTCTATTCTATTATTTAAATCATTAATTGAATCTGGAATATGGCTGTTGATTTGTAAGAGGCTATGTGCTCGGCTGATTGATCGAGAATTGGCCGTAATGAATATTGGAAACTGAACTTCAGCTTTTGACCGGCCACGTAGTAGTTTGCGCCACAGTCGTGGTTAAATAAAACCGGGTGAAGCGCCTTGAAATTTTTATCGGTAAAGGCGTAAAAAAGCTGCAACCTTCCGGGCAATTGCAGAAATTGTTTGGGGAATAAATAGCCTAAAGTGGAATAAAAAATATTGCCGGTCCCGATTTTAAATTCATTGTTCCCGGCGCCTTCAATTCCCGTTCCGCCGTTCCAGTTGTTCATCACTCCTGAAGATTTCAGGAAATTTGAACCAAAATCGTAGCCGTAAAGTGCAGAATAAACTGTAACCGTTTGATTATCTTTCATCGGCAGTTCAAACATAAAATCGACTGCAAACAAATTTCGGTCTTTCAGGTTCCTATTGTGCGAAGCATCGTATTCGGCAATCGACTGTGGGTAAATATCGAAACCCGCGCCGAGATTGCAAATCTTCTTTGCACCTAAATAAGTCATATCCATATACGGGGTTGTAAAATATTCCTTATCGAGGAAATGATAAGCGATATAACCTTTGTATTCCAGATTTTCCGAAGGGTATTCATAACCGGTATTTGCTTGTGGTTGTGCAGTTAATCCATTGTACACAAAAGGTTTTACAATGGCAGTCCGGTACGAAACCCGTCCGGCAGTACCCTTTGCAAAGATGCCCAGTTGGCGGCCTTCCAAATCAGTCCGGTTGATGTTGGGGTAGTTTACGCCGGGGTTATCGAGTGTCATGGTTTTTATGGAACTGGTATTGCTTAATCTCGACAAACCGTTCCATCCGTTCAACCCAAACCCGATATAAAACGATTTGGGTACAACACGGAACATGCCCCAGACGTCGTGGAAAAACAACTGCGGTTTTGAACTGGTCGAATTCAGGTTGTTGAATCCCAGCTGAGTGTAAAAAATAATCCGGTCGTCCAGGTTGTTGGTCATGATGAAGCGGGTGCGCCTTAGGGCAAATTCGTTTTCAGAAGTTAACGGATCTCCTGCCTTATTGGTACTTCCAGCATTCAACCCGGTGTAACGCCCCCAAAATTGGGTGGAGAAAGAAAGCTTGGTCGAAGCCGATCCGCTTTCGTTCAACTTCAATTTGATTTCATGCTGAAATAAATCTTCAAGCTTGTCGGGAGAGTCAGCACGGCCAGCTCCTGGCAACGATAAAAGAAGTGCGGATATGAATAATACACGTATTCTCATTTTATAAAAAGAGTAGTACTAATATTTGAGCAAGTAAAACACGCAGAAACATAACCAGTGGATATACCGTGGCATAAGCAGTTGACTGAGCCTGACCGGGGGATATTGAGTTCGCAAATTCAAGCGCTGGCGGATCGGTCATTGAGCCGGCAAGAACGCCGCAAATGGTCAGGTAATTGATTTTCATCAGGCGGGCGACAATGCCAATAATCAGGATAGGCACAAAAGTGATAATTGCTCCATAAGCCATCCAAACATAACCTCCGTCAATAATCGTTTTTATGAAATTCTCACCTGACGATAATCCTACACAAGCCAGGAACAACACGATTCCCAATTCGCGGATAAAAAGGTTGGCGCCAGGGGTCATGTAAAAATCAAGTTTCCCGATACGTCCTTTATGTCCCAGGAATAAGGCAATCAAAAGCGGACCGCCTGCCAGACCTAACTTTGCCGGGGCCGGTAATCCGGGTATTGAAAACGGGATACTTCCAATGAGTACCCCGGCCAAAATACCGATTAGGATCGGAATGATATTAGGGTGGGCCAACTCTTTCATCGAATTGCCCAGTAATTTGGAAACTTCCTTCAAGACCTTGCGTTCACCCACAATTCGGAGTGTATCGCCAAATTCGATGGTATCTTCTTCATCGGGCATAATTTCCATCCCTGCCCTGAAAATACGCGTAATGTTGACAGGGAAACGGCGCGATAAGCCAATCTGTTTGATCGTTTTCCCAGCCATGCTTTTATTGGAAAATACCACGTGGCGCATGCCAAGTTTCCCGGTTACTTCAATATCGCCTGTATTTTCTAAGGGGCCAACTTTTAATTCGAGACCGGGAAAGTGCGATTTGTTTGAAACCCCGTACAACATATCGTTTCCACGGATGATTTCGGTTTCTTCAGGCATAAAAAATTCACCATCCCGCCACATGCGCGAAAGTACGAATTCGCCACGCAAAGTCTCGCGCATAAATGCCAGATTTTTTCCAATCAGGTCTGGTTTAACAACCTTAAGATTAACGGCTTTCAGCTTTCCTAAAACTCCGGCAACATCAGTCTTGTATTTTTCAGTCTCGGTTTTTACTGAGATTTTAAAGATTAACCGAAGCAAAAGCATCGTTAAGATAATTCCGACTACTCCAAACGGATAGGCTACTGCATAGCCCATTCCGGTAAGCTGGGTCAAACCTGTCTGTCCGGACATTTGCTCGGTAATAACTTGCTGTGCGGCGCCTAAACTTGGCGTGTTGGTCACTGCGCCACATAAAATGCCAACCATAACAGGCATAGGTAAATCAAAAATAATTTTTAGTCCGGCGGCCATCAATACGCTCAAAACAACGCTGCCGGTCGCCAGTAAATTGAGCCTTAGCCCATTGTTACGCAACGACGATAAAAACCTGGGACCAACTTCGAGGCCGATGGAATAGACAAACAGGATTAGCCCGAATTCTCTTACAAAGTTCAACACTTCGTGGTCGGTTCTGGCCCCGAGATGCCCCAGGAAAAGTCCGGCAAAAAGGACACCCGCAATTCCGAGCCTGATTTTTAATATTTTGATTTTCCCGATTAAAATTCCTGCAATTCCCACCAGACTCAAAAAAATAAGTGTGGATGCGGTTCCGCTCTGTGTAAATAGTTTTAATAGATCCATTTATTCTTTTTTATAAAGGAGTGGGGTATGGTTGGATAACTCAAAAAAGGGCCAACCTGGCAATCAATGATAGATTCACATAGTTGTGGAAAGGATTTTCGGTTCTAATGTGAAATTTTATCTGTCCGGCAAGATCCCCAGGTTTTTAAATTCGCAATTTAACCTACATGGAAAACCAAGGTTTTGAGTAAGAATTCATCGACATTGGATGGCAAAACCCTAAATTTTGATAGCCTACGCCGGAAAATAAACTGAAAAGTTTACGGATAGAAAACAAAAAAAATCGAGTTTTTCGATTATGACCATTACTCAATACTGCGAACGAGTTTTTGTTCAATGAAATAAAACATGCCTCCTGACTTGTTCGTTTTACAACTTATTCCCATCCGACAAAAACAGAACAGTGGCTTTGTTGTTGCAAAACTGCTTTGGAACTTAACATTTGAACGACAGCTCACGATTACACGTGATTCCCTATTGAACCCGTTTCACCGGGTATCTCACTCCCAATTTTTAAATGAACGAGGCGGCAAAAATAATCGAAAAACAATAAAAACAAAGCAAAAAATGTTTCGGCTTTTGTTTCCTGAATAAATATTATAATAATTGATTGATATAGAGCAGATTTTTTTGCATTAGAATATTGTTTTTTGCCACTTAAACACCGTCACGGTGAACGAAGCGTCAATACGAAGGGGACTAATTAAGTAATTGGAATAAAATAATGTCCTATGAGG
This sequence comes from Bacteroidota bacterium, assembly GCA_030706465.1. Taxonomy (GTDB): domain Bacteria; phylum Bacteroidota; class Bacteroidia; order Bacteroidales; family Paludibacteraceae; genus Paludibacter. The sequence continues at coordinate 342 of JAUZOM010000261.1, read as the reverse complement.
ATTACAGGCTATAGGTGTTTAGGTTAAAGGTAAAAGGGGTATATTATGAACCTTCAGCCTAAAAATACGACATTATATTCTTGACATTACTAATTAATGTGATGCTATTCAGATAGAAATTAATGTTCTTTTTTCCCTGAGTGAGTTAAGGCCTATTTGGGTAAAAACTTATCATCTAGTCAATTTATTTCAAAATAGTTTTCGCTCATTTTCTCGATTATGATCACTCCATTGCCAACATATCCAAAGAAGTTCCGGCAAGTTTGTTGTAGGTAAATTGATAAATGTCTTTAAAAGTTCCCCGAATGCAACACTTTTTCTCGTCTTTACAATGTTCGCAGG
>JAUZOM010000260.1 GCA_030706465.1 Bacteroidota bacterium | reverse complement strand
TGATCACGAATACCGAGCATTCAATCCCGGAAAGAAATTCTTCTATAACCACCGTCCGGCTGGATGCTCCGAATTTCCCATCCAGCATCGCTTTCAGTTCAGCAATGGTTTCATCCAGGTCATTTAGAATCAGCACACCTTTACCGGCCGCCAATCCATCTGCTTTCAACACATAGGGTGGCTGTAACCGTCGGAGAAATGCCACCCCCTCGGCAAAGTTCTCCTCGGTAACACTCAGGTATCCGGCAGTCGGGATCTGATGCCGGAACATGAATTGTTTCGAAAAGTCCTTGCTCCCTTCCAGTTGTGCTCCGGTCTTATCCGGTCCGACCACCGGGATCTGGTTGATCTCTTTATCTGCGGCAAAGAAATCAACGATTCCTTTTACCAACGGATCTTCCGGTCCGACCACCACCAGGTCGATCTTGTTTTCGAGTACTGCTTTCTTGATGGCAGGAAAATCATTCGTACCAATAGGCAGATTTACCCCTACTGCTGCAGTCCCGGGATTGCCGGGTGCAATAAAGAGTTTCGAGAGTTTAGGACTTTGTGCTATTTTCCAGGCCATGGCATGTTCGCGGCCGCCCGATCCGAGGAGAAGAATATTCATGGGTAACTTGTTTGGATTTGATTACAAAAGTAGCTTTTTTTTATCTTTCAGACAAGTGAACCCCCTTAAAACTGCAAAAGGTCATCCGGAGTAATTCCGGGTGACCTTTGTTGTTTTGAGTCGTTCAAAATAATTCTTAATAGCCTATTGTGAAGCGTTCCCGATGATGTTGGGGGATTTCCACTTCATCCAGCATGGCCACAGCATAGTCTTCCACGGAAATATTACTTTTTCCGTCCCGGTCTGCCACCAGATCATCTTTCCCCAGCCGGAATTTTCCCGTCCGTTCCCCCGGGGCAATACTGCCTGCCGGGGAGAAGAATGCCCAATCCAGTTCCTTTTCTTCTTCCTGAAGTGTATACAGCACGTCTGCCAATGATTTTATGCCCGGTTTAAACGATTCGGGAATAGCAGCTGTATCCATTACCCGTTTCCCGGGAGAAACAAGTAAACTCCCTGCTCCGCCTACAATCAACAAACGGGATATGCCGGCGCTCTTGACCCCGTTGATAATCGATTTATACCCTTTCGCCGTATCAACGGCAATATTCGGATTATTCCATCCCGGGTTATAGGCACTAATGACCACATCGGCTCCGGCTATCAGTTCCGGGACCGATTCCTCCGACAAAATGTCCCCTTGTTTCACATGCAGGTTCGGGCTTTCCCAGGTAATCTTTTCCGGATGTCGAACAATAGCGGTCACTGAATGTCCGCGTTCAAGAGCTTCATGGAGCAAGGCTGATCCTACAAATCCACTGGCGCCAATAAGAGCTATCTTTTTCATATTCTCTTGCTTTTATCGATTCAACAAGATGTATTTTTTTATTCAACGGTAAAACCGTATCAAATAATTATTTCTACTGAAAACATTTCTGCTGAAAATTAGTTCATTAGAAGGATTATTTCTTGTTTTTACCGGAAAGAATCCCGAAGAAGAATGATGCCGGTAGGAGTAGAACGATTGGCCTGAAATACCGGGAGTGACAAGAAGAAGGATTATCTGCGTTCCGCCTTTTGGGCCCGGGTTTATGCGGGTTTGGAATTAACAGGTACTCCGGGGTCCTTTTATGATTCAAATTTTGTCCGCTGAATCCGCGTTTTATGCTTAAGAATTTAAATTGCCACAGTAAGTTGTTTTGCTTCCTAACATCCTGAAACAAAAAAAGATTGCCGAACGACAACCCCTATAAAAGACGAAAGGTAGTGCGCCTCACGGCGATCTACCAATCTTTGTTAACCTTAAATCTAATACTATGAAAAAATCACTCTGCAAAGATACGTCAACTTTAGACTCAATCCAAGCTTTTTAGTGATTAATTACACGAAAAGTATGTTTTATAACATGTTTTTAGAATCCAGGGGGTTATTTTAAGTCTTAGGAAGGAATTAACGCCCGTTTTTTTGTTTTTTATGCATTAGAATCTCCTCCCACGCAGGAAATTCTGCTGCTTTTTATCCCAATGTTTGGCTGGATAGGCTGAATTTAGCCGGGTAAATAGAAAATATCCTGTTTTTTCCCAACATCACGGGCGTCCGGCAACCGGTATTTCCGAAATTTCTCCATTAAAAATTGCCCCCTAATCTTTTTCCAAGCCCTGTATCCGGACCAATAAATTTCGGGTAGCATAAAGCCTTTCGCTTCCGCTTCCCTGTTAAAGTTTATACCCGGGATTATCCCATGGCACCTGTTTTAGAATTACAGAGGCTACTACCCGGAATCCTGCATCCGGGCCCGGCTGCTCCGCCTTTCATTCGCCTTCTGTTCGCTACCGATCCGGAGATGTCCCTTATATAATCAGAATTTATATAGATAGGGAATCTAGACGAATTAGCCTAAAACAGGTAACTAAATTATAATTGACACAATATCAGTATTTTATAAAGTTACTTTTATCGGGCCTTTTATCGTTCTTTTGAGAGATTCCGAAGGAGAAGGTAAAAGAAAAATAAGGTTTTCTTTTTCAAAAGAGGGAGCCTTCTCAGTCTGGGTTCAACCGTATTTTAGTCTTATTTTGGTCTAGGTTCAGAGGGGGTTCAGTGAGGGTTCAATGAGGGTTCAATGAGGTAGACCTAACTGACCCCCCTCGAAACCCCCTCTATACTCCCGTTGAACTGTCTCTATACAGAGCATAAACTCCGGCTGAATTAAGACTGAATTAAGAGGATACTACCCGGGAAGGAAGGGTCAGAAATGAAACAACATCAGGAAAGGAGTTGGAATCCGGTTCCGGATCGATTTCAACATCCCCTCCAACTTCGTCCGAAGGCCGGGTGCCGGGGATATAGTCAACAGAGATTATCCGGAATTTTGTTTACTTTTTGTAACCCGATTTCAGTACGATACTCATTCCCCGTTTCTCATCTCTCATTCTTCAGGAAGTACATCAACCTCCGGGAACAAGGAAAATACCTGTCGCCATTTCTCACTTTTTAAGTATCAATCAGGGAAATAGCCCGGAGATGGAAGGAAACGCCGTCTCATTCCTATAATTTATATTAATATTTAATATGTAATCTCTTTATTTCTACTGAATAAGGAAGGATAAATAAAGCTTAAATTTAACCGATACGCCGGATTTAGCATAAAAAAAAGCCGGATTATCATATTATAAAACATATAATACCACATAATTTGTACTTTGGCTGTTTTTTACAAAGCATTTTATATTATATTTGCCGAAACTACTTCTCATTGTCAATGCAATCGGGAGTAGACACATTAACTATGTTAAAATGATACCTGATTTTCATTTAGTTTGTTCTACTGATTTATCTCCGAAGTGCCTATGAAAGACTCATTACGCAAAACCACTACCCCCGATAACCTTCCCCACCAAACAGAAGACCTGGCAGAAAGCAAACCATCAACTGCCGACCGGAGTCAATCCGAAACAGGCACAAGGGGGCTCATTCCCGAGAATAAAGCGGGGCAAGGGAGACAGGAACTGCAACAGGAGGTGCTTGCAGGGTCTCAACCTGCCACATCCGGTACAATTGACCTGAGTGATTATGCTCCGACCGGTAGTTTTGTCCTCTCCCGGGAGGGAACAATCGTTGGATTAAACCTGAGCGGTACCAAAATGCTTCGCCAGGACAGTAAGATCCTGAAAGGAAGTCTGTTCGGCTCTTTTGTATCGGACGACACAAAGCCCGTTTTCAACAAGTTTCTCCGGGAAGTCTATGACGATCAGGTCAAAGCAACCTGTGAGATTACTCTTTTGAGCGGCCAGAAGACCCCTACTTATGTTTACCTTACCGGGTCGTTGCGCAACAATAAGGAGCTTTGCCTGATAATGGCCATCAATATCACCGAGCGCAGACAAAACGAAGAGAGGCTTCAGCAGGAACGCAACCTGTACCTGGACATTGTGAACAACCAACCGGCAGGAATTTACCGGATCCGAGTATTCCAGCCCGAGAAGTGGTGGGAAAAAGACTGGAACAGTTCGAAGAACCCGCCTTATTGCATGGAGCTGGCAAGTGACCGTTTTTGTGAGATCCTCGGAATTACCCGAAAAGAATTTGAAGCCACACCGGCTATCATTGCCGATTTGATTCATCCCGATGACTTACCTGAATTCTCTATCAAAAACGAAGAAGCCAATAACCTGATTATTCCCTTTCGATGGGAAGGACGCCTGGTGATCCGGGAAAAAACAAGTTGGGTGCATTTAGAATCGATTCCCCGCCCCCTGCCTACCGGAGAGATACTCTGGACGGGTATCCTCTATGATATCACCGAACAGAAAAAGGTGGAAAAGGCGTTAATCGAGAGCAAGAATAATTACCGGGAACTGGTGGATAATTCACCCGATGCGATCTGTATCTATTCGGAGGGGGAAATTGTATTGGTAAACAATGCCTACATCCGTTTAATGGCTGCAACCGGAGCTGAAGACCTGATCGGTATACAAATCATTGAAACGGTTCACCCCCATTACCGCTCACTTGCCCGGGAACGGATGCACAAGGCTATGACACGGCTCGATATACAACCGCTTGTGGAAGAACAGTTGATCCGGTTGGACGGTACGGTTGTGGATATCGAAGTTAAGGCTGTACCCATAACCTTCCAGGACAAACAGTCT
>JAUZOM010000026.1 GCA_030706465.1 Bacteroidota bacterium | reverse complement strand
GGCAAAACCGTGCGTTATATTTTCAATTATTCTGCGAAACCGTGCACTGTCAACTATCCTTTTGGAAATGGCCGGGAATTATTGCTTGACAAGACCGTAACTAAAAACAGTGCGCTAGAGTTGGAACCTTGGGGTGTGAAAATTATAGAGGAACAATAAACAGCACTCCTCAGAAATAGTATTTCGACCTATGCGATATCTTGACTAAAGGTCACGCAGTTTGCCGAACCGGCATTCGGATAGAAGTTGTAATATCTAACCGAAGACTTTCCGGGCCTGTCCTTAATTAAATGTAAAGACGTTGGTGTCGGCAGGTGCAATTTGCAATTACTTTCAACAACAGGCAGCCCTGCTAGCTATGTCTTTCCCTTAAACGGTATTTAGTGGGAGAGATACCCATTATCTTAACGAATGTCCGGCTAAAATAAGCGGCATCCTGAAAACCAAGTTTCGGGTAAATGTCGGATATTTTCAGGTTTGACAGCTCAATGTATTGGCATGCTTTTTCGATCTTGAGGGTAATAAAGTATTTTATGGGGGATAGTTTAGTCTCCTCTTGAAAGCGTGCACAAAAGTGTGAAGTGGAAAGATTGAAATGGGTGGCCAACTGTCCGAGGGTTAAATTGGTCTCTACATTTTCACGCATAAAATAAATCACCTTTTCACTAAACCCATTCTCGACAATATCCACATTCCGGATCCTGCGAAATTGTTCCACATACTTAAACGACCCCAGGAAGTGGTAAAGGCAAATCGTGGCATAACTGTAATGATCGCTGTGATAACTTAATTCCAGATTGGCATAGATTTCTTCGAACAGCTGAATACGGTCCTGCAACCGGGAATTGGACTCGGGTAGGATCTGGATTGGTATAATCGGGAAATTTAAAAAGGTGGATGCCAGCGTACCTCTGAAATGAATCCAGTAAATTGTCCACGGATTCCCGGAATTTGCCCCAAAGCTATAGGGTGTCTTTGGCGGCAGGATGACGTATTGGTTTTCGCTTACCGTAAAAGACTTTTCTCCTATTTTACACCAGCCTTCGCCTGAAGTGCAATACAGAATAATAAAATAATCGACGCCCTTCTCCTTGTTATTGTAATGATACTTTACAGCCGGGAAGAAGCCGATCTTTGTTACATAAAGTGTCTTGTTGATAGGATTGTTCTGGCTATTTAAGATAATCTCTGGACTGATAGATATAAGCCTTTGTCCTTTAAATCCTTCTTTTTGTTTTGGCATAATGAACAGATTGGTATAATCGTAAGATAGTACAAGTAAATCGCAGCAAAGTTATATGTTTTTATCAAATAACAGCAGCATCTTTGCACCGTATTTATTTTCATCCAAAAAAGACTAGTTTGAGAGGGAACAAAATTCAATCTTTTATCCTTGCTTTTTTGCATGAATGGCAAGACAAAAAGAAGAACTGAAAATTAGCAATAAAAAATGTCAGATTACAACAAAACACCTTTCTTTCCGGTTAGCGGCACCTTATTTCCCGGTTGGGATGCAATCATTAAAGAATTAAGTATAAAGATTAAAACCTTGTACTCGAACCGATATATATTGATTGTCGAATGTTACCAGGGAGTTTGTCACCAGGAATTAATCAATCATTTCAGCCGCCTTAACCCGGAAGTGTTTATTCAATCGGAGGAAGCTTTTTATCCGGAAGAAGAAATACGTGAACTGACATTTCCCGATGTGACGGATGATGCCATTTTCGGCTATATGACCAGGCTTACCTATACAGGGTTCCTGGATCCTGAAAAAACAGAGAAACTCCGTAGGAAAATACAAGAATCGACCGGTTTGGTGATTGTGTATGGACCTGCAGCGGCTTTGATTGCCCGGGAATATGATTGCCTGGTTTATGCCGATATGGCACGCTGGGAAATCCAATTGAGGCAACGTAAGCATGAAGTCTGTAACTTAGGGCTAAATAACAGTGATGAGGCGCCCGGAATACAGTACAAGCGTGGATTTTTTGTGGACTGGCGCGTTTGCGATAAATTGAAACAAGAGTTATTCGAGAAAGCAGATTATTGGTTGGATACAAATAAATCGAACGAACCGAAGATGATTACTGCACAAACGCTCTTGGATGGGCTGAGTGCCATTTCAAAGACTCCCTTTCGTATGGTTCCTTATTTCGACCCAGGACCCTGGGGAGGACAATGGATGAAAGATGTATGCGGATTGGATCAGTCGAAGATAAACTTTGCCTGGTCGTTCGACGGTGTTCCGGAAGAAAACAGTTTGCTATTTGAAATCGGCGGGGAGATATTTGAAATGCCTTGTATCAACCTTGTATTTTACAAGAGCAAGGAATTATTGGGTGAGCCGGTTGAATCACGTTTTGGAAAGGAATTTCCTATCCGTTTTGATTTCCTGGATACCATGGATGGCGGTAACTTGAGTTTGCAGGTACACCCCACCACCCAATATATCCGTGACACGTTCGGGATGAACTATACGCAGGATGAAAGCTATTACATGCTCGATGCGAAACCGGATGCAACGGTTTATCTGGGATTGAAGACAGGAGCCAGCCCCGCAGCCATGGTGGCAGACCTGCAGAAAGCCCAGAATAACGAATCAACCTTTGAAACAGAGAATTATATAAATATTTTTCCGGCCAAGAAACACGATCATTTTTTAATTCCAAACGGAACAATCCATTGTTCGGGGGCCAATAGCATGGTGCTTGAAATCAGTGCAACACCTTATATTTTCACCTTTAAGCTTTATGATTGGGGAAGATTAGGTTTGGATGGGTTACCCCGGGCGATCAATATTGAGCATGGATCGAAAGTAATCCAATGGAATCGTGATACCGAGTACTGCCTGGAAAATTTAGTAGGTCAGGTAGAACTTGTTGCCGAAGGGGATGGTTGGCGTGAAGAGCGCACCGGGCTTCATAAAAATGAATTTATCGAAACCCGCAGGCATTGGTTTACTAAAGCAGTCACCCATCAAACCAACGACAGCGTCAATGTACTAAATCTGGTGGAAGGAGCCGCGGCCATCATTGAAAGCCCGACACATGCATTTACTCCTTTTGTGGTCCACTATGCCGAAACATTTGTAGTGCCCGCTGCAGTGCGCGAATACACCATACGTCCGTACGGGAAAGGAGAAGGGATGGAGTGTGCAACCATAAAAGCGTATATAAGGCACAAGGCATAGTTATAAAAGTAATACCCGGATCAAGCCACACTTTTATGAGTAAAGATTTTATTTGCAAAGAAAAAGAATGGATTTGGTTTGATCTCCGGAAATAAAATTGAAACAATAAAACAGGCGAATCATCTAAATTTCTAATACTAAATAATTAAATCATGACAAAAAGAACTTCAATTTTTCTGTTGTTGCTCCTATTTCTGATAGGACAGCAAGTCTTAGGACAAACAGGCAGAATCACCGGTACTATTACCGATGTAAATCATACACCGATTGTCGGGGCGAGTATTCTGATTAAAGGAACCAGTACAGGAACCGTTTCCGATTTAGATGGGCACTATACCCTGAATGTACCCGGGGGCAATGCCACGGTCGTCTTTTCATACATCGGGTATGAAAAACAAGAACTAAAAGTAACGAGACAGGTGATGAACGTCGTACTGTTGGAAACCGCCAAGGCCATGGATGAAGTGGTGGTAGTGGGATACGGAACGCAAAAGAAGGTGAACCTGACCGGAGCTGTTTCGTCGGTATCCATGAAAGAACTCGAAGGAAAGCCTGTGGTAAATATTGTGGAAGCCCTGGAGGGCACAACACCCGGATTGACGATCCAACAAACCAATTCACAACCGGGTAATCGTCCAAGCATCAATATCCGTGGGATGAATACGTTGAATAACAACGACCCGCTGGTATTAATCGATGGAATGATCGGAGATATTCAGAATGTTAATCCTTCGGATATTGAGAATATCTCTGTGCTGAAAGATGCTTCTTCCACCGCGATCTACGGGTCACGTGCCTCGAACGGGGTTATATTGATTACCACCAAAAAGGGGAGCAAAGACAAAGTCTCCGTCAATTACGATTTTACTTATGGATCACAAGGGGTTACTGCTTTGCCTAAGCCGGTGGATTCGTGGATTTATTGTGAATTACGGAATGAAGCCTTGGTAAATTCAGGAAAAAGCATTGCGTTCACCCCAGAACAGATCAGTGCTTACCGGAATGGAGGAGTAAACGATAAATGGATCAATGATGTTTACAAATCAGCTGCACCCCAGCAATCGCATAATTTCTCCATAAGCGGCGGGACTGACAAAACAAGCATCTTGTTTTCATTCGGATACCTGAATCAGAATAGCTTATTTCAGGGACCAAACTACGGGCTGCAACGATATAATGGGCGACTAAATATTGAGACCCAATTAACGAAACGGTTTAAATATGGTGTCAACGTGGCGTATGCACGCAATGAAGTGAAAGATAATGCCTACTGGACGGACTGGATCCTGGAACAGGTTATGCGCATGCCTCCTATTTACCCGATCAAGATAAACGGGCATTACAATTATCCTTCCGGAAGTAACAGCAATTCACTGGCCCGCCTGGAAATGGGAGGGTACAGCTTAAATTCAAACGATGATATGTTGGGTTCTTTCAATGGAGAGTTCGCGATTGTCGAAGGATTGAAATTGAAGGGAATGATCGGAGGTCAGCTTTATAACAACCGTAATCATGAAAACCGTCAGGCAATCACAGATCCTGGTAGTGGAGACAGTGAAAATCATATCAAAGAGTATTTTGATAGAAACGAAAATATGACATCCAATCTTATGTTAACTTATGACAAAAAGATAGGCGGACATACAATAGGGGCTTTGGTTGGTACCTCTTACGAAGGTGGAAAAGACAATAGTTTCCAAACTTTACGTAAGGTTGATAGTCCGAATTTTGATATATTGGCTAATTATCAATCTACAAATGTTGACGATCAAGGTTGGGCTAGTGATTGGTCTATATACTCAGCATTTACACGTTTGAATTATAACTACAAAGAAAAATATCTTTTTGAATTCAATTTGCGTAATGACTATTCTTCAAAATTTTCCCAAGGAAACCGATCTGGGATATTCCCCTCCTTGTCAGGAGCCTGGAGGATTTCGGAAGAACCTTTTTATACTAAATTAGGCAAGGGCCTTCCAAGCCTCAAGGTTCGATCGTCATGGGGTCTGGTAGGGAATAACCGTATTTCTGATTATGCGTATATTCCTTCAGTATCTATATCCAGTGGTGCCTATAGTTTCAATAACAATGTTGTGAATGTATCCAGTGTCTCTTCTGTAAATACCAATTTGAAATGGGAAACTACCCGCGAGTTTGACTTAGGGACAGACATTGGTTTTTTAAACAATTCATTGAATGTGGCTTTTGATTATTTTCACAATATGACTTATGATATTCTGATAGGTTTACCTGTTCCAACTACCTTTGGAGGCGGCAGTCCGATCCAGAATGCCGGGAAAGTTCAAAATGAAGGTTGGGAAGCTTCGATCAGCTATAAATTTAAAACAGGAAAAGTGCAGCACAGCCTTTCAGCCAATGTCTTCGACAGTCAGAATAAAGTGATTGATACGCATGGGCAAGAATGGGTAAACGGATATGATATCAATACAATTATTAAACAAGGATATGCCATCAATTCCTATTACGCCTATCGGTCAAACGGTTTTTTTCAAAACGCAGCAGAAGTAGCTGCAGGACCGCATTTGGAAGGAGTAACACCAAAACCCGGTGATATCCGCTATATTGACAAAAATGGCGATGGAGTGATCAATGCCGATGACCGTTTTGTGTTGGGCAATCCATTCCCACGGTATTCATTTGGAATAAATTACAGCTTGAATTTTAAAGGATTGGATTTCTCTATGTTTTGGCAAGGAGTTGGCCAGCGGAGTGTCTGGTTACGGGGAGAGTCGGTTGAAGCATTCCATAACAACAATGAAGGCCCGGCATTCGATTTTCATATTGATCGATGGACTCCACAAAATCCAAACGCTTCTTATCCACGTTTAACTGTTGGTTCGGAATCGACGAATAATGCAGCCAAGTCTGATTTTTGGATTCAAAATGGTGCTTATATTCGTCTGAAAAACATTCAACTAGGCTATACCCTGCCAAATACGTTGACAAAGAAAGTTGGTGTTAATCGTCTTAGAGTATTCTTAAGTGGAGAAAATTTACTGACTCTTAGCAAAATGGTTGGTGGATGGGATCCGGAAACCACCGCAACTTCAGGAGGAAGAATCTACCCGGTCGCAACAGTTACTTCTATTGGATTAAATTTAACTCTATAAATCGAATAATAAAATGAAAAATAATAAATTTAAACTTGGAATAGTTACGTTTTCATTCTTCACGATACTTTTTGCTACTTCTTGTGTTGATTTGAATGTAACGCCATACGATCAGATAAGCGATACACAGTACTGGAATAAAAGTGAAGCTGCCGTTGACGCATTAAATACCTGTTATACGAACTTAATGAGTGCGCAGGAAGTGATTTTCGGCGATGCCACCACTGATAATGCCTATTGCAAAGGTGGTGTAGATCAGGCCATCGGGAATGGATCCTATTCAACCAGCGATGGTTACGTTCAATCGGTTTGGGCGAGTAAATATGCTGGTATACGAAATTGTAATATCCTATTGGATAATATTGATAAAGTCCCCGGACTTACAGCAGACTTGAAAAACAGGTATATTGCTGAAGCGAAAGTTATCAGGGCATATTTGTATTTTGAGTTGTACTCAAGATTTGGAGATATTCCATTTTTCACAAAGGCAATCTCAATTGCCGAATCTCAATCTCTTGCCAGAACACCCAAAGCAGATGTTGTCAAAGAGTTATTGGCCGAGTTAACGGACATAATTACGAATAATTATTTGCCTGAATCATATCCGGCAGCAGATAAAGGCCGTGTTACGCGATATGCTGCAATGGCTTTAGAGGCTAGGATGTTGTTATTTGATGGAAGATACCCGGAGGTTAAAACGATAACAGATAATATTATCAGTAAAAGTCAGTTTAGTTTATTCCCAAGTTATGAGGGATTATTCTATGCTGCTAACGAAGGAAACCAGGAAGTAATTCTTGATATTCAATACATGCTTACTACCCGGGAAAATAATGTAGAATATTCATTTCTTCCACCATCGATGGGTGGATATTCTCAACTTGCTCCTTTACAAGAACTGGTTGACAGTTATGTTGCTTCTGATGGTCTTCCCATTGACAAGAGTGCAGTTTATTCAGCTTCCAAACCATACTTGAACAGAGATCCACGCTTGGCAGCCACAATCGTTTACACCGGTAACAGTTACTTAATGGCAGATGGAACATTGAAGGTTATCAATTGCGATAAGGGAGCAAATAAAGATGGTTATGGTTTTAGCTCTGATTGTACTCCAACCGGTTTTTATTTAAAAAAGTATTGGGATAAGGATAACAGTACGATTGTAAAGCTTTCCTCGGGGTTAAATATCATTTTGATACGCTATGCAGATGTTTTGTTAATGAATGCTGAAGCTGCAGCTGTGGCCGGAACATTAGACGCAACTACGTGGAATACTACCATTAAGCCATTACGTGTAAGGGCAGGATTTACCAATCCATTGGCTTTAAATTTTCCAACAGGAAGTTCCCAACAGGACTTACTGGATATTGTGCGTCGCGAACGCCGTTCGGAGTTGGCTTTTGAAGGACTTCGCTATAACGACATTGTCAGATGGAAGACCGCTGAAACAGTTATGAATGGCTGGTGCCATGGATTAAAAACTAACGATATAGTTGGGACTGATAATGGATTTGTTCAGGTTGAAAAAAGAGCCTTCAACAAAGCTAAGCATTATTTGTGGCCAATCCCGCAAACGGAGAGAGACTTAAACAAGAACCTTACACAAAACCCAAATTGGTAATCAATAAAATAGTATGTTATGAAAAAAATTATATGGATAATCACATTGGCACTCCTGGCAGTGGGTTGCAGCAAAGATTATGAATTTTCAGCTGAATTTTCAATACCAACTACACTAAGTTCACCGGCATCAGTGGCTATCAATTTGTCTTCGCAAGACAATATCGTCCTTTCCTGGGCCGGTGGAGGAGCAGTACAAGGATATGCAACCTATGAAGTGTTGTTTGATAAAGCGGGTGGTGATTTCTCACAACCAGTCTATAGAACCTATAGTGATCAGGGAGTAAATCTCCAGTTAACGATAACCCATGCATTACTGAATACTATTGCCCGAAAAGCAGGTGTAGCTACCTCTAGCACTGGAGATGTTATATGGACTGTTACAGCATCAAAGGGGGGAGTCGTAAAAAGTTCCAAATTAGTTAAAACAATCTCTGTTACACGTGGTGCTGGTATCGACTATTCCGGGAATACCCTGTATTTGTACGGCACGGCAACCGAGAATAGTGGCGCGGGAGGTTTGGCAATGAGAAATTCAGCCGAAGGAGTGTTTGTTATCTATACAAAAGCTCCGATTGATGGGAATATCTATTTTAAAAGCAGTGCTACCGATGCAAATGCATTTGTTTGTTACACCGACCAAACTTCCGGTAAGATTAAAGAGGGTAACGGCGCATACAATGTAACCGCAAATGCGGCAGGAGAAGTCTATAGAATCACTGTGGATTTGAATAGTCAATTAATGACAATTGATAAAGTCTCAAACGTAAGAGTTCTTTGGGGAGCAACTTACAATGTTATTGGAACTTTAAGTTACCAGGGTAACGGAATTTTCAAGGCCGATAATTGTGGAATTGAATTCATTGAACAATCAAGGCCTGAAACAAATCCACCTTCTTGGTTAAGTTGGGTTGAAGAACGGTATTATTTTATTGCATCGGTTAATGGGACAGACATGTGTTGGGGACGAAGAGATGGTGTAAGTGCAGAAAGGCCTACCGGTAGTGAAACTCCTGCATTTTATGAATTGGTTGAATTTCCATGGACTCAATGGGATCATCTTTGGAAAATGAGCGGTTCGTTAGACATGAAGAAATGTACTATTACCATCAATACTGATGCTAACGGATTAATGATACATAGTTTTTCAAATATCCAGCCACTATAAATTCATGCATACAGCCTGAATGTTCAGGTTCAGGCTGTATGCTTTTTAAAGTAAAAACAACTTTTCTGACTCTGCCAGTAAGTAGAGGAAAAATACGATTGATTATGAAAAATTTATTGATTTTGTGGGCTGTTTTTTTTATGATATCTTGTGGTGATGGTTCAGAGCCCTATAATCCAAAGCCGCCGGTAGTTCCACCTGTTGTCGCCGACACGGTAAAATGTGATGTGAGAGCTAAAGAAATTTTTGATCTGATAAACCAGAACTACAGACTCTCGAACGGTCTTTATAAAGAAAACAATCCAACACAAAGTGGCGATCCAACTTACTCTTATTTATGGTCGTATGTGGGTTTACTTTCAGGTGCAGCTACCTTGACTCAGATTGGTTATGATGTAAACTATACTTCACTGGCAGATAATTATGAAAAGTATTTCAGGTCAGGTGCCAATGGAAATAATATAGGCGGATACGGTTCTTCTACAAATGGAACCACGGGTGGAGGAACCCGGTTTTATGATGATAATTCCATTGTAGGAGTTAGCTTGATGGAAGCATACAACCTTACCAGGGAACAGCGATTCCTTGACAGGGCTTCTGTGATTGTTACTTTTCTGAAAAGCGGAGTGGATAATTTACTGGGTGGTGCTATGTGGTGGAACGAAGACGAAAAAAACATTGCCAACAATGCCAATTCCAACAAACCTACTTGTGCCAATGGTTATGCCACACTTTTTTTATTGGAATACTATGTTGATTGTCAGGAGGCAGAGAAAGCTTCAATTCTTACATTTGCAAAAAAGGAATATGCATGGTTGAAAACAAATCTACAGGATCCAAGTGATAAATGTTACTGGAATGATATGAATTCAGATGGAGCAATAAATACAACAAAATGGACATATAATACCGGGGTTATGATTCAAAATGGAGTCAGACTATACCGTATTACCGGCGATCAGACCTACCTGAATGATGCTATTGCTTCTGCGCAGGGAGCTTATGATTATTTTGTAAAATCGCGAAACAATATAGCGCTCACCTATCCTGATAATGACCCGTGGTTTAATACTAAACTGCTAAGGGGTTATATCGACCTGCAACCGCTCTATAGTAACGCCGATAATTATATTCAGGTTTATTATAATTTTATTAATAATGGCTATAAAAAAGCCCGCACCGCAGATGGGTTCTTCTACGAAGACTGGACCGGAGCAAACCCGAAACGGTATTATTGGGTATTGAATCAGGCGGCCGTTGTTGAATCCTATGGAGCGTTGTCAATCTACAAAAAGGAAGTCTTAAGCACAAAATAAATAGCTTATTAAGTTGTATATGAAAAAGCTTGTGTTGTTAGTCATGATTTGTTCGGCTTTTATGCTGCATGCAAAATCAGGTAAGACTCCGTATCTGGACCGGGCAGAATATATTTACCGGAAAGTATGGAATATGTATCGGGTACCGAAATACGGACTCTTTTCAGAGTATTATCCCAATAGCTATAAGCCTGATTTGACCTATTTCCAGGATAATACTGGGAAGAAAGCACAGGAAGTGTCGTTTCTGTGGCCTATGAGTGGTGTTTTTTCAGCTACGAATGTATTGATGGAGCTTAATGGTAAAAAGTATAAGCCTTACCAGGATTCAATGGTTGTCGCAGTCGGGTCTTATTACGATAACAAGCGCACACCTCCCGGATACCAGGCTTATCCTGTCAGGTTTGAAAAGAGTGACAGGTATTATGATGATAATGGATTGGTGGGAATAGATTATATTGATTCATATAATACAAGTCATAATAAACAATATCTGGCAAAAGCCAAAGAAGTTTTTGATTTTATTAAAAGCGGTTGGAGCAATGATTTTGGAGGCGGAGTGAGTTGGCTCGAAGGCATTCGTGACCAAAAACCGGCTTGCTCTAATGGAAAAGCTACAGTGTTGGCGTTGAAATTATACCAGTCAACAAAAGATGCCAAATACTTGGAAGAAGGCAAACTTTTCTACAACTGGATGATGGGTCATTTGGGAGATAGTACATTGCATATTATCCGGAACTCACTGTCGACGATTAATGGCAAGCCTGACAATGTCTTTTATACGTACAACACCGGTACTATGATCCAGTCTTCGGTGAGGTTGTATAAAATTACCGGCGATAAAGTATATCTGGATAATGCACAACAATTAGCCGAAGGAAGTTACAGGTATTTTATAAAGAAAACAGACAAAGGCGTTCCCTATATCGACGATTTACCCTGGTTTGTAGTAGTCCTTTTTCGTGGATACCAGGAATTGTATGGTGTGGATCACAACCCGAAATATGTGAATGCTATTATTGTCAGTGCAGATTGGGCATGGAAAAATGCCCGTGACGAATCAGGACTGATTTATAAAGACTGGACCGGACGGAAAGATGAAAAGAAACAACCAAAATGGTTACTCGACGAATCATGCATGGCGGAATTGTATGCTCGAATTGCAATACTTAAAGGTGAAAATAAATAACTCAATTTACATTGAAAATTAAGAATATGAAGATTAAATCGATATTATTAATTGGCTTGTTGGTCGTTTTGAATACTTATTCCGAGAACCTTGGGAAGTATGTCAATCCCAATATTGGGACGGCACATTGCCGTTGGTTTTTTTATACTCCTGCTTCAGCCCCTTTCGGGATGGCAAAGTTAGGTCCTTCGACCAATGCCCATTACGGAAACGCACAAGGTTGGGAGGCTGTAGGATATGATTCGCGTGATTCATCTATAGAAGGATTTGCAAACTTTCATGAGTTCCAGGTTGGTGGCATCGTGCTGGCACCCACGACGGGCAAATTACAAACTATCCCCGGGGCTCTTGAAAAGCCGGAAGAAGGTTATCGCTCGCGATTTGACAGGAAAGACGAATATGCTACTTCAGGTTACTATTCGGTTTTTCTTAAAGATTATAACATTAAAGCGGAATTGACGGCTACCCAACGAGTCGGATTTCAACGATATACATTTCCGGAATCGAAAGAATCGCATATCCTTTTTGATATTGGAAATAGGCAGGGTGAGAGTGGTACAGTGAAAGATGCGCAGGTAACCTATACCCCGGATGGACGTATAGAAGGCTATGTAATTACAGAACCTGAATATGTGAAAAAATACCAGAAAGGTGCAACGGTGGCAATGTATTTCTCAGCTGTTTTAGATAAGAAACCATCCAAATGGGGTATATTCAGACATAATGAAACGACCGAAGGTGCCAGACAGATTTCAGGCGAAGGGTCGGGTATCTATTTCACTTTTTCAACCAAAGCGAATGAAATGATTACAGTAAAACTGGGACTCTCGTATACTTCCATTGCAAACGCGCGATTGAATTTAATGACCGAAGCAAAAGACCTGAATTTTGATCAGGCCTGGAAAGCATCCCTTAAAACGTGGAATGACTACTTGGGACGGATTACTGTCACTTCCCCCAATGATTCGGATAAAGTAAAATTCTATACAGGTCTTTACCATGCTCTATTGGGCAGAGGGTTAGCCAGCGATGTGAATGGTGCTTATCCTAAAAATAATGGTGAAGTTGGTCAGATTGAGCTGGATAAAAAAGGGAAACCGAAACACAATCATTACAATACAGATGCTATCTGGGGTGGATTCTGGAATTTGACCCAGCTTTGGGCATTAGCGTATCCTGAGTATTATGCCGATTGGGTTCAAAGCCAGTTGTTGATATATAAAGATGCCGGTTGGTTGGGCGACGGAATTGCAAATAGTAAATATGTATCGGGTGTCGGGACGAACTTCACTGGTTTGGCAATTGCATCGGCTTATAATTGCGGCATTCGTAATTATGATGTTAAGATGGCATACGAGGCTGCTTTAAAGAACGAATTGGTTTCTGAAAACAGAATTGAAGGAGCCGGAAAAATGGATGTAGGCGAATTTGTAAAACGGGGTTATTCACCTTATCTCCCTATTGACTACAATACTATTGCCAGAGGTTCAGGTTTTGGAGCTTCGCATACGTTGGAATATTCTTACAGTGCTTATGCAGTAGCTCAATTTGCTAAACAGCTAAATAGAACAGAAGATTATAAAAAGCTTATCCGTTTAGCTGATGGTTGGAAAAATCTTTATGACTCTTCTACCAAGTTTATGCGTCCTCGGGGAAATGACGGGAAGTTTATTGAACCGTTCAATCCTACCGAGCCTTGGAGAGGTTTTCAGGAAGGGAATGCGGCTCAATATACCTTCTATGTTCCGCAAAATCCCAAAGCCCTGATTGATACGATTGGCGTAGAAAAATTCAATAACAGGTTGGACAGTATATTTACCTTATCTCAGGGAAGTTGTTTTGGTGGGGGAACTACTGTTAATGCATTTGCCGGATTGGCAGCTCTTTACAATCATGGTAACGAACCGAATTTGCAAATATCCTGGTTGTTTAATTTTTCAGGTAAACCTTACCTGACACAAAAGTGGGTTCATGCTATTTGTGACCGGTTTTACGGAACGGAATATATTCATGGCTACGGGTATGGGCAGGATGAAGATCAGGGACAGTTGGGAGCCTGGTTTGTTCTTGCCGGCATTGGACTTTTCGATGTAAAAGGACTTACGGATGCACAACCCAGCATGCAAATCGGCAGCCCTTTATTCGATGAAATTACCATACGTCTGAATCCTCTGTATTACAAAGGGAAACATTTTACTATTAAAACTGTAAATAATTCGAAGGCCAATATCTATATTCAGCAAGCCACACTGAATGGGAAAGCGCAAAAAACACCATTTATCAATTTTTCCGACATAGTAAACGGTGGAACATTGATGTTGAACATGTCAAATAAGCCTATGACCAGCAAAAACGATTAGAGCTATCCCTCAAATCAGACAACGCAAATTTTAGGGAGTTATATCTTTAAGTCTTCACCAACATGGTGGACACTTAAGAGCTCTCATCCAGATATTAAATTCTTAATATGGCATAATTTAAAATAAACTAGCATTTTACAGGTTGAGTTTTTTTCAACGGGCTCTTTCTTGAATATTCCAGTTCAATGGAAACGAATAACAGTATTGTCTCTTTAAAAACTATTTTATTAATCTTTAATTTAAAAAACACAATGAAAAAATTCTATTCTTTTTTAGTTGCATCGCTTTTTAGTGTGATGCTTGTTTCGGCAGTTCCGACAACCGGACTTCAATTTTCAGGTGTAGCTACAAGTTACATTGATCTGGGTCAGCAAGCGACTTTTTCACCTGCACAGTTTACTGTTGAAGCATGGGTTAAATTCCAAAGTTTATCGGGCGCTTACATTCTAAGTACCGAAGGTTCAGCGGCAGCAAGTGGCGGTAATCAGGGGTTTGTCCTACGTGTTACGGGCAGTAAACTTCAATTGTCGCTCGGTGCAAATACCGAATGGCCAAACGTAACCAGTACTACTGATATTCTTGTAAATACATGGTATCATGTTGCGGCTACTTATTCGGGCTCCGAAATGAAATTATATATCAATGGAGTATTGGACGCAAGTGTAATTGCTGCTGCTCCTATGGTAACTTCGGTTCAAAACGTGTGTATTGGTGAAGGGTCTATGTGGAAAGGCCGTCTTTTTACCGGCCAAATGGCAGATCTTCGATTTTGGAATGTCGTTCGTGCACAGGTTGATATTGCGGCTGACATGACCTCTACGCTTACCGGTACAGAACCGGGACTTGTTGCCGACTGGAAAATGAATGAAGGATCAGGAACATTTGTAGGTGATGCTACGGGTGTCTATGGTTTTACAAAACCGGCAGATGTGGCATGGTTTATTCCTTCTGTCGACCAGGAAATAACAGTCAACGAACCAACCAAAGGTCTCGTCTTTGATGCAACAAAAGCTAACAGTTTTGTAGATTTTGGTCAGCAAGCCGCCATCGCCTCACCATCTGAATTTACGGTGGAGGCTTTAGTAAATTATAATTCAGTAAGTAATAATTATATTTTAACATCCGAAGGTGCACCTACAGGATCTACTGCTCAGGGATTTTCACTTCGTATGAATGGAGGTAAAATTGATTTTACAATTGGTGCAAATGCTGCCTGGGTAGAACTTACAGCACCTTCTATTGCTGCTTTAAACACATGGACTCATGTAGCTGCCACATATAGTGCTGCTGCCATGAAACTGTATGTAAATGGATTAGAAGTTGCTTCATTGACAAATCCTGCTCCTATTGGAATTTCCACTCAAAACGTGGTAATGGGTGAAGGTTCTATGTGGAAGAACCGCCGGTTGGATGGTAAATTAGGTTATGTCCGTATGTGGAGTGTAGCTAAAACCAAACAAGAAATCAGAGATTATGCCAATACCTATGCTACCGGTACAGAAGCCAATTTATTGGCAGCCTGGAATAACAATGTCGAAAACACTTCTGCATTAGTTGATATAACCGGTACCTATCCTGGAGTGATTGGCTCTGATGTTCAGTGGTTTGGCTTTGTGGCCGGTAATGCCGATGTCCTGAATAATTCTGATAAAATTGAAGCAACACTTTGCCACAATACATTGAGGGTGGTAAACAAATCGGATTCAGGATTACACCTTTCGGTTTATAATATAACCGGTTCTAAAGTGCTTGAAGCAGGACTAAATGCCAATTCAACCTTTGAAAGACAATTGAAGAACCTGAACGGTTGTTTTGTTTTGAAATGCAGTACAAGTAGCGGAGCGGTTTACATAAGAAAATTTGTATTAACAAGGTAAATACTTTGATAACCTGCTGAAAAAGCTTAATTTTGAAGGATTAACCAAAATGCAGGATTGAAGTTAATATACATATTCATAATAATCTGATTAAAAACGCTTTAATCTCTAATTTAATTCTTTTATAAACATGTACAAATTTGATAAACGTATTGTAATGACTTTGGACGCCGGTGGTACAAACTTTGTGTTCTCAGCCATGCAATCAAACGAAGAAGTAGTAGCGCCTACTTGTTTGCCATCCAATGCCGACAATTTGCAAAAATGCCTCGAAACATTGGTCGAAGGATTTACAAAAGTAAAAGACCAACTGACCGATACCCCGGTAGCCATAAGCTTTGCTTTTCCCGGTCCGGCTGATTATGTAAACGGCATTATCGGCGACTTGGGGAATCTTAAGGCATTCCGTGGCGGCATTGCTTTAGGACCATTCTTAAATGAGAAGTTTGGCATCCCTGTTTTTATCAATAATGATGGCGACCTGTTTGCTTATGGTGAAGCCATTGGAGGAATATTGCCAGAGATTAACCGCAAGCTGGCGGAAAGCGGCAGTGTAAAACGATTCAAAAACTTACTGGGAGTTACTTTCGGTACCGGTTTTGGAGGAGGATTTGTGACAAATGGCAAGCTTCATATGGGAGATAATGGTTCCGGAGGTGATGTGTGGAATTTTCGTCACAAGAAATACCGGGATTGCATTACGGAAGAAGGAGTAGGGGTTCCTGCCGTCAAACGTATGTACAGTGAATTTTCAGGTGATAAGGAATCCGATTTAACGCCAAAAGATATTTTTGATATTGCCGAAGGAACAAGAGACGGTGATCAGCAGGCGGCCTTGAAAACTTTTGCCGAATTGGGCGAAGAAGCCGGTGATACAATTGCGCACGCTGTTACGTTAGTGGATGGACTGGTCGTTATTGGAGGTGGACTTGCCGGTGCCTCTAAGTTTTTTATGCCTGCCATGCTGGAAGAACTCAATGGGACGATTGGAAGGTTGAACGGTGAATCATTTCCCAGGCTGCAAATGAAAGCTTTTAATCTGAACGATGAACAAGATTTGATTGAATTTGTAAAAGGGGATTCGGTACTTGTCAATGTACCCGGAACAACCAAAATGGTAAACTACGATTCGGCAAAACGCATTGGAGTCGCTATTTCAAAACTTGGTGCCAGTAAAGCAATTGAGTTGGGTGCATACGCCTATGCCTTAAGCCAGCTTGACTCTGAAGAATCATAAACCAGGCATCACAATCAACAAATAAACAATCATCATAGGAAACTCAATTCAAAAGGTTTCCTATGATCCTGTGTGGGTGCGATTGCATTGGTTACAACCGCATAGGGGTGGAATATGTTTGTTTGTATCAGGTAGAATGAGATTACTTTAAATCAATATTATAGATGAAAAACGAAAATTCAATTACAAAAATCTTACCCGTGCTTTTTGGCTTCTTTATTATGGGCTTTTGCGATGTGGTGGGAATCACTTCCATGCACGTCAAAGAAGACTTATTGGGAAGTTTCAGCCCTGAATTCAGGGATACTCTTTCGAATATGATCCCGGTGGCTCTTTTTTCCATGTTCCTGATCTTTTCTGTCCCGACCGGTATTTTGATGAATAAGATTGGCCGTAAGAAGACTGTTCTTTTAAGCAATGTTATTACTATTGTGGCCATGTTTATTCCCCTGATTGAGTACACTTTTGTTATGTCGTTGCTGGCTTTTGCTTTATTGGGTATTGCGAATACCATTTTACAGGTTTCGCTTAATCCCTTGTTGACCAATGTTGTTAAGGGAGACAAACTGACCAGCAGCCTTACGGCCGGTCAGTTTGTAAAAGCAATTTCTTCTTTTTGTGGTCCCTTTATAGCGGCTTTTGCGGCTTCCATGTTGGGTAACTGGCAATATATATTCCCCATTTATGCTGTCATAACATTGATCTCAACCAGTTGGCTAATGGCAACTCCTATTCACGAAGAACCAACAGCAGGCAGAGCCAGTTCTTATGCCAGTGTATTTGGTATCTTGAAAGATAAAACCATTTTACTGTTATTTCTGGGAATTATATTTGTAGTCGGAGTGGATGTCGGGTTAAATACAGCTGCACCTAAAATCTTGATGGAACGTTGCGGAATGAACTCTATCGACGCAGGATACGGACCCAGTATGTATTTTGCATTTCGTACGGCAGGTGCTTTTATTGGAGCTATTTTGTTGGCTAAGTTTTCGGCAAGAAGGTTCTTTAAAATTATTGCGATTGTAGCGGTTTTGGCCTTGGTCGCTCTTATTTTTGTGGCAGATAAAATAGCTGTTTTTGCTCTTTTCGCCGTTATCGGATTCTCAATAGCTAATGTTTTCTCCATTATTTTTTCAATGGCAATCCAATCGCGGCCCGATAAAGCCAATGAAATATCCGGCTTAATGATTACCGGTGTATTTGGGGGGGCGGTTATACCTTTCGTTATGGGATTGACTTCTGATGTTATCGGGTCACAGGTCGGTTCTGTATTGATTATTCTGTTGAGTGCTGTTTATCTGTTGTTCTGTGCATTTGCCATTAAGCCAAAAGTTGCTTAATGGGAATGTGATACATAAAAAAAGGGACTAACATTTATGTTATAGTCCCTTTTTTAGGTTTTTATTATACTTCTTATAATCAGTATATTTTGCGGAGAGGAAGAGATTCGAACTCTCGGTACCCTTTAGGGGTACATACGCTTTCCAGGCGTACCTCTTCAACCACTCGAGCACCTCTCCGTTTGCAGTGCAAAGTTAATCAAAATTTCCTATTTAACTGCATTTTTTATAGGATAATTATACCCTGATTTACATTATAATATGCCGGAGTTATACCCCAGGCATTGAATTCCCGCAAAAATCAGGGGATGCTTCATCTCTGTCTTTGTTCTTTGTTCTTTCTTCTTGGCTCTTTGTTCTTTGATCCTTAAAATAGATCCGGAAGTCTCTTAAATAATTCTAAGGCATTTTTTGTTGTAATGGCGTCAATTTCCTGCTTGGACAGATTGTAAATTGCGGCTAACTTTCCACAGATAAGATCCACGTAAGCGCTTTCATTCCGTTTCCCGCGGTGAGGGGCGGGGGTAAGGTAAGGTGAGTCGGTTTCAAGCAATAGATGGCTTAAGTCTGTTTTTTCAATCACAGCTGCCAATCCGGAGTTCTTAAAGGTGACAATACCATTGATGCCCAGTTTGAATCCACCGAAGTCAATAATTTCCTTTGCTTCTTCCCATGTCCCGGTGAAACTGTGGAAGACGCCAGTCAATCCGCTGTTTTTATAGGGGGCAAGGGCATTCATGCTTTCCCGGAATGAATCGCGGACATGGATAATGACGGGCAACTGATACTGCAATGCCCATTCAAGTTGCTGTTGGAAGGCTTTTACCTGCTCGGATAAGTATGTTTTGTCCCAATACAAATCGATGCCTATTTCGCCGATGGCCAGGTATTCCCTTCGCTCCAGTTCGGACTTTACCAATGCAAGTTCTTCTTCATAATTTTCTTTTACGCTGGTGGGATGCAAGCCGGCTGTTGCATGGCAGTATCCCGGACAGGCCGCTTCCAATGCCAGCATTTGCGGGAGTGTTTCACTGTCCACGTTAGGCAAAATGATGTGCCTGACACCAATTTCCCTTGCCCGTTGGATCACTTCGGCACGGTCAGCATCAAATTCTTCGGAATAAATATGAGAATGGGTATCAATCATAGGAAATTGTGAAACCGTTGAACCGTGGAATTGTTTATTCGGTTTTATTGTTTTCCGATTCAGGTCGTGTGCGATTGTTGATGCTTCGATTTAGTGCGTTTAATTTATTGGCTATCTTATCGATAGTCAATTTCAAAATATCGAATTGTTGGACGGAGATATAAGATAAATCCACTGAAATCAGAAGTTGACAATAAACTTCCATCAACGAACCATAAGCAATTTCAATAAAACGAACTTTTTCTTTATCTGAATTTCGGGATAAACCTTCCGCTATGTTTGAAACAATCGAAATGGCTGCCCGTTGAATTTGAGAACATAAATTATACCGTTCCTCGGCGGGATACAACTTGGTAATGGTGTAAATTTCTTTCACAAATAACCGCGAATCCTGCCAAACTTCCAACTTCTCAAAACCATACTTGTAGCTCATGATGAAGATGTTTAATTGTTTGAATTGTTGAATTGCGAAACTGTTTAATCGTTGAATTGTTTGCCTGTATAACAGTTTAGATGTGAAGTTATTTAATTGTATTGTTGTTAAATGTCGAATTAATTCAACGTTTGTTTAATTCCAACGTTTCACAATTTCACACTCTTACAATTCCACAGTTCCACAATTCATCGATTCCACGATTCAACATTCCTATCTATTCCCATTCAATCGTTGCAGGCGGTTTGGAACTGATGTCATATACCACGCGGTTTACGCCCTTGACCTTGTTTATGATTTCATTTGACATTTTGGCTAAGAAATCGTATGGTAACTGTGCCCAGTCGGCCGTCATTGCATCGGTGGAAGTCACAGCCCGGAGTGCAATGGCATTTTCATAGGTGCGCTCGTCGCCCATTACACCGACAGATTGCACCGGAAGCAGGATAGCACCAGCCTGCCATACTTTATCGTAGAGATTCCATTCCCGTAAGCCGGTGATAAATATATCATCAGCTTCTTGGAGAATGTGTACTTTTTCAGCGGTAATATCGCCCAGGATTCGTACAGCCAGTCCAGGCCCGGGGAACGGTTGACGTTTAATCAGTTGGTGCATCATGCCTAATTCGTGCCCTACGCGTCGTACCTCATCCTTGAAAAGCAAACGCAGTGGTTCGCAGAGCTTGAGATTCATCTTCTCAGGAAGCCCGCCCACGTTGTGGTGCGATTTAATCACCGTGCCGGTGATGGATAGCGATTCAATGCAATCCGGATAAATGGTGCCCTGGGCCAACCATTTTACATCTTTTATTTTGTGTGCTTCTTCGTCGAATACATCGATAAAACCACTGCCAATGATTTTGCGTTTTTGTTCAGGATCGGAAATTCCTTTCAAGGCTGCATAAAACCGGTCTTTTACATTCACACCGATCACGTTCAACCCCAGGTGTTCGTAATCTTTCATTACATTCTCGAACTCATTCTTTCGTAACAACCCATGATCTACGAAAATACAGGTCAGGTTTTTACCAATGGCTTTGTTCAACAACACAGCGGCAACCGATGAGTCAACGCCTCCCGAAAGTCCCAGAACCACTTTGTCGTTGCCCAGTTGTTTCTTCAGCGAAGCAACCGTTGATTCAACAAACGAGGCCGGCGACCAGTCACGGGCACACCCGCAGATATTCAGGAAGTTTTCGAGAATCAAGGTCCCGTCAAGGGTATGGAACACTTCCGGGTGAAATTGTACACCCCAGGTCTTCTCGCCTTCTACTTTATAGGCTGCCAGTTCAACATCATCTGTGCTGGCTATTTTCTTGAAATTATCCGGTATTTTGGTAATACTGTCGCCATGCGACATCCATATTTGTGACCCTGATTGTACGTCTTTCAGCAATTCATCCGTTGGACTGATAAACGATAGGTTAGCCCGTCCATATTCGCGTGAACCGGCCGATTCAACGACCCCATTCGAAGTATAGGCCATTAATTGGGCACCATAGCAAATACCCAAAACCGGAAACTTACCGCGGATCACACTTAAGTCGGTCTTGAAAGCTGTTGGATCATATACTGAATAAGGACTTCCTGAAAGGATGACCCCTTTGATGTCGTCGGTTTGTTTGGGAAACTTGTTGTAAGGAACAATCTCACAGTATTCGTTCAATTCACGTACACGGCGGCCAATCAACTGGGTGGTTTGGGAACCGAAATCGAGGATAATTATTTTTTCCAACATGACTTTAATTTACAATTTACAGATTTACAATTTATTCTTGCCTTAAAAGATGCGCAAAAGTACGAAAAATGTGAAGGTTAACCAAATACGAAAGTCAATTTTATGTTAACAGTCATAACCTGTATTTCTACCGTATTCCTCCTGCTTTTTTGCATTTACCGTTTCTAATTGAGGTTATGGTTTCGTCAGAACAACGGTTCATCGAATTTTCCGCAATCCGGTCTTTGTCTTAAGGAACTTCAGATAGATTTCAGTTTATACTTATTTCAGGGCTTAGACATACCAACATTTACCTCATTAGCAATGAACTGTCCCCATAGCTCAGGAAGCGGAAGTCATGCGCCAGGGCATATTCATAAATATCCATCCAACGTCCATCCACAAAAGCGGAGACCAGTAGGAGCAACGTGCTTTTTGGTTGGTGGAAGTTGGTAATCATACCATTCACAACATGGAAAGTGTATCCTGGCCTGATCATGATTTGCGTATCGGCATGCAGGGTGGTCAGCCTGTTTGCATCCAAATAATCCAGTATATTCTGCAAGGCTTCACAAGCAGGAATCTCACGCTGTGTTTCATAAGGCGCCCATTGGGATACATGAAGAGGCTGTAACCCGCAAGCACTGTTCCCCTCTCCACCGGTAGCGGGGGTAGGGGTGAGGTCCTTCCCTATATAATATAAACTTTCCAGTGTTCGCACCGAAGTCGTCCCTACGGCAATAATGTTTCCGAGTTTTTTTTGCAGATGTTCGATGGTACTGCGATGCACGGCAATCACTTCGGTGTGCATGTGATGATGCTCTATATTCCGTGTTTTGACCGGTTGAAAAGTGCCGGCTCCCACATGTAGGGTGAGCTCTTCGGTTTCAATGTTCTTTTCTTTGAGACTCTCGAACACTTCGGGTGTGAAGTGCAACCCGGCAGTAGGTGCTGCCACCGAACCTTTTATTTTGGAATATACAGTCTGGTAGGTTGTCTTGTCGCTCTCCTCGGTTTTACGGTGCAGGTAAGGAGGAATGGGCAATTCCCCTGCTTTTTCCAGGATATCCGCGAAGTGGATATCCGGATTATCCCAGGTGAAATGAACGCTGTGTGTGTTGCCTTCGGTTTGGAGTAAGTCGGCGTTGAAGGTACAGACGTTCCCTTGAATGTCAATTGATTTGCTTAACCGTCCTTCTTTCCACTTTTTTAAATTACCCACCATACATTTCCAGGTACATTGTGTTGTAGCGCCTAATGATTGTGCATAATCGGCCGGCGTAAGCGGTTCCAGACAAAACACTTCGATGCGTGCTCCGGTGTCTTTATGGAAAACCAGCCGGGCCTGGATAACGCGTGTGTTGTTGTAAACCAATAAGCTGTCTTGCGGCAGGTAACCGGAGATATTGGAGAAAACACTTTCGGTAATGGATGCGTTATGATATACCAGTAATTTGGATGCATCCCGGCGGGACAGTGGAAACTTGGCAATTCGTTCGTCGGGAAGGGGATAGTCGAAGCTATCGATATAGATGGGTTGTTCTTCTTTGGGTTGGTTCACGAGAGATACGGAAAAATTGTTGTAATTTTGTGGCAAAAGTAGTAAAAAATTACCTTCGGTGATAGTTGTAATGCGATATTAATAGATATTTACCTTCAGGGCTATTAATTGCAAATTGAGCAAATCAAGTCCGGTGACCGGAGACCGACGGCTATAGAAAAAAAGAATATGATAAAAAAAGGCGATAATGTGCGTTTCTTAAACGCAGTGGGTGGCGGGATAGTTACCCGGGTGGATGAAAACAAGAAAATGGTGTATGTGGAAGATGCGGATGGGTTTGAAATGCCTATGCCGGAACGTGAATGCGTGTTGATTATAGCTGTAAATAAGGAAACAAATTTCCCCATTAAAGATTTCAGTTCAAAGAAAACACCAACCATACCAGCTCCCCAGGCTGATATAAAACAGCCGGAACCAGAACTGAAACAGCCGGAGCCGATTATTGAAACTCCCGAAGGCGAAACCCTGACGGCCTTACTGGCATTTTTTCCGATGGATATCAAACAATTGCAAACAACGGCCTATGAATGTTACCTGGTGAATGATAGCAATTATTACCTGTATTACAATATCATAAATGGAGAAAATGACCAATGGAAAAGTATTGCCAACGGGATCATTGAACCCAATATGCAGGAACTGTTGACTGAAATTACCAAAGAGGATTTGAATGCCTGGGAACGGATACGTGTCCAGCTGTTACCTTTTAAACAGGGGAAATCCTATACACCGCAACCGGTGGTAGATGTTAATCTGAGAATAAATGCCGTGAAATTCTATAAGTTACATAGCTTTACGGCCAATGAATACTTCGATGAACCGGCCATGTTGATTGATATTGTATCTGAAAAGGAAAATCAGCAACTATCGGACGTTTCACCGGAGGAGATCAAGCAGGCGATGTTTCAAAAGGAAGAAACCGCCCGGCCAAGATTAGTGAAACGTCAACAGATTCCTGATGTTATTGAAGTAGATTTGCATATCAATGAATTGCTGGATTCGACTGTGGGCTTGTCAAACGGCGATATGCTGCAATGCCAACTGGATAAATTCCATACCGTACTGGCCGAGAACAAGAATCGCAAAGGACAAAAGATTGTCTTTATACACGGGAAAGGGGAAGGTGTGTTACGCACTGAAATTGAAAAACTGCTCAAGACCCGGTACAAGACCTATTATTTTCAGGACGCCTCTTTCCGGGAATACGGGTTTGGAGCGACCATGGTGACGATTAAGTGATGTTGAACTGTTGAATTGTTGAATCGTGAGATCGATTAATGTATGTGAGTGTTAACTGAGTAAATCTATTATCCATTCAACAATTCAACAGTTCAACGATTTCAACGATCTACTCTGTCAGGAACAAAATCATTCTCTCCACAGCTTGTTGGCAGACCGGACAAAACTCAGGCGCCTGGTTGGTCCGCATACGGCAATCGAACATGGGGCGATACATGCCTTTTGTGAGATATCCTCCTCCTTCGAAAATGCCAATCTTCGTCTTATTTTCCTCTGTAGGAGGTGTGGGTATGGGTGTACCTTCCGGGATTTTATTTTTCCATTTACGGTCAAATTGAACCAATGAGGTGATATTCGGCTCCCACGGTTCCTTTTTAATATCGTACATTCCATCCAATGCATCCTGTTTTTCATAGAAGTATTCGTCGGCCAGTCCGGCAAACGAATGACCGAATTCATGTACGGTAACCTGTGTGGATAGTTTGTTCCCGGCAGCTGTCAGGGCGTAGAAATTATAAATGCCCCCGCCGCCATAGGTAGTAGTGTTTGCCAGCACGTAAATGGCATCGTAAGGAACCAGGGCTGCCAGGTCACGAACCTTAAAGGTGTTCAGGGTAGTCAGGTAACGGGGCTCGTAGAACGTATAGAAATGCGAACCGACGGCAGTATTCTTCCAAACTGAATCTGTCGAAAGGGATATCCCCGATTCTTCAGACGTTGCTGCAACCGCATAAATATTGATCCGGCTTTTGTATTTGGTGAATGGCTCGTGGGTCAGCAGATTCTCTGCCAGACGTTGGGCATCGCGGTAGAACTTCCGTTGTTCTTTGGCGGTATACCCCTCGGCAATTACGGCGATATCGATGGCTTTATCCGGGGCTGCATTCTTCGAAATGATCTTCACCGGTACCACTTTTGGGTTAATATGTTGAATTAATTTATCCGTTGGTGAAAGTTTATAACGGAACAGTTCCGACCAATGATCCAGGTCTGTCCGTTTTTCAATAATGAGAGTCACCGCTTTTCTGGGGAACGGAAACTGGATGGTTTGTTCAAAGCTTTTGTTTGTGGTTAATGCCTCGGGAGATGTTTGCCATTCATGATAAAGCGAACTAAAACCATCAAGATAGATTTGTTGATGGCTGATACTGTCCAATACACGAAACCGATAGTCTCCCAGGTTCAAATTGTTCGATAAATGTCCGCGACGTCCACCCCAGAAAGGTTCCTGTTTTACCTTGTCCAGAAAGATGTTGGTCTGTTGTGCATTCCCGCAGAAATGAAAGTCGACCCGGCAGGCTTTATCGTTGAAGAAATCGTTGTAATGTTGTGCAAAAACAACTGAACAATAAATGAAAAAGAGGAAAAGAACAACGGCTGATTTTTTCATGGGAGTTTATCGTTTTAATAGAACCGCAAATTAAATTAAAAAAATACAATGAAGCCCCTGATTTAAAAATTATTTTTGATTTTCTTTTCCTCTTTCTATCGTTGGATGAGTTGGGTGCACTTACCCTTTAGCTTTTCAATCTTATTTTATGACCACTGTTAGCTGTCATCCTACTTTGAACTACGGCTTTGTTCTTCGCTTGAAGCGGTGGAGCGGTTTCCACGGGTTTTAATGTCCGCTTTACCGAAACGATAGCTGAATGAAATCTGCAATCGACGGGAATCGTATTTATTCAATACCTCGATATTTACATTGTCATATTTTGCATAGGCACCCGAACAGCCGGTTTTGAAAATATCACTAACCGCCACTTTCAGTGTCCCCTGATCTTTCAGGATTTTGCGTTGCACTCCTAAATCGATAGTGTATCTCGGTTTTACAATAATATTACTGATTAGTTGTTCCGAAGAATACCGTCCGCTCAATTCCATTTCAAGTTTATAGGGCAACGAAAAATTATTGCTTAGATCTCCATTAAAACTCCAACGGTTTATTTCAGATCCTGTATTTGAGTCAAGTTGAATCTTTTTATACATTCCGATGACGGTTCCATTTAATCGCCACCAGTTGGCAGGTTGAAACTGGAATGTTTCCGATGCATTGAAATCGATCGAATTGTTCATGTTCTCGTTCGTTTGATAAACAGACTTTGTGGCATCATCTTGCCTGATAATTTGTGTAAAAAGGGCGCTGGTATAGTTATAACCAATGCTTGTAATTAAAGCATCTTTGTAACTGTGACTTAAACCAAACGAATGGGTAAACTGCGGTTTCAGATTCGGATTCCCGACGTTATAGGTATAAGGATCCACCATCCATCTGAATGGGTTAAGCATATCATAGTCGGGCCGGCCAATCCGGTAACTGTACTTAAAGTTGATATTGTTATTGGCATTCAACGTTTGTTGCACAAAGAACGAAGGGAATATCTTCAGGTAGCTGGTGTCGTTCACCTGATTGGTTACGACCGAAGTGCCTTTTGAAATCGTATTTTCAAGGCGCAGACCTAATTGCAACGTAGTTTTGTTCAATTGAGCCCGTCCGTTTATGTATGCAGCCTGAATGTCTTCATTGTAAATGAAATGATCGTTTTGTATCAGATAGCCGGTCATATTAATCTTGCTGTCGGTGTTTACAAAACTGGTTTTTATTCCTGCCTCGAAATTGAATTTTTTACCTATTGGAAGTGTATAGTCCACTTTTGCCGTGTAAATATTAATATCATTTCCTTGTAATGTATTCACATCGATATTGTGATTCAGGTTATTCCCGGTGTGATCATAATAAATTCCGTTTTGTGTGTTCGGATTGCGATAATAGAACCAGGCATAATCAAAATCGGCAGTCAGCGACTGGCCTGTACTGTCAATATCCCATTTGTAATTGGCATTGTAAGTCTGATTTTTCCAGCGGTCATTTGAGTTGGAAGTGCTCACGAGTGTCGAATCAATATTCCTGTATTTATCGGCAAAGGAGGTCGTGTTGTTATTATCGTTGTTATTATGCCCGTTACTACCACGGAGCATTATGCTTACCACATGGTTCTTCTTGATGAAATAATCGGCTCCGACTTTGTAATTATATGCCTGGCCATTGTAATCTGCACCCGTATTTATCAACTGGTAAGCTCCGGCCAGTGATGTGCTTGTAAATAAGCGCGTAGCATCCATACCGTTCCAACCTGCCCAATTGTATAAAGAATAATTTCCATACACGTTCAGTTTTTCGTAATTCATATTCAAATCCAAACCGCCGTTCCAACCAAATTTACTGGCTGTTTCGGTGCCGGCAAAAGCGCTCCCATTAAACCCCGGGGCTTTATTATGTTTGGTTTTTATATTTATAATACCCGAATTTCCTTCTGCATCATACCGGGCCGATGGATTTTCGATGATTTCGATACGATCAATGTTCTTTCCCTGCATGCCTTTGAGTATCGCTGCCAGTTGGGTAGCCGATACATAGGTCGGTTTCTCGTCAATCAGGACTTTTACGCTTTGTTTCCCTTTCAGGCTGATATTGTCGCTGTTGTCGATCGTAACACCGGGAAGTTTTTTTAATATCTCGTACACATTTTCGGATGCTGTTGTAACCGAAGCATCCGGATTCACCACCATTTTGTCAACGGTTTGTTCAATAAATTTCTTTTTGGCAGTCACTTCTACGGTAGAAAGTTGAACGGCATTTTCATTTAAGATAATGTTCTTTTCAACCAGGTTGTTCTTTGAATCGATAACTACTTTTTCCGATTCGTTTTTAGCATACCCAACCATGGAAACCGACAAACGGTATTCACCCGGGGATACCTTGTCGATCACAAATTCCCCTTTTTCATTACTTACATCCCCTTTTACGAATTTGTTTGTTTTAGAACTCAAAAGAGTGGCTGTTGCAAATCCGATCGGTTGATTTTTAGTATCCAAAACTTTTCCTTTAATAATGCCGGTAGTTGCTGCAAAAAGCAGATTGGAAAATAGCGCAAGATAAACCAAGACCTGTATTCTCCGGTTAAGATAGATTTTTGAGAGTTTCATATTGCTGTTTTTTATTTTTTTAGTTAAGTAGATGGAATTATTCTGTTTTATGAGCGTTTACTAGTATAGACTCAAATAAGGATAATTTCTAACATCAGATTTCATTTATTTAAAAATTAGACGAAGTGAGTGCTCCGGTTGGATTTAGCAGATTCGTTTTTTTTTGTTAAATGAATTGTATCCGGTATCAATTGTTACGATCTTGCTTTCTTGCCAAATCAGGACGGTACGCGGATAGTCATTAAAAAAAGAACCAGCAAAACCGGATTGACTTTACAATAGCTTTAGGTGTCCCGGAATTTGCGTTGGTTTCCGGGTACAAATTGAATACATTAACAAATACCTGTTTTGTGATCCTAGAGGATATGATTCGTAAAGAAAAACTAAATTGGAAGTTCAACTACCTGGCTTTGGTGGTTTGAAATCCTTCACAGGAAAACTAGTTGTGCTGAAATAAAGAAAGGATGACCCGCGTCATCCTTTCACTAACAGGAATACCATTTTATCGTTCCGCGGTATCAAGATCCGTTTCCGAAGAGGTCCTTTTTGCAACGACAACGATGCTTTTACCGGGGATCTCATTCATTACAACATTTTCCTCGACAACCTGATTTTGTTTCTTCTCGATGACCAGTTCTTTTGTCTCTTTTTTACCATAACCGATCATATCGGTTGAAAGAATATATTCACCCGGTTCTACATTTTCGATAATGTATTCACCGTTCCTGTTACAAACTGCCCCCGTTACAAATTTATTCGTAGTTGAATTCTTTAAGACAGCCGTTGCATATTCTACGGGTTGATTGTTATCATCGGTAACCCGACCTTTAATAACTCCGGAATCTTCTGCATAAAGCAGAAATGAAAAGAATGCCATACCAGATAAAACTAACACTCTTTTAAACTGAAAATTTTTCATTGTTTTCATAATCTTTATTATTAAGTTGTTTTAGATTTCTGAGTAATTTATTCTGCGATAAATCAAATTATCAATTTAATAGACTTGACTTTCGTAATTTTCTTACATCAATTATTCTTTTTTTTATTATTAGACGAAACAAATACTGGCTTTGGATTTACCGGTTTAATAATATCTTGTTCTTTTAAGGATTGACATGTTAACTCTTTAAGCCTCATTCTAAAATCAGCTATATTGTTTTGCGTTTTATAGTTAGACGAAACAGTTGCCCTGTTTAGATTTACAGGATCGAAAATAGTTTGATTTTTTTTCGGGTACAAGGTCAGGTCACCTTGCAGAGCCTTTATCCGGCCAGGGAAGAAGGGGTAATTGGGTTTTGGTGCGTTTTGTCAAAAGGGCAAGGAGTAATTTTATCCAACCTGAGAAATGAAGGAACCAATCGTGCGAAAAAGAATCATAGTGTGACCCTATCGTATAAAAAAATGTTCCCCGGGGAATTATCCGGAGCTTATTTCCTGAATGGTTTGTAAATTCTTATTTATTAATGCTTTAGCATGTATTCTGTTTGTTTGGGCTGTGACTTTGTCGAAACGCAGGTTCCTCGAATTCCATCCGTTACTCAGTCTTTGCCTGGAGGGGGTTCAGATAGGGTTCAGTTAGGGTTCAGTTAGGGTTCAGTTAGGGTTCAGATAGGGTTCAGTTAGGGTTCAGTTAGGGTTCGGATAGGGTTTAGTTAGGGTTCGGATAGGTATACCTATCCGAACCCTAACTAAACCCTATCCG
>JAUZOM010000259.1 GCA_030706465.1 Bacteroidota bacterium | reverse complement strand
GGCAGGACTGGTATCTTTTATTCCCTTTTACAAAGAAACGATCGATGCCAAAACGGGTATTCCAAAGCCGGGATATTATCATAGTGAACCCGATAAGCAATATTCAATACCGGTAGCCGAAAACATGTATATGCGCAATGACATGACAGACACGTTGTATAAACGTATCCTTCAAAGAAAGCTTGGACCGGCCGATAAATACGTATACAGCGATAACGATTTTATTCTGATGGGAAAAATCGTAGAGCAGATCACAGGCATACCTTTGAACGAATATGTGCGAAACACTTTCTATCTCCCGTTGGGGATGACGAGTACTACTTTCTTGCCCAAAGAACACATGCCCCTAAACCAAATTGCACCTACAGAAAAAGAAAAATATTTTCGGCAGCAACAAATCAGGGGATATGTCCATGATCCCGGTGCTGCCATGTTTGGAGGTGTGGCAGGTCATGCAGGTCTGTTCAGCAATGCCTATGATTTGGCTAAGTTATATCAAATGCTGCTGGACGGTGGGTCGTTTAATGGAGTGAAAATATTCAAAAAAGAAACCATTGATTATTTCACTTCATATCAGAGTGATATAAGTCGACGGGGGCTTGGATTTGATAAGCCGGAAAAAGATAATGCAACCAGCAATTCTCCTTACCCTTCGAAGAGCGTTTCTCCATTGACTTTTGGCCATACCGGATTTACCGGCACGTGTGTATGGGCTGACCCGAAATACGATTTGCTTTACATTTTCTTATCAAACCGGGTTTGTCCCGACGGGGACAACAACATGCTGGGGAAGCTTAATGTTCGGTCAAACATCCAGGAAGTTATTTATAACGCACTTATAAAATAAAATAGTTAATTTGGCTTCGTTACCAGTGAAACGAAACAAATCAAGGACAATCTGCTCAATTAGTTTATAAATGGAAATAACAACTGAAAACGACTCAAATTATGACAATCTCGAAAAGATGTCGATAAGAGAGATTCTGGAAGATATTAATAAAGAGGATAAAAATGTGTTGATTGCGGTCGAAAAGGCAATCCCGCAAATTGAAAGGCTGGCCACAATTACAACCGAAAAAATAAGAAGCGGTGGACGGTTATTTTATATTGGTGCCGGAACCAGCGGCCGTCTTGGTGTATTGGATGCTTCCGAATGCCCCCCTACCTTCGGTGTTCCCTTTGACCTGGTGGTGGGTATCATAGCAGGCGGTGATAAGGCTATACTCAAAGCGGTCGAATTTGCCGAAGACGACATGAACCAGGCATGGAAAGACATGATGAAATATGCTGTCAATGAAAAAGATGTCGTGGTAGGCATAGCCGCATCAGGATCAACACCCTATGTTATAGGAGGATTGCGTGAAGCTAAAAAAAATGGAATTGTTACGGGATGCATTGTATGCAATTCAGGCAGTCCGGTTGCAGCCGAATCGCTCTATCCTGTTGAAGCAGTGGTAGGGCCGGAATTTGTTTCGGGATCTACCCGCATGAAATCAGGCACCGCTCAAAAACTAATTCTCAACATGCTGAGCACTTCCGTGATGATCAGACTTGGTCGCGTTCAGGGCAACAAAATGATTGACATGCAACTCACCAACAACAAGTTGTATGCTCGTGCCGTCAAAATCATCATGAGCGAAACCGGAAAAGACAAACAGGTGGCAACAGAATTGTTAAATAAATACGGGAGCGTTCGTAAAGCAATTGCTTCAACTATCAATAATCCATAGGATGTTCAAAATTTGTTGATTTATTCTCAAATTCACAATTAACTTATAACTAATTTCACAGGCCCAAACTCTCAGCAACCCGGAAATGCCCAACACCTTTTTCCGGTTGCTCATCATATTAAAACGTTTAAACTATAAAATGTCTCCATTATTACTTTTATCAATTCTAATAGGTTATTTTGCTTTCCTGATATTTATATCCTATTTGACCTCCAAAGGTTCTTCGGATAATTCAACCTTTTTTATTGCTAACCGGAATTCCAGATGGTATTTAGTGGCATTTGGCATGATAGGGACCGCACTGTCGGGAGTAACGTTCATCTCCGTTCCGGGTGCTGTCGAAAAAAGCAGTTTCAGCTACTTCCAGTTTATCCTGGGTAATGCGGTAGGTTTCATTTTGATCGCCAAGGTCCTCTTGCCTTTATTTTACAGGATCCATTTGATTTCTATTTATACTTACCTGGAAAAGAGGTTTGGATTTTGGAGCTATAAGACGGGGGCCAGCATTTTTCTCATTTCGCGTGTGATCGGTTCCTCGTTCCGGCTTTACCTTGTTGCCATCGTATTACAAAAATTCATTTTTGATTCCTGGAATGTACCATTTTGGGTTACCATCGCCATTTGTTTGATATTGATTTGGCTCTATACTTTTAAAGGGGGGTTGAAAACCATCATTATCACCGATACGCTGCAAACCGTTTTTATCCTCTCCTCTGTAGTTCTCTCCATCTGGTTTCTGTCAAAGAGTCTTCATCTGGATTTAGCACAGACCTTCGAATCTGTTAAACACAGCACCTATTCAAAGATGTTTTTCTGGGAAGACTTCATGGGCAGCAAATATCACTTTTTCAAGCAATTCTTTGGAGGTATCTTCGTAACACTGGCAATGACGGGACTCGATCAGGATCTGATGCAGAAAAACCTGAGTTGTAAAAATATTGGAGAAGCCCAGAAGAACATGCTCACATTTACGGGGGTATTCGTTTTGATCAACCTGTTGTTTTTGAGTGTAGGCGCCTTACTTTATCAATTCGCCGCTGCAAAAGGAATCGACGTCCACGCCT
This sequence comes from Bacteroidota bacterium, assembly GCA_030706465.1. GTDB lineage: Bacteria > Bacteroidota > Bacteroidia > Bacteroidales > Paludibacteraceae > Paludibacter. Next base: position 1,921 of record JAUZOM010000259.1, on the reverse strand, counting down.
TGAAGACGCCTGATCACCTGTTCCCCGAAATCGCATTAAATCATCTGGCGACCTTCCCTGCTATCGTTTTTATGCTTGGGCTAACGGCTGCAACCTTTGCCACTACCGATTCCGCACTCACCGCATTGACGACTTCATTCTGTGTAGATTTCCTGGGCTTTGATAAAACCAATAACCGGGACGACCGCAACCTGGTTCGCACCAGGCATATCGTGCATTTGGCCTTTTCAACCATCATCCTGCTTGTCATCCTGGTTTTCAGGATTATCAACAACGACTCTGTAGTGAACTCAATATTCAGGGCTGCAGGATATACCTATGGACCTTTGCTTGGATTGTTTGCATTTGGAATGTTTACCAAACGAAACGTCAGGGATAAACTTGTGCCCTATATCTGTCTGTCATCACCCATCATTACCTTTATCCTTGATGAAAACTCAATGGCATGGATCGGATATTCGATGGGATTTGAACTGATTGTTTTGAATGGCTTGATTACTTTTCTTCTTTTAAGCATCACCAGCAAACCCGGAGTGGGATTAAACTATAACAGCCCGGTTAAAAGCTGAAAATGATCTTCGCATTTCCCATTTGTAAATCAGCTGATGAATGGGAAAAGATATCAGAATCATAGTTCATTGATCTTAAAGTTAATAATATTCAGTATAGCTGTATTTTTCAAACCATGAGTACTGGTTTTGATCGGACCGTAAAATAACCCGGATACTTTATCACATGTAAACTGATATAACAATATTGCAAAATACATTCTCAATGGAAAAAGAAGTTAGTCCGCATTTGTTAAAACACACTACCTGGAAATCGACAAAGGAAGCCGGTTACCAGGTAGCGGTCTTACCCTGGGGAGCCACGGAAGCACACAATTTTCATCTTCCATATAGTACCGATGTCGTAATCGCCGATAAGTTAAGTGCCGAATCAGCCAGAATTGCAAATTCAAAAGGCGGAAAAATCATCGTTTTACCAACCGTCGCTTACGGCGTCAACACCGGGCAACCCGATGTCTATTTAGACATGAACTTAAACCCAAGTACTCAATTTGCCATATTGCATGATCTTATCACCGTTCTGAACCGGCAGGGGATCCATAAGCTGGTGATCCTCAACACGCATGGCGGAAATGACTTTAAGCAGATCATCCGGGAAATGAATTTGCTCTTTCCGGAAATGATTCTCATTCAATGCAATACCTTCAATATTAATGGTATAGAAGATTTTATCGAACTTTCGGGTGAACATGCCGGTGAACTGGAGACCTGCCTGATGCTCTATCTGGCGCCCGAATTGGTATTACAACTTTCGGAAGCAGGAGAAGGTAGCGCTAAAAAATTTACTATTCCAGCCCTGAACGAAGGCTGGGCATGGACTGAACGTAAATGGACCGAGGTGACCACCGATACCGGAATAGGAAATCCGGAAAGGGCAACCAGCAAAAAAGGAGAACTTATCTTTAGGCATTCCGTCGAAAAGATCGCCTCTCTCCTGCTGGAACTTCAGAATACGTCAAGGGAAGACTTTTATAAATAAAACCTTACTCCTTTTCCTATAAAGTCACCCGCAGGAAACCTATTCCATTTTATTCTGATTTAAATAAAATAAAGTATTGATTTGCGGTTTCAGGATTTGTCGATTGGGATACATGTGTCTGTTGAGCATTTATCCTGTTTATATTTCTAACTTCACCAATATCTCAAAATATTTTCAAAAGTTTTAGAGCAGGTTTTCTGAATGTTTCAAATGGATTAGCTCAAATATGGACTTAGCGTATAAAAGCGCAATTTTCTGTCAGGAAAACAAATCATGTATAAAAATCTATATATTTGTATAAGCCATTAATACTATTAACCAATAAATTATGAATAAAAATCTTTACTTTATTAAACGATATACATCCGGACTC
>JAUZOM010000258.1 GCA_030706465.1 Bacteroidota bacterium | reverse complement strand
GTAATATGATCCGTGATGCGATGACGGCAGAGGCATCAAAGCTTACCGATCACGGACAATTCACAGAAGCGATGGGCATATTGAATGCTTCCGGCAATTACAATCTGCAAAGCGGAAATAAACGGTCGCCGGCTGATAGTGTATTGATTGGCAAGTTGAGCCAACGCTTGTACAGTGCATATTTGGATTTTGCTCTTGAGTCATTGAATTTTGATATTTATAGCGTTACCCTGGATTATTACCAGAAAGCCATGTCCCTCAAACAGAGCAATATGAATATGATTCATCCTGATGTCCGGGAGCGCTATGTTGCAGATAAAATTTGCAAAGCCATGCTGGCTTCTGCAGAAAAATTGCTTCTAGGCAAAGACAAGGAAACCGCGCTGGCAACATATGAGAATGTGGTAAGGATTGCTGATGCCGCCAGATTGAAAAGTGATTATGAAACGGCAAGAATACATTTGGAGCAGTTGAGCAACCGGCCTTCCGGATACAGACCCTGGGTGGGTAAAGATGTGGCAGTTGTGGTACCGTTCCAAGAGATTAAAAATATCAACGAAAGGTCTATGAGCGCCTATAAAAAGAGCAAGCTCAGAGAAAGGGACTCATTGGCAGCTCTCGCAATAACCGGTCAAAAGGTTAAAACAAAAACCAACCTCAAAACAAAAGATGAGAACGCGGATAATGAGAATCCTGTTAAGGCTGTCTTAACCAAAAGTCAATTGCAGGATGTTAAAGACAGCGTATTCCTGTCTAAAATCATAAAGCGACTTCAGGCTAATAGAATAATGAAGGCAAATAGCGATAGCCTCGTTTTATCAAAATTAGATAAACGCATCAGGATAAATAAAGCCAAAAACAATAAAGATAGTTTAACTTATTTGACTTCAATTAAAAAGAATACCATTGAAAAGATAAAAGTCCAAAGATCGAAGGATAGTCTGCTGCTGGCTGCAAATTGTAAGAATTTTCAGGCTATCCAGTTGCGGTTGTCCAAAATGAAAGGAAGCAGCAATTTGGCATTGGCCGGAAAGCAATCATTCCAGGCAAGAAAAAGCGAGAAAATGGATGACAATGCAGCTTTAAGGGCAGTTGATCAGAATGAGAACCATCTTCCTGCTGGTAAATTGACCAATAAAAAAACGGTGCCGATTAAAATGGCATTACAAACTGAGTTGACAACAGCCGGCAAAAGGGTTGAACCGGTTAATATAGCCGAAGTCAAAAAACAAGTTAATGCAAATATTAAAAACATTCATTTAAGGATATGGTCAGGAGATACCCTTATATCAGCCGTGATGCTCAATAAAACCGATAGCCTGCAACAGTTGCTGATTTTGGCAGGGGATAGAAGCCTGGAGCCGGATGTCAGGGCTTTAAGGCTATATTATGATGAAACTCGTTGTGAGCAGCAGAAGATGGATTATATGCGGGAGCTTGATCAAGTTCGTAACTTGCTAAAATCGAACGATTATGCAATTGCAGCACGGTTACTGCAACAACTCATATCTAAATCATTTTCGGCATCGTGCAAGGTCGATAAATCCGAGGCCATTCGACTTTTGGCTTCATTGGAAGCACCCATGATTTATAAGAAATGGCTTGATCAGCTTGATTCAATTTCCAGAACTGAAGAACCCGGAAAAATTATGGATGCATTTGAAAAGGCCAGGGCATATTATAAACTGAATATGAGCGAAAAGCCTGGATTTGCACCACCCGATTTCATGTCGGCTTTGAAATCACGCAAAGAGACTCCCTTTTTGCTCAAAGCCGTTTCATTGATGCTGGATACAAACCGTCCGATCTACGCATTGGATCTCATGAAGGAAATCAGAAAGATGGAATCAAAACCGGATGTCACGCTCTCACTGCAGAAACGTCTGGGCGAAATGCTGGCTTCGGGCGATTATTCAAATTTGAAGAAGTCCAACGATATGCTCAATGCATACAACATAAATGAAAAATGGTATGAGGTTCTGATTTCGGCATATAAAAGACAATGGAAATTATTTTCAAAGTAAAGGTGTACCTTTAACTTTTATAATCCGGGGAAAGGGATTTCTAACGATATTTGCAGCTTAAAAAATAATTGCATTAACCTAATCCTGATAAAAAATCTTTAATGCAAAAGAAACTTCTCTTAATCAGTAATTCCACGAATCCGGGTGAATCATATCTTGAATGGGTTGAGTCATATATAGCTGATTTTTTGCATCAAACAGATATACGGAAAATTCTTTTTATTCCTTTTGCCGGTGTAAACTTATCTGCGGATGGTGTTAGCCCTTCTTATGCAGTTTATACGAAAAAGGTTCAACGGGTATTTGATGATCTGGGCTACAAAGTGTATCCCATCACAAATGAAGAAGATCCGGTTAAAGCGGTTGAAGACGCTGAAAGTATCATGATAGGAGGTGGAAATACCTTCTTTCTGGTTTACATGCTGTATAAATGGAAGATAATGGATGCCATCCGACAAAGGATTATTTCTGGCACGCCTTACATCGGATGGAGTGCGGGAAGCAACGTGGCCTGTCCCACATTGCGCACGACGAATGATATGCCCATCATTGAACCTGAAAGTTTTGAAACGCTTAATGTTATTCCGTTTCAGATCAATCCACATTATCTGGATACCCACCCTTCGGACCATGGAGGCGAAACACGGGAACAAAGAATTTTGGAGTTCCTGGCAGTTAATCCCCTCGTTAAGATTGTAGGTCTGCGTGAACGAACCGTTTTGCGTATTGAGGGTGAAAAAATTGATCTATTGGGAAGCAGGCCCATGCGTTATTTTGAATTTGGCCAGGGCCCACGGGAATTTAATCCGGGTGATAATCTGGATCTATTGTTGCATTAAAAATGAATGAAACGAGCATGATTTAAGATCGCAAACACCCATGAACCGAGCATTTATGCGAGTTCTATATGACCTATTTAATAAAATTATTTACGGATGAAATTTCCAAGAGATAAAATCACACCAACCGAGAATGAATAACGACCTTTGCTGAAACGACATATCAATGGAAAAGGTAATATTCGATCAGGTTGTAAAAGTTGGCTGCGGCTTTGATGTTCACAAAGACAACATCGTAGCCACGATTCGTAAAAGCGAATAGAACTACGAAACCAAGGAGTTTAGCTCCTTTACGAGTTCATTGAAAGAGTTGAGAGAGTGGTGCGAATCCGAAGCGGTCACACACATTGCGATGGAAAGCACGGGGGTATACTGGAAACCTGTTTTCAACATTTTGGAAGAAGGCGGTTTTGAGATTATTCTGGTTAATGCGCGGCATGTACGCAATGTACCAGGGCATAAAACAGACAAAAAGGACAGCCAATGGCTAAGCAAACTGCTGTTGAGTGGATTGCTAAAAGCCAGCTTTATCCCGCCAGTTGAGATCCGGGATTTACGCGATTTGGTTCGTTACAAGAAAAAAGTTGTAGCCCAGGCCTCAAGCGAAAAGAACCGGATAATCCGGATACTTGAGGATGCGAACATCAAGCTAAGTAGTGTTTTAACCAATGTAGATGGAGCTGTTGGCAGCAGGATCATCGACGACTTGATTGCCGGGAAAACCAATGTTGATGGGTTGATGGAACATTACCACGGGCAGATAAAAGCCAGCAAAAAAGAGTTCCGCAAAGCCTTAGAGGGACGTTTGACCAAACATCACCAGTTTATGCTGCGGATAATGAAAGAAAGCATAATCGATAAAGAAAAGCTAATCGAAAAACTGGACAAACAGATTGATGAACTGGCCAAAGAGTACGCTGTTGAAATCGAATTGCTGCAAACCATCCCGGGAGTTGCTTATGATAGTGCTGTTGGCATTATCAGTGAAATTGGGGCAGACATGAAACAGTTCTCCAGCGATCAACACCTGAGCAGTTGGGCGGGAATGAGCCCTGGGAACAACGAGAGCGGAGGTAAAAAAAAAGCGCACAAACCATCCACGGGAACAAGCACCTCCAAACGATTTTAGTAGAAAGCGCGTGGGGCGCAACCCGCAAGAAGGACAGTTACCTGAAACGGAAATACCAAAGCCTGATTGCCCGGCGAGGTAAGAAAAAAGCGATCGTTGCCGTAGGGCACAAAATCATCATTGCTGCATACCACGTCATAAAGAACAAAGAGGCTTACAATGAACCCGTTTTGTACAATAATCCCAAACGCAAAGCCAGACAAGTCAATAGACTTTTGGCCAGACTAAATGAATTGGGGGTTGTGATCAAACAGTTAGAAGTAGTTTAATGACTATGATAAAAGGCCGGTTTGTTACTGTGTACCCGTAAAGCCGGGATCACGTGGATGAAATTGGCTTTAAAACAGGATAAGCACCAACCGTTGTCACAAGTCTTGGGTAAAATCCAAGATAAAGTACGAAAATGAAAATTTACTCTCTTAACCTGTTTGTAACTTATTGTAATTTTATTATTTCGAAATTTTATACAAATGAAATCTGGCTACTTATTATTGCTTATTATTCTGTTTTGCTGTGTTATCAAGGTGAATGCACAAAACAATGATCTGGTAAACTGGGTAAATCCATTGGTTGGATCGGATTCGGAGTACCCACTCTCAAATGGAAATACATATCCCGCGATTGCGACTCCATGGGGCATGAATTTCTGGACACCACAGACCGGAAACATGGGCAATGGTTGGGGGTATACCTACAAGGCTTACAAGATTAAAGGTTTCAAAGAAACCCATCAGCCGAGCCCCTGGATCAATGATTATGGTGCATTTTCTTT
>JAUZOM010000257.1 GCA_030706465.1 Bacteroidota bacterium | reverse complement strand
TTAGTTATTTCCAGTCAGGTTTACCCAATGATGGATATGATATCCTGCGCGGAACTTTTATGCTTACCGCCTTCAACCATCTCTCCCCCGGTAATTTTGGGGGCATTCAAGGTGGTATTGACTTTGGCGACTGTGTGCACACCTTTACACGAACATTGGTATCCGGTCTGTTTGGATATAACCCTGATTATCCAAATGGAAAAGTAAAACTATCTCCTCAGTTCCCAACTGATTGGAACGATGCCTCTATAGAACTTCCTGACGTCAAAATTGCATTTCACCGTAAAGGAGCCAACATAAACTACCATTTTGCATTGGCAAAAAAAGCAAAAATGGAGCTTAGGTTACCTGTACAATGTGATGAGATTAAAAAGGTTATAGTTAATGAAAAAAATGGAAAATGGAAAATACTTCCGGGGATTGGTTGTAGCATCCTTCTGATTCAACTTCCGGAATCATCAAAAGCAGATGTTTTAATAGAAATCGGGAAACCATTACCCTATATTAATCCGCTATTTATAGAAGGCAATATTGACAATGTTATTCAATTAAAGTCAAACAATGCCCGGATCGTTGAATTTGAAGATCCTCAAGGTATCTTATGTGATGCAAAAATCGAAAAGGGAACACTGGTCGCTAAACTGACTGGCAACAAAGGTTTCCACACTGTTTTCGCAAAAGTAATAACAGGTAAAACACCGCAATGGAGTGTTTTTCGTATTAAAGTGAACGATCCAAATGGAGAAATCATTGAAGAAGCACGATTTGTTCATAATATCCCAGCAAATGCAAACTGGAAAAATATTGATATCAGTGCTCAATTGAATGCCGATGTAACGACAATATATCAGCAGAAATATCTTTCGCCACGGCCTAATACTGTTTCGGTCAGGTTGGGAACAGATGGTTACTCTCCATGGACATTCCCTCACTGGAAAAGCACTCCTCCTATTATAAAATTAGATAAATTGAGCAACCTGTTGGATAATAAGAACCGATTAATAACACCACAAGGAGTTCCATTTAATTTTAATCCGAAAGAGAATAACATTGCCTTTACATCATTGTGGGACAATTACCCTTCAAAAATTGATTTTCCTATTCACCAAACCGGCAAAGCAATTTTCTTTCTAGTTTCCGGTTCAACGAATATTATGCAATGTCGGATTGCAAATGCCGTAATTCGAATAAACTATGCTGATGGGAAAATAGACTCATTAGCATTGATTCCACCGGTTAATTACTGGAATTTAAGCCCCATTGACTCTCATGCCACAGGGCCTGGCCAGGGAAGCCGCACGGACTACACTTCCGAAATCGACAAATTCTGTATGCCTGCCAAATTACCTGAAACGGTACAGCTGGGCGAGAATTGTCGTGCAATGTTGCTAAACCTGAAACTCCGACAGGGAATAGAACTAAAAAGCGTTACTCTTGAAACCCTTTCACAGGAAGTAGTTGTTGGTTTAATGGGAATTACAATTTTAAAATAAGAAATCATTATGATAAAACAGATCTCACTTTTATTATTTAGCCTTCTTCTCTCTTTGATAACATGGGCACAAAAATGTACCGATATTTCAAAATACAATGTTGTATGGAATAGCCCAAGTGAAAGCTCATTTGGTTCAATGCCACTTGGTAACGGTGATATTGGTTTAAACATATGGGTAGAAAAAAATGGCGATTTACTCTTTTATATTAGTAAGGTAGATGCTTTTGATGCCGGACATTTACTTCCTAAGCTGGGGCTTATCCGTCTGAAAATGGAACCTGCACTCCAAGTAGATAAATTTCAGCAAACACTTAGTTTAATTGATGCATCTGTTTTAATCGAAGCAGGAGATGTAAAATTACGTGTTTGGATAGATGCCAACCATCCTGTCATCCGGATTGAGGGAAAGAGTTTAACCCCCAATACAGTCAATATTAAAGCAGAATCACTTCGAAAGTTAATCAACATCAATGACACAATACCCGATAAAGGCACTGTTGGAGTACTTTTCAATGATAATGAAAATCGTTTGGCATGGTGCTATCGCAATCAATCTTCAGTATGGGCTGAGAATTTCGTAAGCCAGAACACACCTGAAATGGTCGCAAAGACAAAGGATCCTATTCTCTTCCGGACATCCGGGTGTCTTATACAAGGAGATGGATTTATCCGTACAGCACCTCTCACGCTTTGTTTGAAGAAAAAGTCAACCTCTTTTGATTGCACAGTAAAAGTGATATCAAGTCAACCAGAAAACCTGCAAGCATGGTTAAATGAAATTTCGAAGCCTGTGGCAACTGATTGGACAGCTCATTGTGCCTATTGGAAATCATTCTGGAACCGTAGTTACATTCACATAACTTATGGAGGAAAGGATAAATTTAACCTTGACCAATGCCGTTTCACTCAGTTTGCACAAGGCTCCAAGGCATATGAAGGCCATAAAGAAATTGAAGCCGCTCAAAACATTCAGCAAATAAGCCAACGTTATGCCTTAGAACGTTTTTGTGAAGCTGCCGCCAGTCGTGGAACTGTACCTCCACCTTATAATGGTTCTATCTTTACAATGGATATGCCAGCAGGTGTTCAGGGGTTTAATGTTACAAAACCAACACCGATATCACCCGATAACCGTGACTGGGGAAAGCTGTCTTTTATGTGGCAAAATACACGACACCCTTATTGGGCAATGGATACTCGTGGTGATTACGAAACTATTCTTCCTGGTATGCAGTTTGTGCGTGATGGACTTGATGTATGCCGCGATCATTGCAAGAAAATTTTCGGTCATGACGGGGCGTTCATCATGGAGGCAAGCTGGTGGAACAATGTAGGAGTGTTTAACTGGTCAGCAATTCCGGCTCACCTGCGCTACCATCAATTAGCCACGATAGAACTCCCGGCAATCATGTGCGAATATTATGATCATACCCGCGATCATAAATTTCTGGATGAAATATTGCTTCCTTGTGCTGATGAGTTTCTGAAATATTATGAACTTCACTTCCCAAAACGTGATGCAAAAGGCATCATGCAGATGGAAGGAGTAGGCTGTGTAGAAACATATCAGGGAGTAACCAACCCTTGTACCGAAATCGGTGGGATGAAATACGTGCTATCTAAACTTCTGTCATTTGAAATAGACTCTACCCACAGACAACATTGGAATGAGCTGCTTAAAGCAATGCCTGAAGTTCCTTTACGCAAAATCCGAGGTTTAGATTTACTTGCAGTTGGTGATAAATACGATCCAGGACGAACCAATTGTGAGAGCCCTGAGCTGTATTCAATTTATCCATTTCGCCAGGTTTGGTTAGGCCAGCCAAAACTACTATCAAATGCCCGTCAGTCATTCCATGTCCGTACAACAAGTCTGGATGGTACTAACGACGACCAGAGTGTAGAGACAGGAGGTTGGCAATCATCGCCTGTTCAAGCAGCCTATCTTGGGTTGCCTCGCGAGGCAGCCCGATTGGTTAGTATTAACTTTAACGACCAGTTTATTAAGTGGAACGATAATATTGATCCAAACGCACCTTCTCAAAAAAGACCTCGTGCCCGATTCCCAGTCTTCTGGGAATGTAAGATGGATGGAACACCTGATAATGATCATGGAGCCAACTCGGTAAATGCATTGCAAAGTATGTTGTTACAAAGTGATGGAAAGAAGATCTTCCTTTTACCCGCATGGCCTGAAGATTGGGATGTATCGTTCAAGCTTTGTGCTGCTAATAACACGACCATTGAATGTGTGTATAAAGATGGCAAAGTACAGTCACTCAAAGTCACTCCGGAATTGCGTCGCGCTGACATTATCGATCTGAGCACCCCAAAACAACGTATCCGTAATTTAGTTGAAGTGGCATTAGCTGATCACAACTACCTTTTTGGGTTACCCCCGATGCTGGATGCACAACCTATACCCGGTAAAGCTACCGGTTCGTGGATCTCAAAATATGGAAAAACACTTGAAGGCTGCAAAGCAGGTCCTTGGCCCAATAGTGTTTTTAAAAAAAATATTGTCTATGTACATATCCTTGACTGGAAGAAGCAAGGTATACTTTTACCTGCTATTCCTCGTAAACTGATTTCTGCTATATCTATTACCGGTAAAATGAAGATTAAACAATATGTGCAAGGACTACTGATTACAGGTACACCCGATCCGATTAATACCATTGTTCGCTTAGAATTCGATACTTCGGTGGAGGATATTGCAATGGCTCTACCTTCTACAGGTTCATTTACAGTTGGAAAGAATCCCGTCGTTCAATCTCTTTCTGATGGTCAGCTTACCGCCGAGGTAGATCTTAGAACTGAGGAAAAAATCGAAAGATTTGAATTTACTATTGATAATCAAGGCTATCTACGAGGACATGGGAAACCATTTGAATTTCAGATTAAACAAGTCGATGGCACATGGAAAACAGTATATCACGGCAATGTATATGGCACTATTTGTAGTAAAAAAATCAGTCCGGTTTCTACAAAAGCCATCCGGTTGGTTGTGAAGGCTGAAGGAATAAAGCAACTGGATGTTTTTTAAATGGTCTGGAAGTTGAGTTACCTGTCGATAAATCATTTGATTTTGCATCAGTTTTTTAAAGATTATTGATAATATGATAACAAGATAATAACAACATATTTTTTTATAAGTCAATTATTAACATAACAATATATAAATGAAACGCATATTTCTTTTTATTTTAACATTACTATTCTTTTGTTTATATTCATATGCTCAAATAAAAATATCATGCAAACAATTTAACCTATCAAATT
>JAUZOM010000256.1 GCA_030706465.1 Bacteroidota bacterium | reverse complement strand
GGGGCTATTTCTACACCACTCGATGACAGGCAAATAATCCGGTCCATACCTACTTTTTGCATAGCCTGCATGATATTCGTTACCCCTTGGGAATAAACCGTGGTTGGTTCCTTTTTATGTGTTCCCAGGCAGGAAATAACAATCTCTTTTCCGAAAAATGCATTTTCATAGCCCGGTAGGTTGAACACATCTCCCCGGATAATTTTCAACTGTTCGTGGCGTATCGGAAATACCTCCGGATTCCGGAGTACTGCCGTTACCTGATGCCCGGCTTCCAATGCTTGTTCTACTACTTCCAGGCCAGTTCCTCCCGATGCTCCGAATACAATAATGTTCTTCATGTGTTTTTTAGTATTTATTTTAGGGTTTGTTTATTGTCTTGTATCTTGTCCTATTGTCTTGGCTCTATTGTCTTGGTTCTTGGCTTCTTCTTTATTCCTTCCTTGCCTTTCCACCAACCGATTTTACCATAATTTTTATAACGCACACTTTATCAAATAGTTTATCAATATAGTCATTTCCTTCCCGAATATAGTCACCCGAGTGCTTTTCAATCAGTTGCTTTAAAGCTTCCAGCTTTTCCGGTCCTTCCACTTCCAATGCATTTCCTGAAACGATTGCACTTTCATACAACGTCCCAAACTTTGAAGGCAATAGGGTTGTTTGACCCACCACACAAAAGGAAACTTGGTTATTATTCCTCAGGTAGTCCAACTTTGAACCTTCTTTGGCACAATGAAAATAGATATTGTCCTGATAGAAGGCATAATTTAAAGGAACCCCATATCCTTCATTCATCGGTGTGCACATCGAAAGAACCCCGTACTGTCCTTTCTGCAATATTTCCATAGCCTCTGATTGGCTTATCTTCCGGTCCTGGCGTCTCATTATAGTAAACTCTGTCTATCAATTAATATCAGCAAAAGCGCTTTTCTTATTTCAGCTACAAACATACAAAAAAATTTCACCTTCTTAACATATTCAGCAAATAAATTATTACCCCCGGTTGAAACGATAACCAAGAGTAAACAAAATAGGAGAAAACAATTAACAAATAGGGGTAGGGGAGAAAAATAATTTTCCGTACCAAAACCCAATGAAATCTGCCGATTGATGCTAATTCGCAGACTTCTATGCAGTTTTTTGAAATCTTCCGGGGTAGCCATTCGATTGATACATCCCGGTTAGCAGATTCAGGTATTGGCCAAACCGCATAGCGTTGCAAGAATAATTCAATGACTTTATTCAATCGATATTCCAGTACGAAATCTGATTTGAGCGGAAAAACACGGAGCATCCATTCGATAACCAGCAGATAATTTAGCGAGCTTGCAACAGATTGAAGGATTATCCATTGAACACAAATTCTGAAGATTCTCAGGAGTTAAAAAAAAGCTATACAGAATTCCTATAATTTATATTATGTAAAATAGAATCATAGAATTACGAAAAACCCCTCTTTTGAAACCCTCTATCACGGTACTTCCATAAAACAACAGAGCCACCAACCCCGAAGGATTCGTGACAATGTTTTATTTCAAATCAATTGTAATTTTATATAACCCGATCAGGCTTATTTCTCTTTTATATCAATAATTAGATTTAATTCATCCAACTGTGATTGATCCAATACCGATGGCGCATCCATCATTACATCCCGGCCTGAATTATTTTTGGGGAATGCAATACAATCGCGGATACTATCCAGCCCGGCAAACAAGGAAACGAAACGATCCAACCCAAAGGCCAACCCTCCATGAGGCGGCGCCCCGTATTGGAAGGCGCTCATCAGAAATCCGAACTGCGCTTCCGCCTTTTCCGGGGTGAAACCAAGTAGTTCAAACATACGGTTTTGCAGGTCCCTGTTGTGTATACGGATGGAACCGCCACCTAGTTCCACTCCATTGACAACCATATCATAAGCGTTTGCCCTCACCAGTCCGGGATCAGTATCCAGTAAAGGAACATCTTCCAATTTAGGAGATGTAAATGGATGATGCATAGCAAAATAGCGTCCAAGTTCTTCATCATACTCAAAGAGTGGAAAATCAATCACCCAGAGCGGTGCATAGACGTCCTTATTGCGAAGTCCTAACCTGGCACCTATTTCAAGTCGCAATTCGCATAATGCCTTTTGAGTCTTGCGCTTACTACCGGCCAAGATCAGGATCAAATCGCCCGGCTGTGCATTGAGAGTTGAAGCGATCTGTTTTAAATCTTCCGGAGCATAGAATTTATCCACCGAAGATTTAAACGTACCATCCGCTTCACAGCGGATATAAACCAACCCCTTCGCCCCTATTTGAGGACGTTTTACAAAGTCGGTCAATTCATCGAGCTGTTTACGGGTATAGCCCGCACATCCGGCGGCACAGATCCCTCCCACATACGGGACGCTGTCGAAAACGACAAAATTGTGACCGGATACGGCTTCCTTCAGTTCCACAATCTTCATTCCGAAACGGATATCGGGTTTATCGGAACCGTAGTACTTCATGGCGTCCTCCCAGGTCATACGGGGGAAAGTATCTTCGAAACCTATATTTTTAACAAAACGGAACAGATGCTTCACCATGCCTTCGAATATTTCCAGGATATCTTCTTGATCGACGAAAGACAGTTCGCAGTCGATCTGGGTAAACTCAGGTTGCCGGTCGGCACGCAAGTCCTCGTCACGGAAACACTTGGCTATCTGGAAGTAACGATCGAAGCCCGACACCATAAGCAATTGCTTGAATAACTGCGGCGATTGCGGCAAGGCATAGAATTCGCCGGGATTCATTCTGGAAGGAACCACAAAATCACGGGCCCCTTCGGGTGTGGATCCGATCAGGATTGGTGTTTCCACTTCCATAAAATTCAACTGGTCCAGGTAGCGTCGTGTTTCAAACGCCATCCGGTGGCGAAGTTCCAGGTTCTGGCGCACGGTGTTCCGGCGCAAATCCAGGTAGCGGTACTTCATCCGGATATCATCACCCCCATCGGTATTGTCTTCGATGGTAAAAGGCGGAGTTTTCGATTCGTTCAGGACAGTCAATTCCAAAACAAGCATCTCTATGTCACCTGTTTCCATATTGGCATTCTTATTACTCCGTTCGGCCACTTCCCCGACCACCTGAATGACGTATTCACGTCCAAGCGTATTGGCCAGATCGCATAAACCGGCGTTAACACCCTGATTAAATACCAACTGAGTGATACCATACCGGTCACGAATATCCACAAAGGTCATGCCCCCCATTTTACGTGCACGTTGCACCCAGCCGGCAAGTGTTACTCGCTGCCCTACATTGGAAAGGCGAAGCTCGCCGCAATTGTTTGTTCTGAACATAATTAAAATAATTTATAAATCACAATGTATAATAAATTGATCTGCATAGACTTAAACCTACATCCAATTTCTTATTACCTGAATATCTTTCTCCTTAAATTTGGGTAACAAAAGTACTAAAAAATCCTTATCTGATAGCAGGTTATCTGAAATTTTAGATCACTTATTACAGTTCTGTACCCTAAACCGGACGACTAAACCAAGAAAAGACTGAACTTCAAAATTGAAATTCAGCCTTTTCTTGGTTCTTTAGAGTTTAATAGCCTGAAGTATTTACATCTTTTCAATAAGTATTCTCAGAATAAAGCTATAAACCCTTATACTGTTGCTGGGCTAATCTTTTTTATCAATCCTTTCAACACTTCACCCGGTCCGAGTTCAAAAAACTCAGTAGCCCCATCAGTTATCATATTTTTCACCGTTTGTGTCCAACGTACCGGAGCTGTTAACTGTGCGATCAGATTTTCCTTGATAGCTGCCGGATCGGTTTGTGGATAAGCATTTACGTTTTGATAGACAGGACAAACCGGTATACTAATGGTTGTTGCCTTAATGGC
Source organism: Bacteroidota bacterium (assembly GCA_030706465.1). GTDB lineage: Bacteria > Bacteroidota > Bacteroidia > Bacteroidales > Paludibacteraceae > Paludibacter. Next base: position 911 of record JAUZOM010000256.1, on the reverse strand, counting down.
AGCTTGCAGTTCTTCACTGGCCGGTTGCATTAATGGAGAATGGAAAGCACCCCCCACACTCAGTTTCAAGGCACGTTTTGCTCCTTTTTCTTTCAACAGTTCACAGGCTTTATCCACCCCTTCAATCGATCCGGAGATAACGATTTGTCCCGGACAGTTATAGTTGGCAGGAACCACAACGGTGTCTTTAATGGAATCGCAAACTTCTTCCACGATTTCATCGCTTAATCCAAGAATAGCCGCCATTGTTGATTCCTGTGCTTCACAGGCTTTCTGCATAGCTTGCGCACGTTTAGATACCAACACCAGGCCATCTTCGAAAGTCATTGCCCTGGAAGCTACCAAAGCGGAAAACTCACCTAATGAGTGGCCGGCCACCATATCGGGTTTAAAATCATCACCCAATACCAGGGCCGAAATAACCGAATGAAGAAATATGGCAGGCTGGGTTACTTTAGTTTGCCTTAAATCTTCAGGAGTACCTTCGAACATTAAATCGGTGATACGAAATCCAAGAATGGAATTAGCTTTTTCGAAGTATTCTTTTGCTAGCGGGGATTGATCGTATAAATCTTTGCCCATTCCTACGAATTGAGCTCCCTGTCCGGGAAAAACATAAGCTTTCATAAATCTATTTATTAGTTTTAATTTATATTTGTCAACAAGGAAAGGAAATAATAGTTTGAGAATTAAATAAATAATGTGATTTGTTACTTATTTTTTATTTCAAACCGACCGCAAAGATAATAAAAAGAAAAGAAATAGCTAAATGTACCTTGACAAACCCAATTCGCATAATGACCTGTACAAAGTTAAGTGTGCTGTTATCATGCAACTTAGCCCTTAAACCTAAACTTATATTTTATTTTCAGAAAAAAACCAGTAACTTTGGTCCCAAAATAAATGATATG
>JAUZOM010000255.1 GCA_030706465.1 Bacteroidota bacterium | reverse complement strand
ATTGTTCCCAAACCGAATGTATGGGAATATCTGAATAGCTCTGCAAGCTCATTACAAAAATCGTTTTTGCAATCGCTCAACTATTCCTATGTCGATTCAACATTGGCAACCGTAAGCAGTATTGACCAAAAAACCGGAAAACCTATTTTAGAGCCTGGAACCGGTGTTGTCAATCAGAATTATTTTCTGCAGAAAATTGCAAATGTGAAGAACGAGGATGTTAAGTATACCTATGTAATCTTAACCGATGCAGCTTTTGCAGCTGAAAAAGCAAAAATTTCAAAATATTTTCAAGTTAGCAATCCTGCTGTTTCAGATAGTTTAACAAATTGGAATATTATCAAGGATTTAGCTTTTGTAGGCGATTATTCTTCAAACCTGCCCGACACATTGGTTTCAGTAGATAGCGTAAAAATTCATCTTGATCCAAGCGCAATTGTTGAAAAGCATAAGTTAAGCAATGGCGTTGTTTATGTAATGAGCCGGATTGATTATAAAATGTCAAGTAAAATAAAACCGGTCATTATCCAGGGTGAATTCCCCGTAAGCAGTGCTAAAAATGCCGTACCTTATTATGGAAGCAATATGGGATCCTATGGAACCAGGACTACGATAACAAGAAGAAATCCGACTACAAAGATGGATTTCACCCAGCTTTATTATTATAATACCGGAAAAGCAAATTATTGGGTCCATTATCTGCCGACATTAAATTCAGTTGCCTATAAGGTATATTGGGTCGCTTTAAGAGATTTCAATACAACAGGTACCGTGACATATTTTTCACAGGCAATAACTTTTGGAAGTCCGACATTATTACCGACACTGCCTTTAACACAAGTGGCTCTTTTCAATTACAATGAGGTTTATATTGGTACTTATACGCCTTCATCTTTTGGAAAAACGGATACATTTCTTGTCGGTGCTAATTCAACATCAAACGGAGCAAATTCACTTGTTCTAGACTACATTAAATTTGTACCAATTCTTAATTAATTAAATGCTTTTAAATCTGATGTTTATGCACATGTTTACAAAAGCGGCTACACGAATTCTACTGTTGAGCTTGTTTATAGGATTAATCAACGTATATTCATTTGCTCAGAATAATTCTACAAAGCCCACAGCACCTGTTGTAACCAAACAGAAAAATGATGGTTTTAAGGTAAAAGGTATAGTAAAAGATGCATCCACAGGGAATGGTTTGGCTGGTATCAATATCAGTGTTCCCGGATATTCTGCTGCCATTACCGATGATAAAGGTAATTTTACCATTACTATACATGAAAAAAGTACCGTATTAATGATTTCCGGTCCGGGTTATCAGGCAATTGAAGTTCCTTTGAAAGGCCAGAAAACGATGGAAGTAAATTTATACGAAGATACTTTTCAGTCAGTTTACGATTTGGCACACATGCCTTATGGAAATGTTCCTTTAAATAAAATTGCCTCCGCCGTTACTTCGTTTAATACGGACGGGAACTGGCAACGTACTTCCGAAACTCCCGATACCTATTTGCAAGGGAAAGTATCCGGTTTGAACGCAATCCGGCGTTCGGGTACACCTGCTATCGGAGCTGATTTATTTTTAAGAGGCTATAATTCGTTGCATGCAACCAACCAACCGCTCATTGTAGTGGATGGTATTATATATGATGATAATACTTACGGAAATTCATTGATTACAGGGCATACCAATAATCCCATGGCAGATATTGAAATCAATGATATCGATAATATTACCGTTGTAAAGGATGGTACCTCATTTTATGGGACTAAGGGGGCAAACGGCGTTATCCTGATCACTACTGCAAGAGCAAAGGATGTGGCTACAAAGATTGACTTTGCAGCATATGGTGGATTCAATGCTACCCCACGTCAGATCCCGGTAATGCAAGCTGGTGATTATCGGACTTACTTATCGGATATCTTAAAGACTTCCGGTTTGACAGATGATCAGATCATGGCTCTTCCTTTTATGAATGACAGCAAAACGAATAATCCGGATTATTACCGTTATCACAACCAAACAAACTGGCAGGATCAGGTAATGAAGAATAGTTACAACCAGAATTATCAGTTAAAAGTGACAGGTGGTGATAATATTGCAACATATGCCCTATCATTAGGGTATACCGGAAATAAAGGAATTACGGCCAATACAAGCTTAATGCGTTATTTTACCCGTTTCAATGCAAATTTGAAATTATCTTCCAGGTTAACGGCCAATGCTAACCTGGCGTTTACCTATAATGAGCAAAATTTGAAAGACCAGGGCATCAACGATAAAACCAATCCGCTTTATCTGGGGTTGATTAAAGCACCTTTTCTTCCAATTTATGCAATTGGGGATGACGGATCACAATCACCCAATTTGGCGGGTGTAGATATTCTGAACGTTAGTAACCCTACAGCTGTGATTCAAAATGTACAGGATTTGAACAGAAACTATCGTTTTTCAGGTTCAGTGGGTTTAAAATATTTATTAACTAAGAATTTAACGGCTAGTTCATTGGTTGGTGTGACCTTTGATAAGGTACGTGAAAATATGTTCATACCAAGGAATGGAGTTACAAATGACACGTTAAGCATGGCGCTTGCATTTAATAGATCTGGAAGTAACGTTCAACGTTTGTATTCATTGTTTAATGATACGCGTCTTACCTATGCGAAAACATTTGGTTATATTCATGACTTATCCCTCAATTTGGGTGAGCGTTTTCAAACCAATACAAGTTCACAGGATTATGGGCTAGGCTATAATTCTGCTACCGATAATTTTGTAAGTGTTGGAAACGGAGCTCCTTCATTGCGTCAGGTCGGAGGACAAATCGGTGATTGGAACTGGATGGATATTTATTTAAATGCGGATTATAAATTGCTGAATAAGTATTTTCTGTCATTTAATACAGCAGTCGATGGTTCATCCAGATTCGGAACAAACGTACCTGAAGCAATGACGGTTACCTATAATGGGTATGAATATGCATTTATGCCTTCCGTTGCTGCTGGTTGGTTGATTTCATCTGAGAAATTCATGTCGAATGTTAAATTTATCGATTTGTTAAAATTGAGAGCAAGCTACGGACTGGTAGGCAATGACGATATTGGAAACTACACTGCAAAACCATATTATGTACCCCAGAATTTATTGGGGATGGAAGGTATCGTGAGAGGTAATATTGCCAACCCTGCACTTAAATGGGAAAACGTGGCTAAAATGAATCTCGGTTTAGATGCTGCACTCTTGAATCAACGTTTAAGCTTTAGTGTCGATGTTTATCGGAATCATACCGACAATATGATTACTTATGAACCTATCAATACGACAAGTGGATTTTCTTACGCCATTACAAATAATGGTGCCATGAAAACCACGGGTATAGAGGTTGCGGTTAACGGAAGATTAATCAATCGTACCCTGAAATGGGATTTGGGGTTGATATTGAGCCATTCAAAAAATGAAATCACCAAAATACCCGGTAATCAGCTGATCACTCCCTATGCCAATGCATATTATATTTCACAAGTTGGAAGTGAAGCCAATCTGTTTTATGGGTATAAAACAAATGGCATCTATAAAACCAATGCAGAGGCAGCAAGTGCTGGTCTTTCGAGCAGAAATTCAAGCGGAAATCTGGTGCCTTTCCAAGGTGGAGATGTTAAGTTTGTGGATCTGAATGGAGATAAGGTCATTGACAGCAAGGACATGCAGGTAATTGGAAATCCAAATCCAGATTTCACCGGAGCAATCAGCAATGTCATTTCATGGAAAAGATTTTCATTCGATGCTTTAATTACTTTCAGTAAGGGAAATGATATTTACAATTACACGCGTTATGCACTTGAATCGATGTCCGGAGCTCAGAACCAAACACTCGATGTAATTAACAGATGGAGAGCTGATGGACAGATTACCAATGTTCCAAGAGCAGTTTGGGGCGATCCAACTGGCAATTCACGCTTCTCTGATCGTTGGATTGAAGATGGATCTTATATCCGCTTGAGGACCATCTCAATGACTTACGATTATCCGATAAAACCCGGATTGGTTAAATACATGAAAGTATATGCAACTGGGAACAATGTGGTAACATTGACCAAATATTTAGGTTATGATCCTGAATTTAGTCCCTCAGGGAGTATTTTCGGTCAGGGAATTGACCTGGGACTTGAACCACAGTTCATGACGCTGCAATTGGGTGTTAGAGTTGGATTATAAAACCAGACATCAGTGTTTACAAATAATGAATTCATTATGAAAAAGAAAATAATCACATTATTAATAATTGTTTTGCCGGTTGTTATATCCCTGAGTTTAGTTTCCTGTAAAAAAGCTTTTGATATACAACCTAAATCGGTAATTCCTGCGAATCAGATGTATCGAAACGTATTTGATGCTGATGGGGCAGTAATCGGGATCTATGGTAAATTTTTGGGTATCATGGACCGTTATGTAATATTGAATGAGTTGAGATCAGACTTGGCTGATATAACGCCTAATTCGGATCAATATTTAAAACAATTGAGTACCCATACCGTAACTGCGGATAATCCGTATGCAGATCCTCGACCATTCTATGAGGTTATACAGAATTGCAATGATGCCCTGGCAAATTTTAAAGTCATGCTGGCAAATCATACCCTCACTGTAGATCAGTTTAATCAACGGTATTCAGATATTGGAGCACTTCGTTCATGGCTTTATTTGCAGCTTGGAATACAATACGGTACCATACCTTATGTTACAGAGCCCATAAAAAATATTAATGATCTGAATGACCAGACAAAATATCCAAGATTAAATCTGACGCAATTGGTCAACACTCTTGTAAGT
>JAUZOM010000254.1 GCA_030706465.1 Bacteroidota bacterium | reverse complement strand
GTATCCGCTTCCACTCCAAACCCATCGCTATCACCAATACCTCTATCCTGAATGCACTTAGTTATTTCAATCAGTCCATACTCAATTCTTCTGGCAGATGTTACGACAAATCCTTTTTCAACCATCTTTGGCCATTCTAAAATAAATGTTGAATAATCGTCAATAGCAAAGAATTCATGCTTAGCAGACATTTTCTTGCTCCTGACTTGATAAGACGTAGAATCCTCCTCGTGAAAGCTGGATTCTGTTACCAAAATAATTAATTCACATTCAGCACCCACTTTCGGTAATCTGTTTCCGATTGATTCATCCAACCTTGGGATGTGACCGTAGGATGCAATAGCTCTTTCGAAAATACTTTCTTCTGCTTCTTTGACTGCGCTTTCGTAAATGGGTGTCAATAGTTCTTCCTCCTCGTTTCTAAGTGGAACATCAGTTTTCTTTCTTTGTAACCATCGAAAAATCAGCTTTAATTTGTTCATGATTTTAAGCTTAATGAATGGCTTATTTTCCTTTTGAAGAAATGGTGAGTTTATAGCTTTCGTTGGTACAACTAAATAAATCGTCACTCAATCCTTCAATTTCATCATAGATTGCTTTAGTCACTACTGTACCATCTCGTTTCATTAATCCCCATTTGGTAAAAACATTATAGGCAAAACAGTTCGTGTTTATCATTATTTCTGTTCCGGCAGAATCTGCTCGACCAGAATCATATTGAAGGCTCTTTATCATTTCATACACAAAAGGTTTTAATATCGTTTTAGTGTCAAACGATACCAGTTGCTGTACACCATCCTTTGCTATCTGTAATCCTCCCTTCTGTATTTCAATATGGTCGTATTCTACTGGTAATAATAATTTCAACTTACTGTCCAACAAACCATATTTTCGGTTAAGTTTCACGATTCGATAACCGATAACCGAGTTGTTGATATAGTCATACTGTGGAGATATTACCCATTCTCCACGTTTATTGATGACCCCTTGTCTTCCTTGAGAATTGGTTGCTGTACAATATCCTCCCGAGAATACATGATCAACATTCTTTTCCTTTTCGCCTGAATACGTGAATTTATAGGGTATTACCAAATGTTCAGTGCTGTCAATAAAACCAAGCTTACCATTTAGAACTACTGCTCCAACTCCTTCTGCAAATGCCCAGGCATAGTCATATTTTGCCTCTATCACAATCTTTCCAGTGTTAGCATTGATGTAACCGCGTTTTTTATGTTGGCAAAAAACTATAAGTGTATCCTTTTTACCGGGAACAGTAATCCATTCAACTCTGGGAGTTGTCAGTTTATCTGTTTGCCGATCTATTAGCGCATAGCTCCTATTATGATAATATATTTGGTCGAACTTTGTATTAAAAGGATAATGCTCTTCAAAAGCTCCAAAATGTTTGTCCAAAATGTTATAGCATATAAAAACTGCAATGATACTTGTTGAAACCGTAAAAATAATTAGTACAATTTTCCAAAAAGTATTAAATTTCTTCATTCATTCTTTTTTTCTCGAATTAACATATACATCTCTTGAGAAATAACTGATGCCTAAAATGACAATAAATCACCTTTAGAATTGCTTTCAAAGTCAGTGATGGGTCGGGGAAATAGAAAGAACTGTAATTATTCACCCTAAACTATCATACTTAAGATTGTACAAAGTTAATTATAGCAATTTATGTCAACAAATATGATATTTTATAAAAGGGGACTATTGGTCGAAATAAAAGGATAAGTTGCAAATAACGTTACCAAGCGGTATAAATTAGTGACTATTTGTTATGCTCTTAACACAAAAGACGACTACCATTTTTATTAATCACAGGCTACTCGCAATCGGGATTTAGGATCTTATCTCTCAATTTGGTGTATTTTTTGGCATAATAGTTAAATATAAGTGGGTGGAATAACTGAATGTCCATTTTATACACCTGGACAATCTCTGTTGACTATTTATCGGGCACCCGGCCATCGGACAAAGTTGAAGGGATGTTGAGGTCGATCCTTATCCGGATTCCAACTCGTTGACTGATGTTGTTTCATTTCGGATTCTTCCTCCCCGGGTAGTATCCTCTTACTTCAGTCTTACTTCCTCCGGGGTTCATTCTCTGTATAGAGACAGTTCAACGGGAGTATAGAGGGGGTTTCGAGGGGGTTCAGTTAGGCTTACCTCATTGAACCCTCACTGAACCCTCACTGAACCCTCACTGAACCCCCTCTGAACCTAGACGGTAATAAGACTGAAATAAGACCGAAATAAGGTTGAACCCAGACTGAGAAAATTCCCTTTTTTGGAAAAGAAAATGCCACTTCACGCTGTTTTTCCGTCTATCCTGAAAATTCAATGTATGTCCGCCGGTTGGACCTGCCGGCTGGGATGAGTCGTGCCGGGAGTCAAATAAATCGAACGGGAATTTAAAATGCGCCATTTAAGTAAAAGAAAGTAAATAGTGTCTTATCATTTAATTGGTTCTGCCGGGTTTTATTATTTCCAGCCATCTTCCTGAGCTTGTAATCTTAAAATACCGGTCGATAGTTGACTATTGTGTCCTGCCCTCCTTAGTTTTTTTAAATTCTTCACAGAAAAACCAGTTGTATTAAACAGGAAAATCTATTGTCCCAACTACTTAATAACATACTGATTTTTGAAAAAAGCATATTTTTCAATCATTCATTATCGGGGTTATCGATAAAAGTCGTATTTTTGTGGCTAAGCAAATTCGGTGATTAATAATTCAGTGCAACAAACCTTAACAATTGGGTACTGTTTTGAATATTTTAATTGATCCCCAAGGCGAGTTCCTGAATTTACCATCAACCCAATGAACATGAAGATTAAGATCGTCAATCATTCCAAGCATTCTTTACCTGAATACGCCACCCCGTTATCGGCGGGATTGGATCTACGTGCCAATATTGAGCAGCCGGTACTCCTCAAACCGTTGGAAAGAAAATTGATACCCACGGGATTATTTATTGAGCTTCCGGAAGGGTATGAAGCCCAGATCCGTCCCCGGAGCGGCTTAGCCATAAAGAAAGGAATCACCGTGCTCAATTCGCCCGGAACAATTGATGCCGATTACCGGGGTGAAGTTTGTATTATCCTGATTAACCTGTCGACCGACGATTTTCTGATTAACGACGGGGAACGTATTTGCCAAATGGTGATTGCCTCGCATGCACAGGCCGAATGGGTAGAGGTAACGGAATTGACAGCTACCGACCGTGGTGCCGGAGGATTCGGCCATACGGGAAAACATTAATGAGCCAAGTTTAAAGAGTATGTTAAAGAAATATTGTCTGTGTTTACTGCTTTTTCTGGCTTTTACATCGTTGGCTTCAGCTAAGAAATCAGTTGTAAGAAGCGAAAGGAAAGTGCAGCTAACCGATTCGACACGGCGTCAGTTCGATTATTATTTCTATGAAGGAGTAAGGCAAAAAGAGAACCGGCAGTTCGACCAGGCGTTGGAGACCTTCCGGTTATGTATGGCTATCGATTCGCTGGATGCGGGTGTACAGTCGGAGATGGGGATCTTGTATTCCCTGATAGGCTTTAATGACAATGCGGTGCAATGCCTTGAAAAAGCAATCCGGATTGATCCATCCAACTGGTGGTATAACGTGCGGTTAATCTCCATGTACTCCGATTTGAAGAACTGGAAACGGTGCATAGAAATTGCATACAACCTGCAGAAAATATATCCGAACAAGGAAGAAGTCTATAACATGCTTGCCACGTTTTACAAGCAGACGAAGGAGTACGATAAAGCAATTGCGGCTTATGATAAGCTGGAAAGCCTGAACGGAATTAATGAGACCACTTCATTTGAGAAGTTCCAGCTGTATGTTTCCTTAAACAAGGCGCAAAAAGGAGTAGCTGAAATCGATAAACTGGCTAATAAATATCCGACCGAGAGCCGTTATAAGGTTCTGCGCGGTGATATATTCATGCAACAAAAGAAACCGGAAAAGGCATTTGAGATTTACCAGAAGGTATTGAAGGACGATCCAGAAAACCCGTATGTGTATGTATCGCTTTCGGAATACTATAAATCGGTAAATCAACCTGAAAAGGCGATGGCATCGATTGTCAGTGCCCTGAAGAGTGACCAGCTGGAGGTTGAGACCAAGGTAAGCGTGTTGGGACAATATGTCGAAAAGTTCGCACAGGATTCGACCAAACTGGTAGAAACGGAAAGCTTATTTAAACTGTTGGTGGATAGGTATCCCCTGGAGGAACAGGTCCATGGTTATTATGCGGTTTTTCTGCAATATCAGAAACGGAATAATGAAGCCTTGTCCGAACTGGAGACAATGATCAACATCAATCCGAAAAATGATCAGACCTGGAACCGTATTATCCAGATCCATATCGGGGACAAGGATTATAAACAGATATTGACTACCACTGCACGGGCTATAGAAAATCTGCCGAAACTTCCGGTCTGGTACTTCTATCGCGGAATTGCGCAATTCCAACTTGCGGATTACCGGGGAGCATTGGCTTCTTATCAGCAGGGACTGCCTTTGGTAGCAAATGATCAGTCGGAATTGAAAAGTGATTTTTATGCACAGATAGCCGATATTTATTTCAAACTTGAGAAGAAAGATTCGGCTTTTGTTAATTATGAGTCTTCGCTTGCTGCAAACCCGAAGAATATCATGGTCATGAACAATTATGCCTATTATCTTTCGTTGGATAAGACAGATCTGAAGAAAGCGGAACGGATGAGTGCCAAAACAGTTGAACTGGAGCCTAAGAACAGCACGTACCTGGATACCTATGCCTGGATTCTATATCAACAAGGAAATTATTCATTGGCTAAGTTTTACATTGAACGTGCGATTGATAATCTTGCAAAGACTGAAGAACCCGGAGTGATACTGGAACACTACGGTGACATTTT
>JAUZOM010000253.1 GCA_030706465.1 Bacteroidota bacterium | reverse complement strand
CCACGAGTCCTTTTGCTTATCCAGGCTGGTTTACCAGCAGGGACGAACTGGATTGGGGGTTTGAAACCAGACAAAAAGGTTACCAGGGCGGGGCCATAGCCTCGGGACTCCAGAACACCAATAACCCTTACCTGAACTATTGGTCCGGAACTAACGGCGGCAAAGCGCTCTATGCAGGCATTCGCAACTGCAATATTTTTCTTGAAAATATTCACATTCCCAAAGACGTTTCGCCGGAGGAAAGGACCAGATGGATTGCCGAGGTGAAATTCCTGAAGGCTTACTATCATTTCTTTTTGATGCAATTGTACGGTCCCATTGTTCTGATAAAAGATAATCTGCCTCTTTCGGCTACTCCTGAAGAGGTAAAGGCTTACCGGGAGCCGGTAAATGAGTGTGTAGATTATATTGTGAAGTTGCTGGACGAGGCAATACCCGATCTTCCTGCCGTTCTGCCCGATCCGTTATCCGAACAGGGGAGAATTACACAAATCATTGCATTGGCCGTAAAGGCAAAAGTGCTGGTATGGGGGGCCAGTCCTCTTTTCAACGGTAATACCGATTATAGCGGATGGATAGACAAACGGGGTAAGCAGTTGATCCCAAGTACATACGATAATTCAAAATGGGAAAAGGCTGCCGCAGCGCTCAAAGAGGCCATTGATCTCTGTGAAAGTAACGGGCTTAGCCTCTATAAGTTCAATAAATTCAGCGGAGGCCCGCAAACATTCAAGATGAATGATACGTTGGTAACCGAAATGACCATCCGAAAAGCGGTTACCGAAGATGTGGAGCGCAATACAGGTGTAATTTGGGCGTCACAAGAGCAATTTAGTGATTATAAAGGGGCTATACCAGGCGGAGGTAATCTGGGGAATCTGATTAAGGAGCTTTGCGCTGAGCTGTACACAACAGACCAGCCTTCATATATGGGTTATTACCATGCTTCATGGCATATGTCTGATCTCTTCTATTCCAATAACGGTGTTCCTATTGCCGAAGATAAAGATTATAATTATGCCGGCAGATTTGACCTGCATCCCGCTAATGCACCGGCATATAAACATCTATCCTACATAGCTAATGGAGAGACCACCATCAACCTGCATTACAACCGTGAACCACGTTTCTATGCAGATTTGGGTTTCGATCGAAGCTTTTATGAGCTTGCCACCTGTACCAAAGACGGAGGCGCCACTTTCAGTCCCTTTCTTAAACTGCGTATTGGTGAGATTAATGATAAAAGGATGGGATACATGGTTAAAAAAATTGTTCCGTTTGAAACATCGGCTAGCCAGGGTGATGCCAACAAATACTATACTGCTTATGATTACCGTTTCCCGCTGATTCGTCTGGCAGATCTTTATTTGCTCTACAGTGAAGCGCTTAATGAAATGAAAGACCAGCCCGATGCTGAGGTTTATCAATGGATCGATAGGGTCAGAAGTCAGGCAGGACTCAAGGGTGTGGTGGAATCCTGGAGCAATTATTCCAAAATTCCCGCTAAACCGACTACCAAGGACGGTATGCGTGAAATTATCAGAAAGGAGCGGATGATTGAGCTGGCGTTTGAAGCCCAACGTTGGTGGGATGTGCGCCGATGGAAAATTGCTGACCAGTATTGGACGTTGGTACCTACTAAATGGAATAATAGCAAGGACCTTAGTCTAACTTACAAAGCTGTAGAATATGAAGATGGGATTAAGGTAACATTTAGAGATTTCCTTTTCCCGTTAACGGATATGGATCTTAGAATTAATTCAAATTTAACGCAAACCTATGGCTGGTAATTAGTTTTAAACAACAGAATAAAAATAGTAAAGTATGAAAAAATATAGTATTATAGTCACACTGGGTTTGTTGGTATTTTGTTTCTTTTCCTGCGAGCAGTCAGATAAAAATGCCCTGAAACCCTGGAATTCAGGAGCGATTGAGGGATATGTCGTAACCCCGATTAATGGGGGTGCAACCATTTCCTACACCATTCCGAACGATTCGAATATATTGTATGTAATGGCCGAATATAAACGGAACGGCAAGATATTCACCGAAAAATCTTCCGTGTATAAGAACACTTTAACAATAGAGGGATTTGATAATCAAAATTCGGTGAAAGTAGCCCTTTATAAAGTAAATAAGCATGAACAAAAATCCGAACCGGTTACTTTAGAGTTTGAACCGTTGGAGTCACTTGTCTCTATTGCAAAAAATTCGTTAAAATTTACTACGGGATTCGGAGGAATCATTGCATCCTGGGATAATCCCAAGGAAACTGAACTTGGAGTTCATTTAATGGTTGAAGATGCATCGAAAGGCAATCAGTTGGTGACCGCCACGAGGTACTTTTCTGAATTGAAAAATGATAGTCATTCTTTCAGGGGCTTTGAGGCAAAAGAGACCACCTTCGCTATTGCTTTCGAAGACAAATGGGGTAATATTTCCGATACCGTCAGGTATACCACCACACCATTTTTTGAGAGAGTAATCCCTAAGCCATATGCTGATTACAGATCATTTATACCTTACGACAATACAAGCAATCTATCGGGCCGTAATATAGCAACGCTTTGGGATAATATTGTAAATACATCTGGTCACGGATGGCTCACTCAACCTGGAAACAGTGGTTTATCAATGACCTTTGACATAAAGGAGGTGGCTAAACTAAGCCGGATCGTGATTCATGGTTACCATATTAATTCACCCTATGGGCAGGCCAACATCACCGAATTTGAACTGTGGGGCACTAATAAAATAGATCTTGATTTGCTTTCTAATCAGCCTTATTGGCTGGATGAGACGAGTCTTCGAAACGGGGCGATTCTTAAAGTTCCTGCAAACACTCCACTTCCCGCAAGGACCTTTAAAAATGACTGGCAATATTTGGGATACCACTCAATACCAATATATACAACATCAGCGGCTATAAATGAACAGAGCGCAAACGGAACTGAATACACAATGCCCATTACTGCAGCGCCTGTACGGTATGTCCGGCTATTTGTCCGGGCGATAGCAAAGGTATCTCCTCCTCCTGCCAACAATTATTGGTCGATGGGAGAGATTACCTTTTATGGCGACGATACGGTTCCACAACAATGATAAACTGATAAAAATATGAAAAAGATAAATAAAATAGTTTCAGGAATTTTGGGCCTGCTGGGCATCTTCCTTCTTACGACATCCTGCGATAACATGAATGATATTCAGAGCAAGTATACCAATCTGGAGGAGCAGATCTATTTGGGAAAGGTGGACACTATCCGGATGTGGCCAGGTTTAGGGAGGGCTAAAATAACCTGGTATATTAGCGCCGATCCTAAGATTGATCAGACGATTATCTACTGGAACATGAGAAAAGATTCGATTGTGAAGAATTTTGTCCGTAACGCACCTGGTTTACAGAGAGATTCGATCATTGTTGAAAATCTGCCCGAAGGGACCCAACTGTTTGAATTTCGAAACATCAACAGTAGTGGACAAACATCCCTTTACTCCTCGGCTTCAGTCACCTCATGGGGAGAGAATTTTGCAAAGAAATTATATGCAAGAAGTATCACATCCCAGGTATATGTTTACGACTCCTTAAAGTTTAAATTGGGTTTATCCAAGACTTTCTCCGGCGATAGTGTAGTCTATTCTCAAATACGCTTTACCGATAGTCATGGAGTGGAGAATAATATCAGGATTAACAGGGTCACCAATTCGTTGGTTTTGACCGACTTCCCTGAAGGCGGAGAGTTGCAATTCCGTACGGCGTTCTTCCTGCCTAATAGGGGTATTGATACGATTTATAACGCTTATAAGATCTATACTGCGCCGAAAAGATAATTTTTGGAAACGAGGAGAAACTCTTTATTGGCGGAGAGTTTAAAGCAACTATTTTTATCTGGACACTGCCAGTTTCTATGAGTGAAACAGTGATGGCGATCTGATTGAATACTGGCAGGAGCCCAAAGAAGTTGATTGAATTATTAAGGCGAAACGGGATTTATTCCCGTTTCGTTTCTTCACACTGCCGTGCAAACCGTCAGTACATGGCATTCCACAATTTAACGTCATACGATGTTGTTTCCAATGTCGTATAAATACCTATTCAAATAATAAATGAATAACAATCGTCGAGATTTTTTAAAGAAGTCTGTTTTAGGAGGATTTGCATTAGGTGCAAGCGGCGTCATGAGTTGTAAAATCCAGTTTTTTAGATGGAAAAAATAACATACAAGAATGATCTTACCTACAACTATGAAAATGAGTTTCAATAAAAGTTTAGTTCTTATAAAAACACGATTAGCAGAATTGATTAAAAAGACATTTGTTATTATCGGTACTATTTTATTTTCTCTTTTCCCGGCTTCTGCGCAGGATGGACAATCTGTATATCCCGTTTCCGATAAGCCGGGAGATCCGGGTTATTGTGCTGCACGTCTTGAAGGAGACAGCCTGATACTTGAAACTTCACGAATGAAGAGATGTTTTATATGGAACAATGGCAATATCAAGACATTTTCAGTTGAGAATAAGGAATCTAAATCTGTGTGGGTTTGCAATGCTAAAAATCCGGATATTTCATTTCCCGGCGTTACAGGTCAGGGGGAGAATGGGAGCTTAACCGTCAAAAATATTCCAGGAGGGTCAGCTATCTCATCACATTTGGAAGCAACAGTGAACTGCCGTATTGGCAGTATTGAGGTAAAGCGTGTATTTCGTTTATATCCGGACTGTCCGGCAATAGCCTGTGATTTGTTTTTACGTGGTAAAGCTAATACGCCATGGGTCCCATCATCGATTAATTCTGAGGAGCAACAGATGTCGGATGCAGGCAACGGGAAAGTTCCCGGTGTAGAAAAGGTGGAATTGCCAGGCCGTCATTGGAAGATAGATGCCGTTGAGTTTCATGATGTAAGCGACCGGTTTAACAGTCTGATCAAAGAAGTTT
>JAUZOM010000252.1 GCA_030706465.1 Bacteroidota bacterium | reverse complement strand
GGTGAGAAAAATTTTCTCATGGTCGTTTTCATAAAATCCAAAATACTCCGTTATGCGGTCGATAAAAATAGAATTAACGTCTTCTACAATGTTTTGCAATTTAAACATATTTTTGAAACAGTGATTGCTGGGAAAGTGAAATTATCAAAGTTTCTGATGATATATTTAAAGCAAATCATTTTAATTTAACATCATGTGTCTAAGCCGGTATACAATTCAATTAAAATATCCACAAGGCAAATTTCCAGACCTCGAAAAGCAAATAAATTGTATTTTTGGTTCGTTGAACAAGATGAAATTGACTTAATTGAAACCAAACTTAATTTTCCTTTTCTTCTGTCTTGTGTATGCTTTCCCTTCGGGAGGGCAGACCAATGCGTTTACCATTAAAACCAACAATCCGGAACCCGTTCAATATTGTAAAGACACCGTTTTTATAGCAGATAAATTAACCATTGAAGGTGATCCAAATATAAATTCAGTGAAGGTTTCAATAACCAAAGGATTTGTGTCGATGATAGATGAATTAATTTATAAAAGTTTGGATAATAAAATAACAGGAACCTGGTTTCCTGTGCAAGGATTTCTTATTCTTTCCGGAAGCTCCGATCCCAAAGAATACGAAGCAGCTCTCCGGAATGTAAGATACTATAAGCACTTTAATAGCGGTACTTTGGCAACAGGCCCCAGGGAAATTATTATCTCGCTTGGTGATGCGGATTATCTGCCTGCTACAGGTCATTTCTATCGCTTTATTGGACATCCGTGGATAAGTTGGACTGATGCCAAAAAAGAAGCTGAAGCGACTACTTATTTCGGGATGCATGGCTATTTGGCGACTATTACTACAGCTGTAGAAAATAGTTTTATCCAAACTAAAACCAAAGGTGTTGGATGGATCGGAGCTTCGGATAGAGATTCCGAAGGCATGTGGAAGTGGGTAACAGGACCTGAAGGATTGAATGGCGGTACCCTTTTCTGGAAAGGTTCAGGTGCTCAGTATAAAAGTAATCAGACTCTATATGGTCCTGTGAACAACGCTTATAGTAACTGGAACTTAAATGACACCTATTCAGAGCCTAACAATTCCGGTGGCAGTGAAAGTTATGCTCACATTACATTTTTTTCTAAAAATCCAATATATTCTTATTTCTGGAACGATCTACCGGATGCAGGTGGAACAGGCGATTATTGTCCTGCCGGGTATCTGATTGAATTTGGAGGGATGCCTGGTGATCCTGTTTTGGATTTAACCGCTACTATTGATCTTCAGGTGAATACGATCGGTTTTGACCCTCTCAGAGAGATAACAATTTGTAAAGGAGATACTGTGCAGCTTAACAGAGAGGATGCTATTCTTTCCTATACATGGACACCTTCGGAATACCTCTCTTCAGCTACGGTGTCTAATCCAAAGACATCGCCTGAAAACTCCCAAAGATTTCTGGCAACGGCTACACACGGAATTTGTAAAGATACTGCCTCCTTTAAAGTCAACGTGAATCCACTGCCTGTTTCGCTTTTGAATGCTGAAGAAAATATTTGCGAAGGAACAAAAATCCTGCTGAATCCCGGTGTCCACAGCTCTTATCGTTGGAATACCGGCTCAACCAATTCAACTATTGAAGTTTCAGTTCCGGGCACATATTCCGTTAATCTGAAAACAGCGGCAGGCTGTAAACTGACCAGTACTGCTAAAGTATTCCTTCATAAGTATCCTGTGTTTAATATCTCGGGTCTTGATACTTTAATCTGCGGCAGTAAATCAACAACGGCGGACATTACCTCAAATGCAGAAAATTTCTCACTCACCAGTACCGATCCGCATGTTCAAACAACAGGACTGGGTGTAAAAGTAAGTGAATTCGGAAGTTATTCTTTTATTTATCAGGCTATCGATCAATATTGCACGAGTGATACCACCTTTAAACTGGGCTTTCACAAAATACCTGAAGTCAGTTTTTCCATTGACTCCACCAAATGCTATCATTACAACCTCTCAGCCAGCTATGTGGGAGATGCAACAGTGGATGCCTCACGTTTTGTATGGGTCTTCGGAGGAGATACCATTACCGATGGCCAAGGTATTGTTTCCAACGTTATTCCCCTCGGGGTGAATCAAAGCAAGAGAGATCTCTCCCTTACGGTGACGGATCAGGGCTGCTCTGATTCTTATACCATCCCAAATATAAAGGTGATTCCCAATCTGAAGTTTCAGGTTGCTGACAAGCTCGGCTGTGAGCCGTTCAAAGCTGAATTTAAGGCTGAAAATTCGGAAAAGGTAACCTACGACTGGGATTATGGTGACAGTTTTACAGAGCACACCTTCGATAGTCATACTTTTCATACTTACCAAAAGGACGGTTTCTATAATGTAAAGCTGAAGGTCACAACTGATATCGGATGTACCAATTCTGTTTCCATTGACAGTATCGTTTATGTGGCCCCCATCCCGACCGTTGGTTTCAGTCTGGATCCTTCGCTATGTCTTGAAAAGACGGATCACCAGGTATCCTATGTTGGATCAGGCGATCAGAAGGATACCTATAACTGGGATCTGTCAGCCTTTGATCCTTCGGAGATAGTTCAGAATCCGGGTACTACCCAGGGGCCCTTCACATTTAACCTCATCAATAAGCCCAAAGCACTTATCGGGCTCCAGGTTGTTTCCAAGTACGGATGCAAAAGCGAAATTGGAAAGATTGAGGTGAAGCGAAAACCCTCCTTTTCATTTACAGCATCAGGTAACAGGGGATGTAATCCGTTGGATGCTTCCTTTTCAGCCAATGGGGGAGATCCTGTTGATCAGATCAGCTACACGTGGGACTTTGGCGACGGGGCTATGGGTAATGGCAGCAGTATTTCTCATACTTACAGTGAGCCTGATCATCATTACACCATTTCCCTTACTGGCTTATCAATGACAACAGGCTGTTCAGATAGCATGACCAGCGATACCCTTGTGTTTGTTTTTCCAAAACCTGTGGCCGGGTTCACGTTGGATCATTCCATCGTGTACAATGACAAGCCGGAAGTAAAGTTTAAAAACCAGAGCCAGAATGCAGACCATTACCTTTGGGATTTCAGTGAAGGCACTACCTCACAGGATGTTGACCCATCATATAAATTCAAAAGGCATGGCTATAAGAAGGTATTGCTTGAGGCTATCAATACTTACAGATGTTCGGATACGATTTCCCAGGAAGTGCTCGTTGCCCTGAACAGGATCTTTCCGCCCAATGCTTTTTCACCCAATGCGCCCAATGAAGTGGACAGGGAGTTTAAATTGAACCAGGCTGCAATTAAAGAGGAAGGATACCACCTTGTCATTCTCAGCCGCTGGGATGATATAGTCTTTGAGACAAGAAACGAGATAAAAGGTTGGGATGGTAAGCTGAAGAATGGTGATTATGCCCCGGCAGGGAATTACGTGTGGGTACTTGATTTTATTGATTTTCTTGGCCGCAAACACAGTCAATCCGGTACGGTTACATTAGTATATTGATAAATTTGATTTTGGGGTTGAGAATAGATAAATTTATATCAAATTTAGTAAGATGAAATTATCCTGGCTAATCCTATTCATTTTATTCTTTATTGACATGACAGTCCTTGCCCAAGACAATAAATGTTACAAATCCACAGAAGGGAAGGATTTTTGGTTTGGGTTTATGCAAGGGCGGAATCACAATCCAAAGCATTATATTGAGATTACCGTAAGTTCAAGCCACACCTGCACTTTTGATATTTATTATGGCAAATCAACTACATCCTCTTACCATGGAAAGATACTGCCAAATACCCCTTCTCAAATCAGATTAGATACTTTAAGAGGTGAGCCGATTGGCTCCGAGTTTGTTGATGAAAAAGCGATCCACCTTGTATCCGACAGCCTGTTGAATTTATTTGCCATGAATTTCAGTCCATTCTCATCAGAGGCTGCTTTGATCTATCCTACTGCCTTGCTTGGTAAAGAGTATTATACCATGTGTTCCCATGGAGCAATTATAAAAAACAGTAGGTTATTCGACGAGTTCGTGATTGTTGCTTCAGAGGACAATACTACTATTAATATTTCCCCCAAATGCCCAACTTCTGGTGGAAAAGCAGCAAATAATTTATTTACAATTACATTGGGCAAAGGAGAACTTTACCAGGTACAATCAGAATTATCAAACAAGGGCCATCTAACAGGTAGTTATATTAAAAGCGATAAGCCAGTAGCAGTTTTTTCCGGTGGATTATCCACAAAAAATACGGAAGAAGACTGGGATCACTGGTACGAGCAAATGCCGCCTGTACAGACATGGGGAACGACATTTATAGCTGTTCCTTTGTTGACCAGGTACTGGGATGGCTACAATATTATACCGTCACAACCTAACACGACTGTCCAAATTGGGAATAAGGCTCCCATTCATCTAAGTTTAGCAGGTCTGCCTTTGTCGTTTTCGCTTAGTTTCGATCAGGCTTCCCTGATCCAAACTGATAAGCCGGTGCTTCTGGATCAATACAGCAATCCAGGCAGTGTTGATCAATTATACAGTAGCGGCGATGGTGATCCATTCTTGATTACCGTCAGCCCGGTAAATCAGACCCGTGAAGAGGTAGTTTTTGTCGCTTACGATTCCCCTGAGATAACCTTAAAATTCTTTGTTAATATTGCTGTTAAAGATGATGCAGTCGGAAAAATTATGCTTGATGACGTTATTGTACCTTTCACAGCATTGAGCGGAACAGGTTATTCTTATGCGCAGCTGCGAGTTAAAAAAGGCCCTCATAGGATTAGAACAACAGAGCCGGGTAAAGGTTTTACGGCCAATGTATATGCCTTCGGGAATGTTGAGGGATATGGTTACAATGTTGGTTATACTCCTGATTCGCAGCTTAATTTAGGCGGTTACATTGATGAACATGGGAAAAAATACAAAGTAAGATGTGACGGATCTTCTCCTGTTGTTCTTAACGCCGGTAATGCGTTTGATTCTTTT
>JAUZOM010000251.1 GCA_030706465.1 Bacteroidota bacterium | reverse complement strand
AGAGGCTCTGAAAATGATTAAGTAACAAGGTGTTGTTTTACAAATTAACCAAAACCAATAAGAAATAAAGATGAAAAAAAAATATTTTACACGTGAAGTTAAAGTAGGTATAATGACTGTTACAGCCATTTTTGTATTATATTTCGGATTAAATTATTTGAAAGGGATTGATGTTTTCTCTCCGGTTAGTTATTATTATGGACGGTATGAAAATATCGGAGGGCTGGCACAGTCTTCACCTGTTTATATCAAAGGATTAAAAGTAGGTCAGGTTGAACAAATAAAATATGATTTTTCCAAAAAAGAATCGTTTGTGATTAAAATATCTATTTCAAAAGATATAAAGTTGCCTGAGGATGCAAAAATCGTTTTGTACGATGAGGGAATAATGGGAGGGAAAGCAATTCAGTTGGTTTTTGCCACAGAAAATTTTTCTAAATCGATGCATCAACCCGGTGACACGATAGGAACAAAAACTGCTACAGGATTAATGGCACAAATTTCCGGGGATTTAGTTCCTAAAATTGAAAGCATATCTACACAGGCCGATTCACTTATACGCTCAGTACGTCTGTTGGTCGAAAATAAGAGCCTGAACAGAAGCATGGCATCCATTGAACATACAACTTCCGATTTGGCTGTCAGCTCGGCTCAATTGAAGAAATTAATGCATAATGATGTGCCTCATATTTTAAACAATGTAAACGGTATCACAACCGACTTCAAACAAATAAGCGGGAATTTGAAGAAAATAGATTATCAATCTACTTTTGCCAGCATTGATCACACGATAGCAAACCTGAATCTGATTTCTGAAAAAATGAATAGTTCGGAAGGAACAATCGGAATGCTGTTGAATAATAAAGACCTGTATATCAATCTTTCGAACTCAGCATCCAGTGCTGATAAATTATTGATTGATCTTCAGAAAAATCCTAAACGTTATGTTCATTTTTCACTTTTTGGAAGTAAATCAAAGTAGGACTTTATTTACATTAATTCTAAATAGAATTTCCAGCAAAAAAAAAACGTTTAAGAATTTTCACAGCCGAAACCTTTTGTTAACAAGAGTTTCGGTTTTTTCTTCTCCTTTTTTGCCAATTTTACTTTCAAATAGTTAAAGCCTTTAATGTCAGTTATATTACAAAATTATTACAAATAACTGTATGTGAATCAGACGAATTGCGTAAAGTTCTGATATTAAAAAAGATGATTAAATGAATGAAGTTTGAAAAAAAACAGGATTTTTTTATTTCGGAAAAGTTTTAGAATTTTGTAGTGCTGAAAATAGCCCGCACAAAAAATGGTTTTCAGTAAAGTGTTTTTATTTGTTTGTATAAATCGATGATAAATTTTTTTTGAACTTAAACAAAGATGCCTACTAATCACAATCAATTATGGAGTCGCTGCCTGGACGTTATTAAAGACAATATCAGCGAAGTATCTTTTAATACTTGGTTTGCACCTCTGGTTGCCCTTAAATACGAGAATAACATATTTGTATTGCAGGTGCCAAGTCAATTTTTTGTTGAGTACATAGAGGAAAAATACATCGATTTGTTAAGGATGACGTTATATCGTGAAGTAGGTGTGGGAACCAGACTGGAATACCGGGTTATGATCGATAAATCGAGTGGAAAAGGGACTCAAATACCAAGTGCGGGAGAACAACAGAAACCGAAATCAATGACAAACAATTCGGCTTATATGAATCCTTATCATAAGCCACAGTTACCAGAAATCGACCCCCAATTAAACCCGGCTTACAATTTCAATAACCTGATAGAAGGAAACAGCAACAAATTGGCTCGTACGGCCGGAATCAGCATAGGAAACGAACCCGGAAAAAACATATTCAATCCTCTTTTTGTATACGGACAATCAGGAGTTGGAAAAACGCATCTGGCTAATGCCATAGGTGTTATGACTAAGCAATTACATCCTGAAAAACGGGTTTTATACGTGTCTGCGAATACGTTTCAAATTCAATATACCGATGCGGTCAGAAGTAATACGGTGAATGATTTTTTGAATTTCTATCAGACGATCGATGTTTTAATTGTCGATGATATTCAGGAATTTGCAGGTAAAACAGGAACTCAGAACACTTTTTTCCATATCTTCAATCATCTTCACCAAACCGGGAAACAATTGGTATTAACCTCAGACCGGTCGCCGATTGTGATGGTTGGTCTCGAACAACGTTTATTGACACGTTTCAAATGGGGATTGTCAGCAGAAATTGAAAAGCCTGATTTCGACCTGCGAAAATCAATACTTCAAAGTAAGATTTATCGAGATGGTTTGGAAATATCCGATGAAGTGGTCGATTTTATAGCAGAGCATGTTGTGGATAATGTACGTGACCTGGAAGGCGTATTGGTCTCTCTTCTGGCGCATTCAACGCTTGCCAATATTCCAATCGATGTTATGTTGGCCGAAAAAGTGATCAGCCGGATTGTAAATATAACAAGAAAAGTAAATACGGTTGAGAAGATCAGGGATGTCGTCTGCGAATATTTTTCGCTGTCTATTGATGCTATTTCAACTAAAAGCCGTAAACGAGAAGTTGTTCAGGCCAGACAGATTGCCATGTATTTGTCAAAACAACTGACTAAAAGTTCACTGGCTTCAATTGGGAATACGATTGGACAACGTGACCATGCTACCGTATTACATGCCTGTAAAATTGTAAATGATTTAATGGATTGTGATAAAAATTTTCGATCAAGTGTGCGCGAAATAGAAGAAAAACTTAAGCGTTAGTAAATTATATTGAACTGTTATATAATAAATTATATAGATAATACAAAAAAAGCTGCAACAAAAAATTGCAGCTTTTTTTGTGCAATATCTTTGGTGATATTCTATGAAAATAGGAAATAATGTTGTATTTTTACATCCGAAATTAAAACTAACAAAGATGGTATATAAGTTCACAATCCTATCCGACGAGGTAGACAATTTTGTACGCGTAATTACAATTGATTCGGAAGCAACATTTCTCGATCTGCATAATGCAATTCTCGATTCGGTAAGTTACGAGAAAAATCAGATGACAACTTTCTTTATGTGTTCCGATAATTGGGAAAAGGGACAGGAAGTGACCTTGGTGGAAATGGAATCAAGTTCGGAATACGACAACTTGGTGATGGAAAATACTAAACTGGAAGAATTATTAGTGGACGAAAATCAGAAACTGATTTATGTGTTTGACATGATGTCCGATCGGGTATTCTTTATGGAATTAACCGATATTATTCCAAGGAAAAATCTGGAAAAGCCGGTTTGTATATCTTCGGAAGGAGTTGCTCCGGTACAAATTATGGCTGATGATGGTATAACAGCAGTATCAAAACCAACGATCGATGAAAACTTCTATGGAGATGAAGATTATGAATTGGATGAATTGGATGAAGAAGGATTTGGAGAAATGAATTTTGATGATAATAGTCTGTTTGCTGAAGATCCGAAATTCTAATTTTATAGAAATTTTAAAAAGACAGAGAATAAGCAGGCATTATTTTCTGTTTTTTTGTTTATATAGTTGTGTCATTGCCAAAATCTATCCGATAAAAAATGAATAAACCAGACAGTCAACCGTATACAGCCAACTGTCAGGTTGAAAGGCCTACATTGCTTGTTATTTTAGGTCCTACCGGTGTTGGCAAAACAAATATCAGTCTGCAATTGGCTGAACATTTTGGGTGTCCGATAATTTCATCGGATTCACGTCAATTTTACCGGGAGTTAAAGATTGGTACTGCGGCTCCTACCGCTGAGCAGCTGAGTCGGGTTAAGCATTATTTTATCGGTTCGCTTTCCATACATGATGAATACAATGCCGCACAATACGAGCAGGATGCCATTCAGTTACTAGATGAGTTATTCCTAAAGCATAAGGTTGTAATGTTAGTGGGAGGTTCCATGATGTATATCGATGCCGTCTGCAATGGCATGGACTATATGCCGACTGTTGATACCGAAACGCGGGCTTTCTGGCAAAAACAATTTACGGAATTCGGCCTGGAGTTTATGCAACAGGAATTAAAAAGGCTTGATCCGTTACACTATGACCAAGTAGACCTGCAAAACCCGAAAAGAATCATTCATGCACTTGAAATTTGCAGCATGACAGGAAAACCTTTTTCAGATTTCAGAACGGGACAACGGAAGGAACGTAATTTCAAGATACTGAAAATAGGCTTGAACCGCCCCCGTCCGGAATTATACGAACGAATCAATGCACGTGTTGATGAAATGATGGAGCATGGTTTACTTCAGGAGGCCGAACAGTTTTATCCATACAAGGAATTAAACACATTGAATACGGTCGGTTATAAGGAGCTTTACGAATATATGGATGGTAACTGGACGCTTGATTTTGCAGTAAACATGATTAAACAAGATTCCCGCCGCTATGCCAAACGCCAGTTAACCTGGTTCAATCGAGATAAAGAAATCAGTTGGTTTCATCCGGATGAACTTGAGTCGAAAATAGAATTAGTTGTACAAAATATCAAATAAATGAAATCTACCCAACATGCTTCCTTGCTCCCGTATAATACCTTTGGCATTGATGTAAGCGCCGATTATTTTATTGAATATGATTCAATAGCAGACTTACAAACTATTTTAAAAAAAGAGGCTATACGGTTAAACCGAATCCTTCCTGTCGGAGCCGGAAGTAACCTGTTATTTTTAAAAGATTTTAATGGAATCGTATTGCATTCTGTTATCAAATCTGTAGAGAAAGTAAGTGAAGATGCCGATTCTGTTTTCTTGAAAGTCGGCTCCGGGGTAGTCTGGGATGATCTGGTGGCTTATTGCGTCGATAATGCCTGGGGTGGGGTAGAGAACCTTTCGCTCATTCCGGGCGACGTAGGAGCGTCCGCAGTGCAGAATATAGGGGCATACGGTATGGAAGTCCAGGATGTAATTGTGGAAGTGAATACGGTGGAAATAGGAAGTGCGGCTGTTCGCACATTTTCAAATAAAGATTGTAGGTATGGTTATCGTAATAGCATCTTTAAAAATGAATTGAAAGGAAAGTATATCATCACTTCAGTCCTGTTT
>JAUZOM010000250.1 GCA_030706465.1 Bacteroidota bacterium | reverse complement strand
CTTTACCCAGTCGAACAGCGGCACTTCGGCATAAGTGTAATGCCCCCCGACAAACAGGACAGAACAATGAACCAGGATAAACACATAGGTCAGGTAGGTGAACTGAAACTTTTTAAATGTGAACAGGAGGATCACGAACCCGATAATCCCCGGAAATACTTCCAGCATCCAGGTAAAATAATCATGTGGTTGGATACCCGAACCAATCAATCCGATAAAAAATAGAATCAATAATACCCAATATCTTCTCATTGCAAAAACTCACTTTTAGTTGTAATATCAAAATAAACTGCACAACTCACTTTGCATAATTTCCTTATTCCAACGGAATAAATTTCCTTGCGATATCATCTGTTATTATTTTCAACGGAATAAATCCCCTTACTTTTTATTTGGGGACCCGCGATTTCCATATCGCGATCTTTATCATTGTTACGGAATAAATTCCAGAGCTACAACATAGGCCGTTTCTCCCGAACTTGCTTGTTCATACCACCTAATGCCTTAACAGGAAAAATTTTGTAATCCGGCGGTTTTAACCCCGGGATAAAAGCCCTGATCCTGTGCGTCAAGTTCCGTAGGAACGACCGATTTAATATCCTTTCTTATATGCTCTGATTTAATGCAGGAAGTTATGAACCGCTGGTTCCCATTGATTGGCATAACCGTTTTCTTATTTATACAACATATCCTTATGGTTGGAGCGATCTAATCAACTCTTTTCACCCCGCAAACATACAAAAAATATCAATTTGTTTAACATATTTAGTAAATAAATTCTAATCAATCTAAAATAGCAGAAGAATAAAAAACCACTTGAACTTTGTGTTCAAGTGGTTTTCCTTTCCTTTTGGGGTATGCCTGATTATGCTTCTGTGTAAACCGAATGTTTCATGAAGTCTTGGGATATTCCCCCTTGTCTGTTTTGCACAATATCTGGTGGGTCGGGTGGAAGATACCGGCATTATTCTTGTAGAGGCATCCGTTATATCAAAGCTTTGATAACTAATTATTTTATGCTGACCAAATGATTCCGCATGTCCTGCGATAAATCGTTTATACTGACAACTTTTAGAGCAGGTCCATTATCACTTGTTGTTTTTGGAGTTAAAGCTTCATCAATATAAGGCGTATCCAAGCGGTACATTGCACCTGTTGCAGGATCTACAATCAGTAATCCAATCACCCCTCCAAAAATAATATTACCAAAATACCAACCATTAAGCCGGCAGTTCACTGGAATAGTCTTTTCTGCATATCCATCCAGCGTCAATTTTATCAGATACGATTCAGCTGTAAAAAATCCTGCGCTCGATTTCAATAATATTGTTGCAGGAGTTTGTCCGCTAAATACTGAAATCCCCTGTCTGTTTGTTATCTGTACTGATGCTCCAATAGGTTCTGATTTAACCGTTAAGGGCCAACTGCTCCTGCTTACTATGGATGCACAACTGCTTAAAACCATAACTACAGTAATAAATGTAATTGTCTTTGAGATTCTTTTCATGTTTTTGTTCGTTTGTTTTAATATTTAAGTTAATCTTTTTATCCTGCAAATATATAAAAAATATTTATCCCCTTAACACTTTTGGTAAATAAAATCTAATCAATCAAAAAGAATGACTAAATTTTGAAAAAGACGCTGGGATAGGACCTGCGATTTAGTTTTTACCGACACTCTTTTTTTGTTTCCGGTAGCATCCTACGTGTGCGAATCGATAGTTTCTACCCGTTCCCGGTATGTTCTCTTCTCCGCCGATTCGCCACCTAGTCATTATCGTGTTTAGGATAACCCAGAGATAACCCATATATAACCCACATATAACCCAGGGATAACCCATATTTATATAAATATGGGTTATCTATGGATTATGCCTGAGTTATATCTGATTTAAGTGTGGTTTAGATAAAAACCGGTGGCGACTGGGTGGCG
Organism: Bacteroidota bacterium; assembly: GCA_030706465.1. Taxonomy (GTDB): domain Bacteria; phylum Bacteroidota; class Bacteroidia; order Bacteroidales; family Paludibacteraceae; genus Paludibacter. Next base: position 3,181 of record JAUZOM010000250.1, on the reverse strand, counting down.
AATCGACACTGGAGAGATATAACAACACGGATAGGTGTCAGAAGTCGGAAACCGGGGAAAGTCCGGTAGGGGAAAGTCCGGCCACGTGTCGGGAAAGTCCGGAGGAAAGAAAGATGCAATTGAAAGCAATTGAAGGGGAAACTGCATTCACCGGGTACTTTTGATATGAAGAGCGCCTGATGCCCCGGGCGAAACTGAAAGGGAATATTTTGAGCTTACCGGGATAATGAGTTGAAAGAAATTCCTAAATTGCTACAGGAGTGAAAGGAAATTAAATCAGGACGAAAGAAACATTAACGACAAAACCGTATTTTTGCACTAATTTATCCTGTATTTTTGGGATGAAATCTTTTTATCCGGAATTATTAAAATCAGACACAGACATAACCAACATCAAACACAACCATGACGACACACTATCCAGAAAATCCAGCAAAACAAATAAAGGCCCTTGTTTCAAAGAGCGCCTTTGTTTTCGCTATTATTTTTACCATCTGCATTTTCCAGGCTCCGGCACAAAAGTTTACAACCTGGGCACCTACTCCTCCCTATGGTTGGAATAGCTGGGACTGCTTCGGCCCTACGGTCGTAGAAAAGGAAGTAAAAGACAATGCCGATTATATGGCAAAATATTTAAAACAATACGGTTGGGAATATGTGGTGGTGGATATCCGCTGGTACATTGAAAATGATAAAGCGCACGGTTATAACGAAAAGGACGCGGTTTTCGTGATGGATCCGTATGGCCGGCTGATGCCTAGTCCGGTACGTTTTCCCTCGGCGGCTAACGGGAAAGGGTTCAAGCCGCTTGCCGATTATATTCACGGCAAGGGCCTGAAATTCGGGATCCACATTATGCGGGGCATTCCCAAAGAAGCGGTCAGGAAGAATACGCCGGTGTTGGGTACGGATGTGAAGGCCGGTGATATTTATAATTCCGACAGGCTTTGCAAGTGGCTGGGGGATATGTATTCGGTCGATTACCAGAAAAAGGGGGCCCAGGAATATTACAACTCTATTTTTGATTTGTATGCATCGTGGGGGCTTGACTTTATAAAGGTTGATGACTTATCGGCTCCTTATCACCGGGAGGAAGTTGAGATGATCCGGAAAGCCATCGACCGTACCGGCCGGAAAATTGTATTCAGCACTTCGCCCGGCGAAACACCTATCCGGGATGCCGGCCACGTGAAGACCCATGCCAATATGTGGCGGGTTATGAACGATTTCTGGGATAACTGGACTCCGCTGAAAGATCATTTTGAAGTCTGCGAACGTTGGGCTCCCCATATTGGCAACGGCCATTTCCCGGATGCTGATATGCTGCCCATGGGACGCATTGGTATTCGGGCGGAAAACGGCGATAACCGGATGACAAAGTTCACAAAAGACGAACAATACACTATGATGACTTTGTTCTCGATATTCCGCTCGCCGTTGATGTTCGGGGGCAATTTACCCGACAACGATGCATTCACGTTATCCCTGTTGACCAACAACGAGGTGTTGAATGTAAATAAATTCAGCAAGAACAACCGGCAACTCTTCCGGACTAACGACCTGATTGCCTGGACAGCCGATGATACCAAAAGCGGTGATAAATACCTGGCGGTATTCAATGCCCAGGACAATGATCCGGTTAACGAAAATAAAGCGGTTTGGAAAAGCAACATTGTTTCATGCACCAATAAGCAGCAAAGCGTAAAGGTGGATGTGGATATTACGGGAGCCCGGCAACTCTACCTGTATGTAAACGATGGCGGAAACGGAAACGATTGGGATCATGCGGATTGGATTGAACCTACTATTTCCGGCCCCAACGGCAACCTGAAGCTTACCGACCTGAAATGGACAAGTGCCACCTCGGGCTGGCAGAACGTACTGATCAATAAATCGGTGGCGGGCAATCCATTAACGCTGGATGGCAAAGTGCAGACGAACGGCATTGGCGTACACGCCATTTCGTTGGTAGCATACGAACTTCCGGAAGGTTATACGCGATTTACGGCAACAGCCGCATTGGATGACGAATGTATCCAACACCCGGAAGGGGCGTCTGTGAAATTCCTGGTCTTTACACAAGACCCGGCAGGTGCCAGGGCGGCTGATGAGGCTCCCATACCGGTCACATTCGACCAGCTTGGGTTAAACGGGACCTGTACGGTTACCGATTTGTGGAACCATAAAAATCTGGGTAAATTTACCGGCCGGTTTGTACCGGTGATAAAAAGACATGGCGCCGGTTTGTACCGGATATCGTGCAAAAAGTAGCGTTTAAGGGTTCAATGTAGGACGCAAACTTTTTATCCGATACAAACTCCATTAGTTAGTAAGCCGTGATCTGTCCATGTTCCTTCAATTTTAATTCCTTTGAAAATGAAAAAAATCATTCTTTCGACTTTGAGTCTCTTGTTCCTTGCAGGAAGCAGTGTCTGTGCCCAATCCGACCATATTTTATGGTATAATCAGCCGGCCCGGTATTTTGAAGAGAGCCTGGTATTGGGTAACGGTAAAATGGGGGCATCGGTTTTTGGCGGGGTTAATTCGGATATGATATTCCTGAATGATGCCACCCTGTGGACGGGCGAACCGGTAAATGCCAACATGAACCCCGAAGCTTACAAGAATCTTCCGGCGATCCGGGAGGCCCTGAAAAATGAAGATTATAAACTGGCCGATTCGTTGAACCGGAGACTGCAGGGTAAATACTCCGAATCGTATGCACCGCTCGGCACATTGTATTTAAACTTTAAACATAAAGGTGCACCGGCAAAGTATTACCGGGAACTGGATATCGCGGATGCGGTTTCGAAAGTGGAATACGAAGTAAATGGTGTGAAATTTACCCGCGAATACTTTATCTCCTATCCCGATAAGGTGATGGTACTGAAACTCACCAGCAGCAAAAAAGGAGCCTTGAATTTTGATATCCGGTTTGGAAGCCTGTTGAAATATAAGGTGTCTACCCTCGACAAGAAGTTAAGTGCACACGGGCATGCACCGTTGGGAGCAAAGCCCGTTTATCTGGGAGATAATCTCCATGCGGTTACTTATAATGAAAACAGAGGTACCCGTTTTTCCACTTTAGCCAGGATCAAAAATACGGATGGGCTTGTTTCTGTCACCGATAGTACATTGGTTCTCAGCAACGGAACCGAAGCCGTGGTATTGGTTTCGGTAG
>JAUZOM010000025.1 GCA_030706465.1 Bacteroidota bacterium | reverse complement strand
CTTAATATTGAACCTAGCCTTTAACCAAAACACTTTTGACGTATCGGCATTCTCAAGGATGCATCCTACTTCGGAGCGAAGTTTGCTCTGTTCCACTTTTTGCGGATTATCAAAATAGATTCCAAACTGTCTAAGCGGTTCAATCTTGAATTGTCTTTTCAAATCGTAGTTTATTTTGTTGATTATCTCGCCGGTTTGACTATAAGAACCTTTTACATCTCTATAAACCAAGATCTCGCCTCCTGCTTTTTTGATTTGAATTCTGATGTTGGAGAAGCCGCCGTAATTGGCATAAATCATAGCAGCAATAACTATCAGACAAGCAATTACACTAAGAATGATTTTTAAGACTTTCATGATCTCTGATTGCTTAAATTGTTAAACAATATTTTGAATAAATTAGCCGGATATTTATAGTTCCATTGATTTGGATTCTTTTTTTATAATTAATTTTAAAAAACTTGGCAATACAATCAATAATAATGGCAAGGCAACGATTAATCCGCCGATAACAGCAATCGCCAACGATTGATGCATTTGTGCTCCGGACCCAATGCCAAGTGCCAACGGAAAGAGTGCCGCAATAGCTCCCGATGCTGTCATTAATTTGGGCCTTAATCGGGCTGATATCGCAAATACTAACGCTTGGTTGACAGAAGTGTTCTTCAATTCAAATAAAAATTGCTGGATTGTGAAGATACAATTCTCGCCAATAATGCCTACAATCATGATTAGCCCGGTATAGCTGCCAACATTTAGCGGCGTATTTGTCAGGAACAATGCTACCACACCACCAACCACTCCCAATGAACTCACAAAAATAACTGTCAGCGATAATTTTAGGTCTTTAAACATAAACAAGACCACCGTGAATACTAATAGAGCAGCTATCAACAAAATCTTAAGCAATTCGCCAAACGACTGTTGTTGCTCAGCATATGATCCACCATATTCAATTTGGTAGGAGGGAGGAAGACTTATTTTTGAAAGTTTATTCTGAATATCTTTCATAACACTCCCCAAGTCACGATTGTTTAACCTTGCTGTAACGACTCCCATTGTCTGCAAGTTTTCCCGCTCAATTTCAGTAACACCACTCAGTAGATTGAAGTCCGCCATTTCGCTTACAGGAATATAATCACCGGTAGAAGTGCATATCTTGGCATCTTTCATTTTCTCAATGGGCGTTTTATTGTTTTGAGGGAAAATCATCCGTATATCGGTCAATTGTTCTTTTTCGGGTACAGACCCAATCACCAGACCAGAAATATAGGTTTGCATTTGCGATTGCAAATCTGCCGGATTCAATCCAAACTGCTTTAACTTTTCTTCTTTTGGCATAATTTTCAACATAGGCCCGGCAACGACAATCCCATTGAAAATGTCAGCTGTCCCCTGAATTGTTTTAATGCTGTCTGCCACTTGTTTTGATAAAGCTTGCAATTTCTCGTGATTGTCTCCAAATATTTTTATTTCAACCGGCTGAACGCTATTCATTAAATCACCAAGCATATCGCTTATTACTTGTCCGAAATCCACCTTTAATGCCGGCAACGTCTTTTCAATACGCGTCCGGATGTCATTCGAAACTACTTCGGTATTTTTATCTCTTTTTGTTTTTAATTCAATCAGGTAATCACCCCGGTTTGGCTCGGTTATAAAAAAGCCCATTTGAGTGCCTGTACGACGGGAATAAGTCTTTACCTCAGGTGTTGACTCCAGAATCTTATCCACTTCATTTAACATGCGATTTGTCTCTTCGAGTGATGTCCCCGGAGGCGAATTATAATCCAAAACAATGGAACCTTCGTCCATTTCGGGTAGGAAGCCGGTTTGTAATTGAGGCCATATGAATGCCAGGCTCAATATCAATGCAATTACAAACCCCATGCTTATATAAGGACGCTTTATAAATATTTCAATCCACGGACGATGTTTTACCAAATGTATCTCGGCAGAATCGGATAATCCCTTGTCTTTCGAAAATAGCAGGTAAATAACCGGTAAGCCCAGCCATGTAATAACAAATGAACAAACCAACGTCACAATCATGGTCTCTGTCAGTATCTTGAAATAGGCACCCGCAACCCCCGACATTAATTCAAACGGTATAAGTATGACAATTGTGCTGAGCGATGAACTGACCATGGATGGGAATAAAAAACCAATGGCTTTTCCTACCAGTTCTTTCGGTTTCTTGTCCGGGAATTCTTCGTGGGTACGGTGGATTTGCTCCACCACGATAATGGCATCGTCAATGATAAGCCCAATGGAAGCTGCAATAGCACCTATGGTCATAATGTTGAAATCAAACCCTATAAATTTCAGGCTGATAAAGGTGAGTGCCAGTGTCATTGGAATGGTAAGTAATAGTACCGAACCCGCTTTGTATGAACGTAAAAATAATAACACGACTACTATGGCCAGTGCCAGTCCTATCCAAAGTACATCAATAATACTGCGGATACTTGTTTTTACAAATTCAGCCTGATTGTAATAAGGTTTTAGTACAACTCCTTTAGGCAGAATCTTATTCAGTTCATCTACTTTTTCAGAGACCTGGTTGGCCACATCAATCAAATTGCTTTTGGGTTGTTTCACCACTGCAATCAACGGAACATTTTTACCATCGGCTTTTATTTTGATATATTCATTTTGTTCGGCAATCTGTACAGTTGCTACATCAACGATTTTGACTTTACGGATCCCATTATCAAAAATAACCAGATCATTTAGTTGTTCAATGGTTTTCAGGGTCGCGTCGGTTACTGTTAAATACAAACGGTTATAATCGACAGTATAACCGTTTGATTTTATAAAATCGGTTTGCTGAAGTATTTTTTGAATGTCAAGCGGATTAATCTTTAACACGTTTAGTTTCCGCTCATCCAACACAATCCGGTATTCTTTTTCCTTTCCGCCGATAACCTGTACCGAAGCGACACCGGATACCCGTGATAAATAAGGTTTAATAGTATATTGGGCTATCATTTTCAGCTCCACCGGACTCTTGATGTTCGATTGAAGCGAATATCCCATCACAGGTAAAATGGAAGGATTCATTTTTGCCACCGTAATCTGGACATCAGGAGGCAAATCATTTTTAATTTGCGAGATCTGTGATTCTACCTGTTGTTTATCCAGGTCGATATCCGAATTCCAGTTCATAAACGCGGAAATCTCACAACTTCCTAAACTGGTGGTGCTCCGGATCAGTTGCAGGTTATCGACTCCCTTGATGGCATTCTCGAGTGGCTTTGTAACCTGAACCATCATTTTATCCACGGGTTGTTCCCCGTTTTGGGCAATAATCTTGATCTTTGGGAAAGTGACATCCGGGAAAAGCGATGTCTTCATACTTTGATAGTTGAAGGCTCCGCCAATTACAATAAGCAACAATATAACCGCTATCGGACTCTTAAAGCGGACAAATATCTTTTCCATTTATAGCAATTTTATTTTTCGAATAAACCGGTTTAAAACATTAAAAAAGAGAGTCTTATTCCTTATTCTTGGCTCTTTGTTCTTTGTTCAAATCACTTTGCCACTTTTATCACCGTGCTGTCATTCAGTCCGTAAGCACCTTCAATGATCACCCTGTCGGTGCTGGTCAACCCCGAAGATACTGCCTCAACCTGGTCATCATTTTCAATCCCTTTTGTTATGGGGACTTTAATCGCCAGCTTGTTATCAACTACTTTCATAACCCAGAACTCCGTTTGTGTTTCATTGGTCATGATGGCATCCCGGGGCACTAAGCAACTTCCGCTGTGCCTGGCTTTCAGAATTTCGACAGCCAGATTAAGATTTTCGGGTAATGGTTTGTTTGTATGGGGTTTTATCAGGATTTGCTGGGTCTGGTTTGCCTCGTCCACCGTGGGCAGAATCCGGTAAACGGTTCCGTCAAACTTCGTATTTTTATCCAAAATAAGGCTACAGCGCGTACCGGCCTTCACCAACGAATTAAATTCGAAAGGTAAATTTAATTGAACCATCACGTCGCTACTTTCGGCCACGGTACATAATGGTGCCCCTTCCACTACATAAGCTCCGGTTTCGGTTATATTCAGGACGTTTATCACGCCGTGTGATGGAGCCAATACATTGACAATACCCATATTCCCGGAGGTCGAATTTTCCAATGCTTTGTTTTCTTTGGTTTGTATCTCGAATAACAGTTTTCCTTTACTTACGCTATCACCAAACTTGGCCGATAACTTCCGTACATAACCCGCTATCGGTGAAACAACCAGATTCTTCTTCAGGTAAACGGTCTTCCCATTAAAACTTAATTTGTTGTCGATCTCTCCAAATGTTACCGGAGCTGTTTTAACGGTAACGACAGGCGTTTGTTCTACTTCCTTCGGATCTTTCTTTACACAGGAGATCATTAGAAATGACGTCATGTATGCCATAAATAATATAGAAATGTTTCGCATATTTTGATTTATATAAATACTGATTGTTGCCCGGGGTTTATGTTCATTTCAAAAAAACCATTCCTGATTGCTAACTGCTAATTGTCAACGATCAACTATAGAACTATCAACTGTTTTTAATAGTTCCAATAATTATAGGAACTGATTAACAGTTGTTTCTCCATTTTCTGTAACAGATAATCCTGTCTTTTGGCGGTCATATCTTTCAATAGATTCTTAAAATCCATGACTGAAATCAAGCCCTGCCGAAGTTCATTTTGATAAGCAGCATAAAGCTTATCGTATTGTTTCAACTGGTTTTCAATCATTGCAATCCGTTCCTTTAGTGAGCTTAGCTGACCTTTGATTTTATCTTTATTGATACTCTGTTGTGTGATAAAATGGCTTTTCTCAAACTGAAGTGTTTGGATGCTTACATGCGACTTCTCTCTTTCCAGTTTACGCTGGTTGCCATCATAGATATTCCAACTGAAAGTAAGCCCTGCACTAACTCCTAGCCGGTTAAATGTTGGCAAGTATTCGGCATTCAAGCCGGCATTGGCAAATAAATTCAATTGTGGTTTGTATTTTAGCTCCGAAATGTTTTGGTCTGCTACTATTCCAAGGCTGTCAAGTTTATAGGAAGTCAGGAACCGGGAAGTGGAATCTATTTCAGGCTTCAGTTGAATATCAAGCTCCCGGATATCCGCCTTGCTTGAATCTTTAATGCCGCAAAGCAGGTTCAAATCGAATAGATTGTTTTTATAATCATCTTCGAATGATTTATTATTGAGTTCCACGTTCTGTCTTTCAATTTGCAATAACAGTAAATCTGTTTGTTTGTATACGGCATTGTCAACAAGCTGCTGCATGATGCTCAACTGATCATCCAGTTGCGTTATCAATTGTTCTCCGTTTTTTATCTGTATTTTCGATTTGTTACAGAGTATATACTGGTAGCTGACCAACTGTTCCAACTCATGAACGGTCAGGTTGGTGGAATTATCAAGCTGTTTTCTGGAGATATCCGATTTTTGGGAATAAACCTTTAAGTTCGATTTGCCTAATAAAGGTTGTTTCAGCGAAAGGAATGCCTGGTATTGTCCTCCGTTTGTAATTCCCAAATCATATCCCGAATAACTGTCCGATCCGTTTGAAACTAAGTCCAGCCGGTTGGAACCGTTTGTGTGCGTAATGATCGGAGCAAAGAGTATATTCGATTCCAAATTGATCTCCGGATTCTTTAAAATGCGTTCGGTTTGCTGTAAATCAAGTTCGATAATTTTACGGTCGTTTTTATTTTTTTGAATTAACGGACTGTTTTGTTGGGCTTGCTGTAGATAATAATCCAAATCGCGTTGTTGCGAATAAATCATTCCTGTTAAAAACAATAGGATTATTGGTAGTGAATACTTATTCATCTTTTGCGATTTGTAATTTCAGGAAAGTAGTTTGTTTAAATAAGTAATTTAACGGAGTAGCAAAGATACATATTTATAGATATCCAGGTAATAGTTAGCAATAAAAAACCGTATTATTGTTAGTGAATTAAACAGAGAAAGACTAAAATCTGAATAATACTTTACCTGATTTTAATCTTTTTGTAATATGATTTTTTTTAATAGATTCTACTTCTGCTTTATCGAAGTAAAGAACGAGCTACAATAGCCACTATATAAACAATGTTTTCAACTATATTCCTGAGTTAATACCCTTAAAATATAGATAGATATGTAATTGGACGAATATAATGTTCTATAACTCTATTCTTAGCACACTGCAAAGTTCATCGCCTAGGGAGAGGGATTTCGGGAGAGGTTGGGGTTCTATAAATAGTACATTATTTCTTGACCATTACTTATAAATATTGTGGTTTGAATTATTTGCTTTGTTTACTTTAGTAAAGCAGAACTACAGGTTCTTTTCTCACCATTCGGTGCTTACCGATTTTACCTTTTTGTCTAATTCATCCTTCGATTTTGCCCGGATTGTGTCATTTCTGTGTGTCCGGTGATTGGCCAGGACGAAATACCAGAATAAATAATTCGGACTACGGTGGTAAACCGGATAGTAATGATTGTTGACCATTCTGTAGCTTGGATTATTTCGATAAAAAGTTACCGGCCTGAGGGAGTGGTGAAAACCTGTTTCCACACTATGGGAGGAACGTATAGAATGAGTATGGCTTGAAGACCCAATATGCATTGCTGACTTTCCGTTCACGCTATGGCTGCTTGATCGTGAAGAGTGAAAGCTATGAGGTGCTGCATGAAATCCGCCAAATCCGCCTCTTGAATAGCAGGTTAAGTTGAAACAAATACAAATGATTGAAATTACTGTAATTACTTTTTTCATAATGGGGTTGTATGTGTTATTATTAATACTCTTTATTCATGATCAATTCAATAAATAATTCCGGTAGTTGGAAGATGACTTGATTCCCCGACCTTTTTGGGAATATCTCCATTAGTTTCCAGTTGGTTGTGTCCTTATCTTTCCAGTCCTGAATGATAAATGATTTTTTATAATCGTTGTATTTCCAGTGACCGTTTTGAATTTTCATTTTTTCTAATTCAAAGTCGAAAACAAAGCTATTGTCCGGATTAAATTCAAACGTGGACCGTAAGAAAGCTTCTTTAAGTAGATCAATGGTCTTTTTTTGTCCTTCCGGTAACTTGGTCAGGACATTTATTTGTACAACCGACCATTTCCCGATAATATCATTTTCAGTCAGTTCCTGAGCTTTGGTTTGGAGGCTAAAAACTAACATCAGGATCAGGAAACCCATTGCTTCTTTTAGGTTTTGCTTTCTTGTTTTGTTCGTTATGAGTTGTGTATTATTCATTCCGGCCTTGATTTAGGTGAGTTTGCCATTTTGCTTGTCATTCTGTTCTTGTTGCAAAGATGGGAATAAATCAGGATATTGCAGTATAAACCGATATCAGATTGGGCAATATGTATCAATGCGACTGTTCTTTATTTTTATTGCTCAGGTCTTCCTAATTAACGTGCAGATACTTTCATTCAATGTCATCTGTGATATTTATTTATTTTACGATCAAAGCAGGTCGGGCTAAAACAATTAATTATAGATAGTTCCCAGCTTCAGGGACCCGTATTCTTTTCAGAACATATCCCGCTAAAATTATACTGGTAAGTTGACCGATCAATGAAAATATTGAAAGAAGGAAACTGATGTTGGAAATATCGTTATAATTCATCTTTAAGGAATAAAAATGGTATAAAATATAGACCAGCCAAATGCAGACAAAAACGTTGAATATCCGTTTTTTGTGCGTGGGAATCAGATATGCTCCAAAGAAGACGGCAAAACCTATCGGCAAGCCATCTTTTAGAAAACATGAAATAGAGGCATAAATATAATGTCCTTCATAATCCGGATTAATACCTTCTGGAATGGGAAATGTTGGGAAAAAGAACATAACAAATGTTGCAATAACAATCCGGATCAGTATGTATCCAAACAGATACATAAGTACCGATAACGGGATAAAGAAAATCCATTTAAGTGAATCGTTATAATTACGCATAATAGATGAATAATAACTGATGATTAATTTCTTATAGCACAACATCAACTTCACTTATCTTTCATTTCCTTCAATCGGGCCAACCAATTAAAGTAAAGCAATCTAATTTTTGTATAGGTACAAATCAACAGGGACCCTGATTCATTTTCAGGGAAAGGGTAAATATTTATTACGGCTAAATATTTTTTTACTTCAACCTCATTTCCGGGCGAATCATATAACAGTACGGTAGATATTCCGTTACCCGACCCTGTTTTTCAATCGCTATAACCACGGCAGGGGTGTCTTTCTGTGAATCTTCAAGGTACAAACATACAGATTTAATTTATTTAAATGAAGTTCATAGAGTAAAAATTACACATTTAATAATTATTCCGCCGTAAGGCACCGGGAATATCATCTGAATTAAAGTCGTCAATGACTGGATCCTTATGGTTTTTTAGCGTACCTTTTGATAATTGACTTACCGGAAGACGCTTATTTCAAATTATATTTCTTTGTCAGATCTTTCATGATGCCGGTAGCTGAGTCTTTTAGACTGATTAAAAATAATCTGGCCCGCTGTGTGCGATTCCGGGCATAATCAACTTTGAGATAAAACAGCTTCAAGCTCTCAATATCCCTGTAAATAGGTCTTAATTTTTCGGCCGGACGTAATGCCAGGGAATAAAAGTTAATGGATTCATTCGTAAGGCTTGTCAAATCCCCGACATTGAATAATCTTGACTCGATACGGGCTAAATCATCATTGTTACCGGATGCGAATTTTCCGTCAACCATTTCGTATTGTGTATAAAGACGATAGTAGCCGACAATTTTCTTGTATAAATTAATATTTTCGATATACCTGGAATTGTCGGAGGTGCACAATTGCCGGTAAGTAATATCTTGTGAAGTAAAAGTGTCATTAAACGATAAATACTTGTCTATATAATAAATGAACTCGTTGTTCTTTGATAAGTCGGATGATGACAAAATGTTTTCTGCACTATCGTATTTTGCTTTTATCCAGGTCTTTTCGTTCAATGTCCGTTGTATTGCTGCGGTATCCGTTTTCAGGTCATCGTAAAGGGATTGCGCATATTTTTTTGCTTTGGTTCTGTCGGCGTAATGCTCTCTTAAATTTTCGGCAAAGAAACTACAGGTTACTGCCAGAAAAATGATTATAAATTCTGAAAAGTAATTTCTGCCAGGCCTGGAATCATGACTTAGATGGGATTGATAGCGTACATCCATATTCAAATTAGTGTTTCATGAACGATGTTCGGATCGTTTGTTTAATTCAAATTATACCGGCTGTGATTATAAAACAGTCCCACCTGTTTTATAATCGGGCACTGGTTCATGTCGTTGCAAAGGATAGCTTTGCGCACGTTTCGGACGCCGGAACAGCTGGGTAGACCAATAAGGCAAAGTCGGAATTGGACTCTGTTAGCTGCGCAAGCGATATTAAATAAAAAACAGATTAACAATTCATTTGTTCAATTCCGGCTAAACAAATTTAACCTTGTTACTAATTTTACGCCATAAAATAACCCGGCTGTTTTAGCTGGTTACTAGGGTAAATGCTTTTACCTGGAAACAAATAGACTCCTAAGAGGAATTATCGATGGGACTCTGTTATCTGCTCAACCGGCATTACTTACTGCAATTGTTTATTAACCTGATGGTGGCTTTTATTCCATCCACTTCGGTTAGTCTTTCTCCCTCATATTCTACGCCAATAAAACCGGTATAACCCGATTTTTTTATTATGGCCAGCATTTTCTTATAATCGATTTTAGTTTCATTACCTTGCGCATCAAAATCATAGCTTTTAGCGCTGACTCCTTTTGCGTAAGGCATCATTTGTTCTACAGCCCGATAACGGTCTGCTTTATCGAAATTACCGAAATCAGGTAATACGCCGCAATTGTTCTTGTGCACGGCCTTGATTGCCGGTAGGAGCCATTCCGGATTGGAAGAATTCCCCCAATGGTTTTCGACGATTACATTGATATTGTATTTCGAAGCATAGTCGCAGAGTTTGCTTAATCCATCTATCACCGCTTTTTGTACCTCTTCCGGAGTTCCTTCGCCGACTGCATTTACCCGGATAGAATGACAACCCAAAAACCGGGCTGCTTTTACCCATTTGAAGTGATTTTGTACCGCTTCATTCCTTTTCTCAAGGTTTGTATCCCCCAGATTTCCTTCGTCATCCACCATGATCAGGTTTGAAAGGACATGGTATTTTTTACACTCATTCTTTAGCTTCCGGAGGTAAACGGTGTCCGTTACCGATGCCTTTCCGTCGAAAAGCGTACTCACATACTCAACGGCATCAATATTAAACTGTGTACGTGTTATCCGGGGAAAATCGAGATTTGTCATTTTACCCGATTGTATCGCCCGGTGAAACGACCATTCTGCCAGTGATAATTTAACCTTATGCTGGCTGTACAACGAAGTGCAAATTCCTAAGATTGAACATAAAACGATAAGTAGTTTTTTCATAAGTAATTCAAAGAATTTAATGAACTATTTTGAGGTATGACCCCCAAACCCCCAAATGGGGGTTTAAGACGCAGTATTTGAAAACTTCTCAATTTTAAATTACGTTTGATCTTCCACTCTTAAGCCCCCATTTGGGGGTTGGGGGTCAGGAATGAATAAATGCAAAAATGTTTGCAATTTATATTTAACAAATATATCAACATTTAGTCCTGCTTACTTATACCTGATTTTATTGAAAAGTTTTTTAAAGATAAATCAATTTTTAGTAATGGCTCTTCTGACAGGGTAACCGGTATAGGCTCCTGCAAAGCCGGGAGCAAGTGCCAGGAAAGCATTCTGATTAAGAGTTGAAACGAGGGCCCGAGCCGGAATCAACATGCTCACAGCCAATGCAATGATCCAGGGTCTTTCAAAACTAAGAAAACCGAACAGGGCGGCAACACCTGATATCAAAAATACGGTTATCCCGGTATTATCCCAGTTCGGTTGTGAATCCAGCCAGGCAATGGCAATTCCCAATACCATAGCTAGTAAGGCGTAGATAAGAAATGTTTTTTTTATGTTACTCATTTTTTAGATGCGGGTATGTTTTAAGAATAAATCAGTCAAGTGTTGCTTTCCTATTGGCAGTATGTACGCTTTCTCCTTTGTTATTGATGATGTGCCTGATGCAGCTTTCTTTATTCCCGTTAAGCCAAAAGGTAATGGTGTGGTGAATGTTTTGTTCCAATGCTTCCGGTGTTTCTATGGCATCGTCCACCTTCATAGGAGCATGGTTAAAAACACAGTACACGCCTACTCCCCATGCTTCATGGCTGGTCACCTTATCGGATACTTTGTACGAGGCATAACCCTGTATACCCTTGTGCGACCAGGACTCCGTTGTGGGCGGATCATAGGGCATTTCGCTCTGATAAAAATAAACTTTCCCGTTGTTCCCGTTCCATAACGTCTGGTATTCCTGGAAATGTTCGTTAAACAGGCCATAAATGGTCACGTTGTCGCCGTTCACGATCAGGCCGTTTGCACTTTTATTCTTATTCCAGCCCACCCCGTTGCCATGATCGGCTCTCCATAACCAACAGTTATCGACGTATACATTCCGGCTGTTTATGATCAGGCAACTGGAAGTTGATCCTTCCAACGGTCCACCTACCCGGAAGTAAACATCATAGATAAACGTCGGATTTTTCCCGTGATTTTGAACGGAGTTGCTTTCTCCAACCCGGACCAGGGTTTCGGAAGGCATGATTCCTGCATCAAACAGCAACCCGCATACGGTGATCCCGTCCACATCCGATATTTCCAGGATAGAATTACCATTTGCCGATTGTAATGTTGCCATGCCGATTCCCAGCAGAATGGTACCGGGACGGTTAACCCGCAGGCTCTTATCAATTGCATAAATACCAGGAGTGAACAAGATGTTTTTACCTTTTTGTAAAGCGTCGTTGATCGATTCAGCATTATCGGTGCCGGCATGGGCCAGGTAGAATTCCTGTAAATCCACTGCCTTCAAGTCCATGGGTTTACTTTCCCAACTTGGACCTGTTGAATTTTGTCTGATGTCAGGAATCTTAATGTGATATCTTTTTCCGTCAGAAACCAGATATGGCTTTTCACGTACCAGGGGAGTTTCTTGGATAACCGTATACGGTTTTTCCGGCCATCTTCCCTCGGGAGCAGTTGGAACCCCCATGAACATCATGTTCCAGTTTCCTCCAACCCATTTGTTCCAATCGGTATTTCTCGAAAACCACTGCTGTTGCTGGCCGGAGAATACAGTCCCGTCAATCTTGCAATCCGCCATAAACCCACCGCTGGCATACCCGCCATCGTGCAACTGCAGGTTCCCTTTGATATGAATCCTTCGCAGGGGAGCTGCCTGCGATACGCCCCATATATTGGCGGAATCGACAGTCGGGACTACCGTCAGGTTTTCGGCCGAACGCCAGAAATTGGAGAGTACATTTTTTGATTTGGAGGTCGAGTTGGAACGAACAGCCCCGACAATAACCACCTCATCGGGCGAATTCCCTAACCCGTATACCTGCATGTAATATCCGACCTTCACATCCAGATGATAAGTCCCCGGTTTAAAGAATAAGGCAACACGGCTGTTACTGAATTCGCTTTTCTTCCCCGATTGCCGTTTATAAAGGGTATCCAGCAAAGTTTGAACCTCCTTCATGTTCATGCCCGGCTCAAATAAATAGGCATTTTTGCCCAATACGGTCTGATTGAATTTACAGTCAGGGGCATCTCCCTCTTTCTGTGCTGAACCGGCAGTCTGTGAATTACAGTATTGACTTCCTAACAGGAACAGAATGATCAGTTTTAATGCTATACGGTTTGCTCTCATATGATTTTTTTACATTTGAGTCTCTAACCGGAAGTCTATCGGCTTGGAGCCCGCGCAATTCAGCCTGTCAAAAGGCTTCTGCCGGTTAGTTGTTGTTGAAAACTGTTCCGGTGCGGTTGTCTGTAAACCGCGTCTTTGTCACAATCATGACTTGACGGATTTTCCAATTCCATTTAATATACAAATGTAGTTAATTATTTAATATATGAGTCTCCTCCTCAACGTATTTTTTGTACGCAAAGAAACGAAGACGCTAAAATTATACAACTTAAAAACAGCAGGTTGCGTCATGGCGTCTTAGCGTGCCTTTTGATAATTAGATTTATCGGTGAAGACTTATGTATAATTAAATTAAAACCATGTTTCATTTAGATTTTACACTTCCTGTTTTTTTGTTTCTTCTGTGCTGACTTAGGGTTCGGATAGGTATATCTATTGATATAAATTCCCTACGGGAATATCAACAATTGTATTTTAATTAGTTAACCAGACGGAATAACTGAATCTCCCTTTTATACCCCTGGACAATCTTTGTTGACTATTGATCCGGCACCCGGTCATCGGGCGAAGTTGGCGGGGTGTTAAAGCCGATCCTTACCCGGATTTCCACTCGTTGACTGATGTCGTTTCATTTCCGGTCCTTCTTCCCCGGGTAGTATCTTCTTACTTTAGTTTTACTCCTGCCGTATTCCAGTTTAGGTATAGAGCCATTTCAACGAGGGTATAGAGAGGGTTTCGAGGGGGTTCAGTTAGGTCTACCTATCCGAACCCTATCCGAACCCTATCCGAACCCTAACTGAACCCTAACTGAACCCTATCTGAACCCCCTCTATACCTAAACTAAAATAAGACTAAAATAAGACTGGAATAAGACTGCGGAAAAGGGTGGATGATCAGGGGGAATGTGTGCAGAATCCCTTCCTGTTAAGTAGAAAAAATAACAGAGGGCACTGTATATTTCCAATTACTTCTATGAATTTTTCTGTCGAACTCACGTTAATTAATTTCCGGAAGGCAGTGACCCGGGTCAGGAAAGAGCAGAGGCTGGGAGGTATTACGGGCGGAGAGAAATCCGGATACAAAAAGTCCGGGCTGCTTGCTATAAACAGCCCGGACTTGTGTCTTTTCATATAGAATAAGATGAGGAATAATTCTGATTGTTCGTCCTCAATTAAATCGGTTCATTATTTTAAATTTAGAACAACCAATCAGCGCCCAACTTATAATTCAATTATCATCTCAATCAGATGCCTAATGAGGCACGTACTGCTTCTATCTTTTTATTGGCGGCAGCATCGGCAGCATCATAGTCGGCACGGGTTTTCATATCACCACGGACCTCAATATAGAACTTAATTTTCGGTTCGGTACCGGAAGGACGAACCGAGATTTTAGTGCCATCTTCGGTGAAATATTGCAACACGTTGGCTGTTGTCGGCATAACCAAATCGGTTACCATCCCGGTTTTTACATCGGTCATTTTTAGTGTTTCATAATCCTTGATGATAACAACTTTCGATCCGGCGATTTCCTTTGGAGGGTTGCTGCTGAAATTGCGCATCATTTGAACAATTTCCTCGGCACCCGATTTTCCTTTGCGAACTACCGAAATTCCTTTTTCTTTGCCATAGCCATATTCAATGTAAATGTCCTGTAACAATTCGAAGAGGGTCTTGCCATTATCTTTCGCCCAGGCAGCTATTTCGGCCATCATCGCGCAGGACGACA
Organism: Bacteroidota bacterium; assembly: GCA_030706465.1. Lineage (GTDB taxonomy): Bacteria > Bacteroidota > Bacteroidia > Bacteroidales > Paludibacteraceae > Paludibacter. Next base: position 17,183 of record JAUZOM010000025.1, on the reverse strand, counting down.
CAGCATCTTTGTCGCGGGCAAATTCTTCGGGTAAGAAACCGTAGCTTTCTTCACCCCCTCCGATATATTGTTTTTTGCCTTCATTTTCACGGATAACGGCAGCAATCCATTTAAATCCGGTAAAGCAGTCGAAGAGTTCCACGTTGTTCCGGTCGGCAATCTGTTTAATAATTTCGGTGGTAACAATGGTTTTTACGATATATTCATTGCCTTTTAATTTGCCGAGTTCCTTCCAGCGGCGGATCAGGTAATAGACAAAGAGTAAGGCAGTCTGGTTTCCGTTTACCAGGATCCATTCGCCTTTGTCATTTTTCAGAGCAATACCCAGGCGGTCGGCATCGGGGTCGGATGCCATGACGATATCAGCATCGGTTTCGATGGCTTTTTTAACCGCCATATCCAGGGCTGCCGGTTCTTCCGGGTTCGGGGAAACTACCGTAGGAAAGTCCCCGCTGGTAACGTCCTGTTCCGGGACATGAATGATATTGTTAAACCCATATTCGCTTAGGGCCCGGGGAACCAGTTTAACACCGGTGCCATGGATCGGGGTATAAACGATTTTCAGGTTGTTGTTGCGTTTAATAGCTTCGGGAGAGAGCGACAGGCCTTTTATGTTTTCAATGAAAGCTTTATCAATGTTTTCACCAATGATTTCAATTAATTCAGGGTTGCCTTTAAATTTAATGTCATCGACATTGGTTATTTTGGAAACTTCCGTAATTACGTTTACATCGTTCGGGGCAATCATTTGTGCACCATCATTCCAATAGGCTTTGTAACCATTATATTCTTTCGGGTTATGGGAAGCTGTCAGGATAATCCCGCTCTGGCATCCGAGTTGGCGAATGGCAAAGGAAGCTTCGGGGGTAGGGCGGAGGTCTTCAAACAAATACACCTTGATCCCATTGGCGGAAAATATATTTGCCGAGATTTCAGCAAACAGCCGGCTGTTGTTGCGACAATCATGACCGATCACCACACTGATCCGGGGAACATCCGGAAACTGGGCCTTCAGGTAATTGCTTAATCCCTGGGTGGCAGCACCTACGGTGTATATATTCATCCGGTTTGTCCCGGCTCCCATAATGCCGCGTAAACCACCGGTTCCAAATTCCAGGTCACGGTAAAACGATTCAATTAATTCGGTTTTATCCTCAGCGGCTATCATACGACGTATGTCATTTTTAGTGTCATCGTTGTAATTACCGTCCAGCCAGGTTTGTGCTTTGGCAAGCACCTCAGTTAATAATGCATTGGTTTCCATATTATTTGTTGTTTAATTTTTCAAGTTTAATTGGAGGGCTAAAATTACTTCTTTTTTTTGAATATGAAAAACAAATCTGCAGGTTGATAGTTCAAAAAAAGGGACATTGCACGCAATGTCCCTTTCGGAATTATACAGTTGCAGATTGGTACCGGACTAATCAATTTTATTCGGCAGTTCCAATCCATAACCTTTTTTCCGGTCTTCAGCTTTCAGCATAAAGGCCACAAAGAATGCCAGGATGCCAAAAATCATAAAGATAAGGTTGGCTTTGGTGTAGTCATACCGAAGTGCAATTTGTTGTTTGTCTATTTCGTTATAACCTGCCTTTACACAAGCATCTTCTACTTGTTGCCCCAGTTTTTCTTTACCCTGAACGGCTGGCAGGGATTGAATGGCCTGAAGATTGACAGCCACCAGTTTATTCTTGAACCCGGCAAAACCAGTTGTGTCCTGTTTCCCGGTATATTCCGTGTTAACCAGCACCTGATTAATTAAGCGGGTTGTCGTATTATCCACTGCTTTATCGAATTCAATCTTATTCAGATTCAGTTTGGGTTGAAGCTGGGTATAGGTTTCCACGATACCGGCTTTTACTGTCTCTTTAGCCCTGGATACGGTAGGATTTGTTGCACTCAAAACCACTCCGATTAATAAAGGGACTCCCATTAGGCCCCAGTTTTGAATCCAGAATATCAAGGCATAAGCAGTCCCCAGTTGTTTCTCGGGGATGATTTTAGGAACGGAAGGCCACATGGCGGAAGGAACCAGGGACAGGGCAACACCTAAGACGACGGTAACCGCCATAGCCAGTATCCAGTTGTTTAAAAACGGAATAGAGAAAATGCCATGAACGAAAATCAACAATACAGAACCGATAATCATAATGGTAGCTCCTTTTCCTTTCTTGTCATACAGATTGCCAAAGAAAGGGGTCAGGAACAATGTTCCCAGGGGCAAGACACTCGGAATTAAACCGGCAAGATTCGGATTTACCTGGTACTTGTTTATTACCAAATCGGTGGCAAATTTTATCCAGGGGAAAACAGCCGAATAGAATAACACACAAAGCAAGGCAATTAACCAGAATCCTTTGTTGGTAACAATACTCAGTACATCAGCCAGTTTAAAAGGTTCCTCCTCTTCTTTCTCAATATGTGCTTCCGATTTTTCCAGTTTTATATCCATCCGGACATATACAATGTAAGCGATTAAGCCGATACAAAGAAGCAATGCACCGAAGAGAATTGGAACAGATACATCCCCAAAGTATTTAGCAATAGGGAGTGGAATAGCTACTGCCAACAAAGTACCCAACCGGGCAAATGCAACCTGAAGTCCCATGGCCAGTGCCATTTCCTTCCCCTTAAACCATTTTACAATGATACGGGATACTGTGATTCCAGCAGTTTCGACCCCTACCGCAAAAGTAGCATACCCCAGGGCGGCAATCATGACCTGTGCTTTTATGCCAAAAATAGGTCCCATGCCAACCGGGAAGAAGCGTGAAATGGCAAAGAACTTAATGCCGGCTCCGATCACCATGATCGAAGTAGAAAGAATTCCTGTGAACCGGACCCCAGTTTTATCGAGTAAAATACCCCCCAGAATCAGCATTAGCAGAAAGACATTGAACCAACCGTAGGCACTGGTAAAAATGCCGTAATCCAGGTTGTCCCATAACAACTGGCTTTCCAACATTGGTTTTAGCGGGCTCATAGCATCTGCTAAAAAATAACCGCAAAACATGGTAAATGAAACAATGCCCAGTGCCGTCCACCGGGCAGCAGCAGATTCTCGAAGTGAAGAAGAAATTTTTTGAGTCATAAACTATTTTTATTTAAAGGCGTTTTTATTATAAAGCGTGAAAAATAAATTTTAGCCCGCAAATCTACTGAAAAAAGTAATAAGTTGTTGAATTTATCCGTGGATAAATTGAGAACATTGACAAATAATGCAGACATTTGTCCCTTCATTTTGAATTATTCCGTATCAGTTTGTTTTTTTGAGGCTCTGCACTGCCAAAATTACCGATATTTATTATTTTTCTGCTTCGGTACTGTTTTTGAATAAACTCTGGCACAACTTATGAAGGAAAAATTTCGAAATAACCTAAAACGAACGTAAACGTTTTATAAAACTTTATTTAAACCTTCTTAATTACCCGTTATTTACTATTTTTGTAAACTAATCATTTAGGAGAACCAATATATGACAGTCAACTATTCTGAACAATTGCACAATGTGCTACTATATAGCTCACAAGAAGCAGAACGTTTGGGAAACAATTACGTGGGGCCGGAGCATCTTTTGTTGGGTATTTTACGTAATGGAAATGGAAAAGCCATCGATATATTAAATGTATCACATGTTAATTTGTTAAAGATAAAACAAATTATCGAGAGTCAGATTCGTACCGATTTTGATTCCACCGGGAAAGAAATTCCAAACTTAAAAAGCACAGAACGAATAAAAAAAATCATGGAGCTTGAAACCCGTTCATTATCTGCTGATACGGCAGATACAGAACATTTATTACTTGCCATCTTAAAAGAAAAAAACAATCTGGCAGGCGATGTCTTGCTTGCAGAGCATTTGACGTACGATCAGGCGAAAGCCTATATTGAAGAGCCGAATGAACTGCACATGGGCTCCGGTTTCCAGGATGATGAAGATGATGACGAAGATCCGCGCAACAAGAAGAGGGCTAATTCTTCATCGGGTTCAAAACAAAGTGATACCCCGGCTTTGGATACTTTTGGAACGGATATTACAAAAGCGGCACAGGAAAACCGGTTGGATCCGATCGTAGGCCGTAACAGGGAAATTGAACGGCTGGCACAAATCCTGAGTCGTCGTAAGAAAAACAATCCGGTGTTGATTGGGGATCCCGGTGTCGGTAAATCAGCCATCGTTGAAGGATTGGCATTACGGATTATTCAACGCCGTGTGTCGCGTGTATTGTTTGATAAACGGGTTGTTTCCCTGGATATGGCTTCCATTGTAGCCGGTACAAAATATCGTGGCCAGTTTGAGGAACGGATAAAAGCTATTTTGAACGAACTATCAAAAAATCCGGATGTCATCCTGTTTATCGATGAGATTCATACGATTGTGGGAGCAGGCGGTGCTCCGGGTTCACTCGATGCAGCCAATATGTTGAAACCGGCATTGGCACGAGGCGAAATTCAATGTGTCGGCGCAACAACGCTGGACGAATACCGTCAGAGCATTGAAAAAGATGGTGCACTTGAACGTCGTTTCCAAAAAGTGATGGTCGATCCTACCACGGCAGAAGAAACGTTGATGATCCTGGAAAATATCCAAGATCGTTACGAATTCCATCATAATGTGCGTTATACGCCTGAAGCAATTAAAGCTTGTGTCCGCTTGACCGAACGTTATATTACCGATCGTTGTTTTCCGGATAAAGCCATCGATGCTTTGGATGAAGCCGGTTCACGGGTACATATCGGTACTGTTTCAGTTCCGGCAGAAATTGAAGAACTGGAAAAGAAAATTGAAGAATTGCGGAAAGAAAAGCTGAAAGTTCTTTCGGAACAGAAATATGAATTGGCGGGCCCTATCCGTGACCAGGAAAAGCAATTGCAATACCAGTTGGAGGATGCCGTAAAGCGGTGGGAAGATGAAGCTCAACTTCATCCGGAAACAGTTGATGAGGAACAGGTTGCCGAAGTAGTAGCTATGATGTCGGGAATCCCGGTTCAACGGATCGCACAGGCAGAAGGATTAAAACTCCGCCAGATGAAGGACTGGTTGCAAAATAAAATTATCGGGCAGGATGAAGCCGTCAATAAAATAGTAAAAGCTATCCAACGGAACCGTATCGGATTGAAAGATCCGAATAAACCGATTGGCTCGTTTATTTTCCTTGGACCTACCGGTGTAGGAAAAACTTACCTGGCAAAAATGCTGGCAGAATTTATGTTTGACAGCAGCGATGCCTTGATCCGGGTGGATATGAGTGAATACATGGAGAAATTCAGTGTTTCGCGTTTGATCGGTGCCCCTCCGGGATATGTTGGGTACGAAGAAGGCGGACAGTTGACCGAGAAGGTACGCAGGAAACCGTATTCAATCATCCTGTTGGATGAGATTGAAAAAGCTCATCCGGATGTATTTAATCTCTTGCTTCAGGTGATGGATGAAGGCCGGTTAACCGACAGCCTGGGTCGAAGGATTGATTTTAAGAATACCATTATCATCATGACTTCCAATATAGGAACCCGTCAGTTAAAAGATTTTGGCAAAGGGGTTGGTTTTAATACTCCAACAACTTCGGAAACAGATGCAGACTTTACCCGCGGAGTGATTCAAAAGGCCCTGAACCGTACCTTTGCACCAGAATTCCTGAATCGTGTGGATGATGTAATCATGTTCGACCAATTGAATAAAGCTTCCATATCATCGATTATTGACCTGGAGTTGAAAGGTCTTTTCGGACGTGTCATCACAATGGGATACAAGTTGGAACTGACTCAGGAAGCTAAGGATTTTATAGCCGAAAAAGGATACGATGTTCAGTTTGGAGCCCGTCCATTGAAGCGTGCTATTCAAAAGTATCTGGAAGATACTTTGGCCGATGTTGTCTTAGGGGGTGAACTGGCAGAAGGTGACACGATCCTTATGGACCTGGAGCCAGAAACCAAAACTATTATTTCTAAAATTATAAAGCCAACGATAGCGTTGAATAGCTGATAGAAATCAGATTATGGTTTATAAAAAAATCCCCGCTGCAGGTGTTGCAGCGGGGATTTTTTTATGATGACAAGCTTGTGCCTGCTTACCGTTTTAGAAAAAGGACATTCTCCGTGTTACTCCCTGGGTTGGTACACTTTCGTGTTTATACCTGTTTACGCTCGTTACCACAAATGAATAGTTTCCCCTGAACTTCCGGTTTAGTTCATTTAAGTTAAGGCAGTTATCGGTGGTGCGGACAACAATATTGGCCGGGTCATTCATATCGCCAACTTTTTTACCTTTGAACGCATACACAATATAATAGGCCGTTTGACAGCCGCCTTCTTCATTTACTTCGTCCCAGATCAGATAGGATTCTTTACCGTCCCTCAATACATGGATATTTTGCGGTTGAGCAGCTTCTTCTCCCTGAATATTCCGGTTGATCGGACAGATAGCCGGATATTTATAAAAATTATTTTGGAGGCTGTCATTCAGCCCCAGTTTGTTTTTAACAAAAGCTTTTGCACTATAAAAAATTGCTCCATCTATTTGAGGAAACCGTTTATTCATCTTTAATTGACGTACCAATTCGTTCCCCTTCCGCCAGGCCTGATTTGCTTCGGCCGAACCCAGTTGAGAATTATACAGGCCGATATAAAGATTTTTACCAAATGAATTTTCGCTCCACCATTTAGCCAGCACTTCATAATCGGCTACTTTCTTACCAATTTCCCAGTAGAGTTGAGGTGCAACATAATCAATGTTTCCATCCTTCAACCACTTCAGTATATCGGCATACAGATCGTCATAATTCTGCACCCCGGCATGGGTTGCCGACCCTTTTGGATCAACATTGTCATTACGCCATACACCGAAGGGAGAAACTCCGAACTCTACCCACGGTTTTGTAGATTTTATGGTCTGTTGTAATTCGGCAATAACCATATTGACATTATTGCGTCGCCAGTCGTTTTTTTGATTATGTGCATACCCACGAGGATATTTCCGAAATGTTGCTTCATCCGGAAATTCTTCATTTCCGACCCGGTATGGATAAAAATAATCATCAAAATGAATGGCGTCGATATCATATCGTTCGACAACATCTTCAACAACCCGGTTTAGAAATGCCCTCGTTTCATCCAAGCCTGGATCAAAATACATTTTTCCACCATATTTGACGAATAAATCTTTATTCTTGTAATACAAATGATCCTTACTCAAAATATCCGTTCGATCGGAATTTGTTACCCGGTACGGATTTAACCAGACATGTACTTCGATGCAACGTTTATGAGCTTCTTCAATAATAAATTGAAGGGGATCGTAATATGGATTTGGGCGAACGCCTTGTTTTCCGGTTAGCCAGTTTGACCAGGGTTCCAGGGCAGATGGGTAAAAGGCATCCGCAGTGGGACGAATTTGCAATACAATAGCATTGATATTGTTCCTGGCAAATTGATCCAACATTTGCCTCATTTCTTCACGTTGTGCCTTAGAGGTCAGGTTTCGTTGGCTGGGCCAGTCAATATTAGCAACGGTTGCAATCCAGACAGCACGCATCTCCCGTTTAAGATGTTGGGCATTAAGACTGAATAAAACCACTAAAAAACAAACAAGGAAACTAATTCTTTTAAACATAGATTCTGAACGTATAGGAACAAAAGTAACTAAAATTTTGAAATGGGACAACCCGGGCATTATTTTTTCAAGAACTTTTGCTTCTTAGCATTGTTTAAATGGAATAATTCTTAACTTTGTAAGATGAATAATCAAAATACACAACGTATGAATACACAATTGACTATAGCCCTTGTAGCTCACGACAACAGAAAAGCCGATATGGTAGATTGGGCAGTTTTTAATGCAGACATGCTTTCAAAACACAAATTAATTTGCACGGGAACAACCGGTAAATTGATTCAAAATGCACTTGAAAAGAAAGGGGTGAATGCAGATATTACCTGCATGAATTCCGGACCAATGGGTGGAGATGCGGAGATTGCTGCATTAGTGGTAAGAAAGCAAATTAATCTGGCGGTTTTTTTGATCGATGACCTGAACCCTCAACCACATGAAGCAGATATTCAAATGTTGTTGCGTCAATGTCGTGTACATAATGTACCCATTGCCTGTAACCGCTATAGTGCCGACCTGATGATAACAAGTACTTTATGGGATAAGGAAGATTATACGCCAAGCGAGCCCCGGTATATTAAGTTTAACCGATAATTAATTATATAACTGAAAAAGCATTGCTGAGTTATTCGGTGGTGCTTTTTGTTTTTTATGCTAAACCGGATTAAAATTTAAATGAGAATTGCTAATCAGAAGTTGTTTCTCTGCAACTTTACATAGAAGATTCTTCCTGTTGTACTATTGAATTATTATATGTATTTTTGAAAAATTTTTAATTTTGTTGTTCCAGAATGAAGTATCTCTATACGACTGTGTTACTTATCATACTGCATTCGGCTTTGATTCCGAATAAAGCGTTATCAACAAATGATAATCAATTGATTACTGAAATTAGGGTCTTTGATAATGATTCCACTTTCCGGTATTTGTATTTGTATGATAACCTTGGAAACAAAGTTTTAGAAACTAAATATTTTCAGCAAGGTAGTAACTGGATTCGCCAATCTCTTAATGAATGGATTTATGATGGAAATAAATGTGTTACACAACGGGAGCGTGTATGGAAAGATGGTGGTTGGGCTATAACTTATACGATTGGTTATGAATATAATAATGGCCAACTAACTTCCGAAGTACATAATACTTATAATAGTAGTGGTGTTGCAACTTTGTTGAAGAAAATAGATTCTCAGTATGACATATCGACGTTGGTTTCTAAAAAGGAATACGCATGGCAATCTAATGCCTGGATATTATCTATAGAAAACGATTTTGCTTATCTACCTAACGGAAGTACCGGGTCGATAACCACTACGAATTATCAATCCGGAAATATAACCAATCAGCAACTTTCAACTTTCATCTATAATCAGGATGGTACGCTTCAGTCACAATTATTTCAGGAGGAAGCTGGTAATGTTTGGGTTAATTCAGAATTAATAAACTGGTTTTACGTGCCGAACTCCTCCTTAATAGCATCTGTTCGTAACAAAAAATGGATAGCTGATACCTCCAGTTGGGAAAATACACAAATGATCGATTATCAGTATAATGATAGTTCAAAACTTGTTTCTGAAACCTATCAGCGATGGAATGCCATGTTTTGGGAAAACGATACCCGATATGATTACCAGTATGACAGCAGCAATAATTTATTAAGAAAGACTCTTTCACAACCGATTTACAATGAATGGCGTGGATTAGTTTCGATTAATTATTCAAATTTTACCCAGGACAGAGCAACTGATATTGAATCAATGTTTGATTTCTGGGGCGGAAATACCGGCGAACTAACTACATCATACATTCCTTTTATGTTTAACAGTGACATGTCAATTCAAAAAGGAAGAAGTATACAGATAAGTTATATCCCTGTCATTAATACGGCCTTGTATCCTCCGGTTGGAAATAATTCAATACAAATGATTCCGGTTTATCCAAACCCTTCGGATGGGATATTTTATATTAATACCCAGGAATGTGATGTAAAATCATGGACTGCGTCAGACTTAAGCGGGCGGATTTTGAAAAAACAAGTGCAGGCATTCCAGTCTGGGGTTATCGATTTAACTGATTACCCAAAAGGAATATATATTCTTCAAGTGACTACACCTGACGGGCAAATGATTCAGAAATTAATAAAAGAATAAGACTATTTTTTATATTCTTATTGACCTGTTCATTGAAAATTATTCAATAATTTATTTCATTTAAATGATAATAATTTAAATGAGGCGAACAAAAAATTACTTAGCTTATGTCAACTTTAACAGTAGCCGCTAAGGCTCTGGAAGGTAATCCGTTTTTCGAAACGTATAATACCCCTCATCAAACTATTCCTTTTCACAAAATTAAAACCGAACATTTTTATCCTGCCTTTGAGGAAGCCATGAACCAGCATGTTCTGGAAGTTGATACCATAGTTAATAATCCTCAAACACCGGATTTTGAAAATACTATTGTAGCACTTGAACATTCGGGATCCTTATTGAATAAAGTCAGTTCACCTTTCTATAATTTGTTGAGTTCAGAAACAACCGATGAATTGCAGGAGATAGCCGAAAAAATTTCGCCCCTACTGACGGAACATTCTAATTCAATCAGGTTGAATGAAAAGCTTTTTGTACGAATTAAATCGGTCTATTTACAGAAAGACAGCCTGAAACTAACTCCGGAGCAGCAGATGCTGTTGAAAGATACTTACGAAGGTTTTGCAAACAATGGAGCCAATCTTTCTGATTCAGATAAAGTAATCTACCGGGAATTGTCGAAAGATTTAAACTTGTTGACTTTACAATACGGACAGAACGTATTGAAAGAGACCAATAAATACAGTCTGTTGATTACTGATATATCCTTACTGAGTGGATTGCCGGCCGATCTGCTTGAAATGTTGGCGTCAAATGCGAAAACTTCCGGGAAAGAAGGTTGGTTGCTTAACCTGAAAGCGACTTGTTATGTTCCTTTTATGAAATATGCCGATAACCGCGATTTGCGTCGGGAGGTCTATCTGGCCAATTCATCAAAATGTATGTTGGGCGGTGAATTTGATAACCTTGATAACATAAGAAAAATTGTCAATACCCGGTTGAAAATAGCCAATCTGCTAGGTTATAAATCGTTTGCCGATTATGAATTAATAGATCGTATGGCGGATGATAAAAGTAAAGTGTACGATCTGTTGGACAAATTGTTGGTTGCTTATAGACCAACTGCCGAAAAAGAATATACCGAAGTTCAGGATTATGCTGATCGTAATGGCTCTTATTTCAAGATTCAACCCTGGGATTGGTCCTATTATTCCGAAAAACTGAAAGCTGAGAAATTTTCAGTGAATGACGAAATGTTGAAACCGTATTTTGAACTTGAGAATGTAAAGAAAGGTATTTTTGGTCTTGCGACACGATTATACGGAATTGTGTTCACAAAGAATAAAGAAATTCCCGTATACCATCCGGAAGTCGATGCGTACGACGTAACGGATGAAAATGGAAGATTTCTGGCTGTATTATATACAGATTTTCATCCGCGTGAGGGCAAGCAAGCCGGTGCCTGGATGAATGACTTTAAAGCGCAGAAGAAGATTGGAAAAACCGATTACCGTCCCCAGATTACGGTTGTAATGAACTTCACCCGTCCAACCGATACTAAACCTGCTTTATTGACTTATGATGAAGTAAAAACGTTTCTGCATGAGTTTGGCCATTCACTACATGGAATGCTGACAAAGTGTACGTATGAATCACTCTCCGGGACTAATGTTTATCGTGATTTTGTGGAGTTGCCCTCACAGCTTATGGAAAACTGGGCTTCTGAAAAAGAATTTCTAGATGGTTTTGCAACCCATTACCAAACAGGTGAAAACATTCCGGCAGAGTTGATTAGAAAGATCAAAGATTCGGAGAATTTTAATAATGCTTATTTCTGTTTGCGTCAACTGGGCTTTGGTTATCTTGATATGGCCTGGCATACCATTGAGAAGCCATTTGAAGGTGATATAATCAACTATGAGAAAGAAGCAATGGCTCCAACGCAAATATTGCCAATGATCCCGAATACAGGAATGAGTCCAACGTTTAGTCATATTTTTGCGGGAGGTTATGCAGCCGGTTATTACAGTTACAAGTGGGCTGAAGTGTTGGATGCAGATGCTTTCTCTGTTTTTTCAAAGAACGGCATTTTTGATAAGAAGACGGCTGAATCATTCCGTCTGCATATATTGGAAAAAGGAGGAACCGAACATCCGATGGTTCTTTATAAACGGTTCAGGGGACAAGAACCAACCATTGATGCAATACTGAAACGGGATGGAATTGATCAGAAATAATTCTTGTACAGTATTCCACTTCTAATATATCATGTTTTACCACTAATATTTTATAGCAAAATATAATTCACTCAAATTAATCATGAAAAAACATTCATTCATTATGTTACTGATTTCCGGATTATTAGTCGGGTGTAATTCAACCCCTCATTATGCAACGTTTAATGATTATCCGGTCTATGAAGGTTCTGATTTGGAATTGACATTTTCTCCTCAATCTTCAAAGTTTCGGGTATGGGCACCAACAGCATCGGAAGTAAAGGTATTGCTTTATGATAACGGAAACGATGGGGGTGCTTATCAAACTCTTGATATGGATCGTTCCGAAAAAGGAACCTGGACGCTTAAAGTAAATGAGAATCTGAAAGGGAAATTTTATACTTTTCAAATAAAGCAAAACGAAAAATGGCTTGAAGAAACTCCGGGTATGTGGGTGAAAGCAACCGGAGTGAATGGGAAACGTGCAGCTATCATTGATTTTGCCGATACAAACCCGGTCGGTTGGGAGAATGATGTGCGTCCTCCCCTTAAAAATTTCACGGATATAACATTATACGAAGTACATGTACGAGATTTCTCCGTATCACCGAATTCAGGGATAAAGAATAAAGGGAAATTCCTGGCTTTTACAGAGCATGGCACTAAAAACTCATCGGGAGAGTCCACTGGAATTGATCATTTAAAAGAATTGGGAATAACACATGTCCATTTATTACCGGTTTTCGATTTTGCATCTGTTGATGAAACAAAGCTCCGTGAAAATAAATATAATTGGGGTTATGATCCTGTGAATTACAATGTTCCGGAAGGGAGTTATTCCACGAATCCATATAATCCGGTAACACGTATCAGGGAGTTTAAAGAAATGGTTCAGTCGCTTCATAAATCAGGGATACGGGTTATCATGGATGTGGTTTATAATCATACAGCCAAAGGAAAAGGATCACATTTGGATTTATTGGCTCCTGGCTATTTCTATCGTATGAATAAAGACAGTACCTGGTCAAATGCATCGGGATGTGGAAATGAAACCGCATCGGAGCGTGCCATGATGCGTAAGTTTATGATAGAATCGGTAGTTTATTGGGCAACCGAATATCACATTGATGGATTCCGGTTTGACTTAATGGGGATACACGATATTGAAACAATGAATGCAATTCGAGCTGCACTGGATAAAATAGATCCAACGATATTTATGTATGGTGAAGGCTGGACGGCTGCAGCTTCGCCGTTGGCCGAAGATAAAAGAGCGGTGAAAAAGAATGCAAAACAATTGAATAACATTGCTGTATTCAGTGACGATATACGAGATGCGCTCAGAGGAAGCTGGATGCATTCACAAATTCCCGGTTTTGTTTCGGGAGTGGATAGTCTCGAGGAAAGTGTGAAATTCGGAGTCGTAGGGGCTACTCAACATGCCAATATAGATTACTCAAAGCTATTGTATTCCAAAGCTCCGTATGTAAACAATCCAACTCAGGTTATCAATTATGTTTCGTGCCACGATGACATGTGCCTGGTTGATAAATTAAAAGATTCCAGGCCGGAAAATGCAACTGATGAAGAATTAGTCCGGTTTAATAAGCTGGCCCAGACGATAGTCTTTACGTCACAGGGAGTTCCGTTTATTTACGCCGGTGAAGAATTGTACCGTAACAAAAAAGGCATTCATAATACGTATCAATCACCGGATTCAATTAATAGAATTGATTGGAATTCAAAGACGGCCTATAAAGATATATTTAATTATTATAAAGGTTTGATTTCTTTGCGCAAAACACATTCTGCATTTCGGATTCCGACACGGGAGATGGTTCAACAACATTTGAAATTTATAGACCTGAATACTCCCAATATTGTTGCCTATATGCTTACCGATCATGTTAATGATGAAGTGTGGAAAGATATACTGGTAATTTACAACGGAAATAGAAAGCCGGTAGTGGTTCAAATTCCCACAGGTGAATGGAATCTTGTTTGTCACGACGGCCAGATTAATCTAAGTGGCCTATCGCCGGTGAATTCAACTACTTTTGTTGTGGCGCCATCATCGGCAAGTATCATGTATGTAAAATAAGAGCACAAAACCAAGATCCAAGAGGTTGGTGGCAAGGGGTAATTAAAAAATATCATGTTTTTAATCCATAATCCGTTTAGAAATTCAAAAATTAGTATTTAAAATGAAGAAGACCATCTTTTCAATCCTGTTTGCTATTGCAGTTATATCAATTTATGCTCAGGATATTCCTGAGCATATTTCATACACCCGCATATACGATTATTTAGATGAATTGGCAATAGATGGAATCATTGACCTGAATTCAGTTGCGAAACCCTATGCCAGAGTCTTTATTGCCAACAAGCTGGTTGAAGCACAAACTCATAAAAATCAACTCAACAAGCGTCAACAGGATGAACTGAAGTTTTTTCTCAATGAATTTGCACTGGAGCAGGATAGACTTCCCGATAGTCATCTTACCCTTTCAAAAAACGATCAGCTAAACGTTGCACTGTTACAACCTGCCTTTAATTATCGCGACACCTTATTCCGGGCCCGGATAACTCCTATTTTGGGCATGGATATTACCCGCAATGGGAACGGAACTATCATCAAGCGATGGTATGGTGCGGATTTTCAAACAATGATTGGGAAAAATTTAAGTGTTTACGGCAGCCTGCGGGATATATCCGTTGACGGACCTTTATTGGCCCGGCCAACATACCTAAATGATTATCCCGGTTATGAATACAAGGAATCAACCGCCGGAGGTGATTTTAGCGATTCGAGAGGCGGAATAAAATACTCCTGGAACTGGGGCTCAATTGGGTTGGTGAAAGATAATGTGATCTGGGGGGATAATTATCATGGATCTAATATTCTTTCAGGCAGAACGCCTTCATTTCCTATGTTGACTTTGCATCTTAAACCGGCCAAATGGTTCGAAATGCAATACTTTCATGGGTGGTTGGTTTCGAATGTACTTGATTCAACACGTTATTATGTCGATAATTTAGGGGCAAAGCATTACCGAATGACTAATAAATTTATTGCGGCGAATATGTTTACTTTTACGCCTGTCTGTAATTTTAATTTCTCTATTGGTAATTCGATTATTTATGCGGAAGAGGACATTCAACCGGCTTATTTTATTCCGTTTGCATTTTACAAATCAATTGACCATACATTGACTAAAGGACTGGCTCTTGAAAATCAAAATTCTCAGGTTTTTATGAATATAAGTTCCCGCAATATAAAACATTTGCATCTCTTTACATCCATTTACGCGGATGAAATTATGTGGAGCCGGTTTCTTTCGAACAGTAAACAAAGGAACCCTGTTTCAGTGAAAGTAGGAGCGGACCTGAGTAATTTTCCATTTGATAATTTATCTGTCATTGGAGAATATACCCTTACGAATATTATTAATTATAAACATTCTATACCTGCACTTACATGGGCTTCGAATGATTATAACCTGGGAAGCTATCTGGGTGATAACTCCCAGGAAATTTATCTGGCCATGCGTTACAAACCTATCCGGGGACTGGATTTGAGTCTTTCGTATATGGATGCAAAACATGGGAATGAATATGATTATGTCCGCGATGGTCATGCTATTGATAATATTATCAGTCAACCAGTTTTAGGCGAAATTACCTGGAGTAATAAAACGATCGGGTTTAATGCTCAATATGAAGTTCTCAATAATGCGTATGCCATCATAAATGTGGCATATTCTGATATCCGGGGGCATAATTTAACTTCCACGCCAATCGTTGGTGAAGTGCGCAAAACAGCCCAAGGCTATTTGGACCTATTTACTCCCGCCTATTTGCAAGGAAAAAACACAACCATTACGCTCGGATTCAGTTTTGGTTTCTAAAACCGCAGAACAACTAATTTAGATGAATTAGTGAACTGTAGAAAGCCTTTTGTTGTTTCAATCAAAAGGGCTAATACTTTTTTGTCTTATTTTATAATTTTTATACTACTTACCTGCTATGCATAGACCTTTGATTATAGGGATAACCGGTGGAATAGGCAGTGGAAAATCCACCCTGTCGGAACTATTGCGCGCAGAAGGATATTCTGTTTACGATTCCGATTTAGAAGCACGACGTCTTCAAAATGAACATTCAGTAATGCGTAGAAAGATGGTCGATTTGTTCGGAGAAGAAATATACACCCCACGAGGTCTTAACAGGCAAGCATTGGCTGAGCTGGTTTTTAGCAGACCCGATTTACTTTTAAAACTTAATAACATTGTTCATCCTTTGGTGATGGAAGATTTCAACACCTGGGTATCACACCGATTCCCAAAGAAGATACTTTTTATTGAATCGGCTATCCTGTTTGAAAGTGGTTTTGATAAGTTGGTCGATCTGGTTATACTCATTACAGCTTCTGAAGAAGTGCGCATAGAACGGGTAATGAAACGCGATGGGGTAACGGCGGAATATGTGAAGTCCCGGATGGGACACCAGTTATCTGAAGAGGAGAAAATGGATCTGTCAGACTTTGTGATACGTACAGATGATAATAAACCGCTGGAAGTAAAGATGAGAAAGATTATTAAAGAATTATTGCAACGAAGAACGGATGAAATGTTGAAGAGTGAGATCTAGCCGGAGGAATAAAACACTTATCTTGTTGGCTTGCTATTCTATAGTTGCTTTTTATAACCTGATCTTACCGTTGATTTGCCCGATACGAATAATATAGAAACCCGTGGACAGGCTATTGTTGAGGACGAATAAACCGCCTTCTAATTTCGAAGCCTGAACTTCAGAACCTAACATATCATATATTTCAACGACAGTTCCATCGGCAACATCCCTTAGTATTACATTTCTCCCGGCGACAATCGGGTTGAAACGAAAGGCTGAAGGATTATTTATAGCAGATGTTACCCTTACCCCGGTTATCCTAAAATTGTCAAGCCTATATCCATTTGTATTGTTTTCGGCTGTATATTGAAATTTAAGGGTAATGGCATTCGAATTACGAAGTTCAATACCAGTAACGGATATAAATTTTGAAGATGCAAATGTCACAGAAGGCAAAGCCAACATACTATCGTTACAATAGACAGTCAGCTTATTTACATTTGCTTCTGCTAATTTATAAGCTGCTATATCGAACGATAGTTTTAAGTTCTGGTAGTTTGCAGATCCAATATCGGAAATAATTAAATCGGAACTTTTACCGGAAGGAAACCAAACATGGTTCGTTGTAGTACCTGTTAT
>JAUZOM010000249.1 GCA_030706465.1 Bacteroidota bacterium | reverse complement strand
TCCGATTATAGTATTATTTTACAGCCGGATTCGGTGACGGGCAAAGATGCACTCCTTCATGGTTTATCCAGCGAGGTGAATAGAAATTATGGAAGGAATGGTCAATTAGCCAGTGACTCTTGGACCTTTGGGGGAGAGGTAGCAATTTTACGGAGTGTTCTTGCTTTTGATTTATCTACAATTCCCGAAAATGCTGTTATAACAAGTGCTAAATTATCGCTGCATTCCTGGGATAGTACCGATCACTCCCTGGGCCTGCACTGGAATAGCGACGGTTCCAATGCCAGCTGGCTGGAAAGGGTAACCACCAATTGGGATCAAAATACCGTAACCTGGAATAACCAACCTTCAACAACAGAATTGAATAGAGTAAGCTTACCGGAAACCACCAGTTCAACGGAAAATTACCTGGATGTAGATGTTACGCAACTGGTGCAGGATATGGTTGCTAATCCATCGTCAAGTTTTGGATTCATGCTCAAGCTACAGGCTGAAGATGGTTACAGGCGAATGAATTTCTGTTCAAGTGATCATCCAAATAAAGCCTATCATCCGAAATTGGAGATTGCATACACGTTAACAACCAAGATTAATGAAATAAAGGCAAATGATCTACAGGCTTTTATATATCCAAATCCAACGAAAGACTATCTAACTGTCAAATTAACTAATATTGATTCGATGAGTCATTTGAAATTAGTTTTAACAAATATGTTAGGGCAAATCATTAAACAAATTACGTTAAGTGGAGAGAATACTATTGTCAATCTCGAGAATGTAGATCCGGGAATTTATATCTACCAGTTAAGAGATGATTTACAATTATTGAAATTGGATAAGATAATAATAAAAGAATAAATTAAAAATCAAAAAAAATGCGACTCTTAAGTAGTCGTATTTTTTTTGATTTTTTATAATGTTTATTTTATAACGAAGGGGAAGCAATAATCTAGTTAATCTCAGTAAATTTTGCTATTTTTGTAGCTTATTTCAATTAGAGCTTTTCGTTGATGAGGAGTTATTTTCAACTAAAAAACAGTTAAATGAGAAGAGTCAGAGTGCGATTTGCACCAAGCCCTACCGGGCCATTACATATTGGCGGAGTCCGTACAGCCTTGTATAACTTTCTATTTGCTAAAAAGCACAATGGAGACATGCTACTCCGTATTGAAGATACCGATACAGCCCGTTTTGTCCCCGGAGCCGAAGATTATATAGTCGAATCGCTTAACTGGTTGGGAATAACTATTGACGAAGGTATTGGTTCCCAAAATGGGAATGAAGGACCCCATGCACCTTACCGCCAGAGTGAGCGGAAGGTTATTTACCGGAAATATGTTGATCAATTATTGGATGCGGGTTTAGCCTATATTGCCTTTGATACACCGGCAGAATTGGAAGCAAAACGTTTGGAAATAGCCAATTTTCAGTATGATGCCAAAACACGGGATGTAATGTCTAATTCTTTGACTTTACCGGCGGAAGACGTAAAGGAACGAATTGAAAGAGGAGAACAATATGTAGTCCGGATCAAAATAGAACCCAATGAAGAGATAAAGGTTCAGGATTTGATTCGCGGAGAGGTGATTATTAATTCTTCCGTGTTGGATGATAAAGTATTATTCAAATCATCGGATGAGTTACCCACTTATCACTTGGCCAATGTGGTGGATGATTATTTAATGGAAATCTCGCACGTCATCCGGGGGGAAGAATGGTTGCCTTCAGCTCCGCTCCATGTCTTGTTATACAGATACCTGGGCTGGGCGGAAGTAATGCCCGAATTTGCCCATTTACCGTTGTTACTGAAACCGGATGGGAATGGCAAACTCAGTAAACGGGATGGAGACCGGCTTGGGTTCCCTGTTTTTCCACTAAACTGGAAAGACCCGAAAACTGGCAGTACTTCTTCGGGCTATCGCGAAGCCGGTTACTTTCCCGAGGCAGTGGTTAATTTCCTGGCCTTGTTGGGATGGAATCCGGGAACTGAACAGGAGATTTTCACGATGCAGGAACTGATCGATCAATTCTCGTTGGAACGTGTGAGTAAAAGCGGTGCCAAATTTGATTATGAAAAGGGCAAATGGTTCAATAATAAATATCTGCAACTAAAATCGGACGAAGAGATAGCCGGCCAGTTCCAACAGGTATTGGCAGAAAAAGGTGTTAAGGAAGAGACTGACAACGTAATTAAAGTTGTGTCATTGATAAAGGAACGTGCCGGTTTTGTCCATGAACTTTGGGGTCAGTCAAGTTTCTTTTTCGTTGCACCGACGGAATATGATGCCAAGACAGTAAAGAAACGCTGGAAAGCAGAATCGCCTGCCCAAATGACCGAACTTATCAATGTGCTGGCCGGAATAGATGATTTTTCAGCTCAGCATACAGAGAAAGTTGTTCTGGAATGGATTGCAGCGAAAGACTATAATTTAGGCGGAGTAATGAATGCCTTCCGGCTATCGGTTGTCGGAGAAGGGAAAGGACCTCATATGTTCGATATAATCGATGTTATCGGTAAAGATGAAACCATACAGCGTCTGCAACGTGCTATTAGTCATATAAACAGTTTGTAGCAATGCAAAAACGCCATTTAGATCCGCTGCGCTATATTCATGAACAGATCTTTACAACGCAGAAATATATAGTCCCCTTTATTCAACAGGTAAAGAAAATTGATGAATCGGTACAAGTGCTGGAGATTGGTTGTGGTGAAGCCGGCAATCTGAAACCTTTCCTGGACCTGGGGTGTAAATGCACCGGTGTTGATTTTAGCACTCATAAGATAGAGCAAGGCAGGGAGTTCTTTTCTACTCATTCTTTTGCAAGGAATATAAGGCTGATTAGTGAAGATATTTATGAAACAAAGGAATTTCATTCGCAGTTTGATCTAATTATTGTCCGCGATGTGATTGAACATATTCATGACCAGGATAAATTTCTGGCGCTGATGAAGGATCTATTGGCTCCAGGCGGTGTTGCTTTCTTTGCCTTTCCACCCTGGCAAAACCCGTTTGGCGGACATCAACAAATTTGTGAAAGCAAGCTGTTATCTTCACTCCCTTATTTTCATTTATTACCGGTTCCCTTATACAGGGTAGTACTGAAAATGTTTGGGGAAAAAGAAGGAAAGGTTGCCGGGTTGTTGGAAATCAAAGAAACCGGAATCAGTTTAGAGCGATTTGAACGTCTGGTTATTAAAAATGGTTATGTTCAATTAAAGAAAATATTGTATTTTGTTAATCCGAATTACGAAGTGAAGTTTGGATTGAAACCACGTAAATTAGTCTCTTTTTTGGGAAAGATTCCTTATTTAAGAAATTATTTTTCAACATGCGGCTATTATTTAATATCCAAAGGAACAAACATTTGATAACGGCGAAATGAAAAGGGTTTTAATCATAACTTATTATTGGCCTCCATCGGGTGGGGCAGGTGTACAACGCTGGCTGAAATTTGCGAAATACCTTCCTCAATACGGATGGGAACCTATAATCTATACACCCGAAAATCCTGATTTTGCCATTGAAGACCAAAGCTTACAAAAAGATATTTCGAATGATTTACACGTAATCAAAAGAAAGATTTGGGAGCCTTATGAACTTTACAAAACGTTGATAGGGAAAAAAGGACAAAAGGTTAATGTTTCATTTGCCGAATTGGGTGGAAAACAAAGTGTTATCCATAAATTAGCCTTGTCTGTGCGTGGAAACTTATTGATTCCCGATCCACGTTGCTTCTGGATAAAGCCATCCGTTAGTTTTTTAAAGGATTATTTAAAAGACCATCCTGTAGATGCAATAGTTTCGACCGGACCACCTCATTCAATGCATATTATTGGACTGAAATTACATCGCCATACCAATATTCCGTGGATAGCCGATTTTAGGGATCCGTGGACCAATATAGATTTTTATAGAGAATTGAATTTAAGCTGGTTGGCCGATAAAATTCATCATAAAAAGGAAAAACAGGTGCTTTCAGAGGCAAATCGAGTTGTTAGTGTTACTCCAACCTGGTGCAGGGAATTGTCAGAAAAAGCAGGCTGTACTGTAAATTTAGTTCATAATGGTTATGACGAAGAGGATATAATTCGTATAAGCGATCCAATAGATACCAATTTTTCCATCGTTCATATCGGGAGTATTAATGCCGCCAGAAATCCGAAAGTTCTCTGGGTTGCATTAAATGAATTATTGCAGGAGCAACCCGAGTTAAAAAGATATCTGAAAATAAAACTTGTTGGAAATGTGGAGCCTGTTGTTTTTTCAGATATAGATCGGTATCATTTGAATGATTATATTGAAAGAATCGGTTACTTGTCTCATAAAGAGGCAATAACTTTTCAACAAACATCGCAATTGTTGCTACTTTTGATTAATAATACGCCAAATGCCAATGGAATCCTGACCGGAAAACTATATGAATATATGGCCTCAGCCCGGCCCATCTTGGCAATCGGGCCTGTGGTAAGTGATATCGCAACATTACTCGCGGAAACAAATGCAGGAACGGTTGTTGATTTTTATGACGTTGCGGGTATGAAATCAGCCATTCTTGATCTTTTTGAGAGATACAAACAAGGAAAACTAAATTCAGAAGCATCAGGTTATCAACAATACTCCAGAAGAGCTCAGTGTGGAGTGATGGCTCAGTTGTTGGATGATGTTTTCAAAATAAATTAAGTATAGAATGCAGGCGTTTATTTCATAATAGGTTTTGAAGAAAATCAAGATTTTGTAGTTCCTCCAACTACAGAAGATTCAGTTTATGTCTGGGAAGTTAAGTATTATCATAAGTAGAAGCAATTATAAGAGGAGAGGGCAAAGTAGAAATGAATTATAGATATTTGAATCGAAAAATTGCAGAGCGGATCATTGGAAGATTGAAAAAATATGAATAGAATAATTACAATCGTTGGTGCACGTCCACAGTTCATTAAAGCGGCTACGCTAAGCCGCCAATTTAAACTTACGGGTATTGAAGAATTAATCATTCATACCGGGCAGCATTTCGACGCCAATATGTCCGATGTGTTTTTCGAAGAAATGGAGATACCGAAGCCGGCGTACCAACTCGATATTCATGGGTTATCCCATGGAGCTATGACAGGTCGT
>JAUZOM010000248.1 GCA_030706465.1 Bacteroidota bacterium | reverse complement strand
GTCTTTAATTATGCATTATGAATTAATACGCGTGTTCATCACCATTCACATCTTCCAGATCTATCCTTTTCTTCTCCATGGCACGCCATGCAATGAATATATAAATCAACACCACCGGAATAAACAACGAGACGAGTGACATGGCTTTCAACGTAAATTCACTGGAGGAAGCATTGAAGATCGTCAGGGAACTTTGCAAATGGGTGGAAGGATAAAAGGAGGTATTATTGTAGCCGGTAATGAGCAACATACTGCAGACGGTTACTACCGTCCCGATACCGGAGAACCATATCCCGCTTTTGAACGCAGGAAACAGCCAGGTTGCTACTACACCAGCCAGTACCCCAACTACTCCCAGCAAAAACAATCCCAATATAACCGGCATTTCGAGCAGGTTAGTAAAATACTTGTATTTTTCCAAAGAAACCATACCTGTTGAGGCATTTACGGCATAGCCTTCGGAAAACATAGTCCAAATGACAAATATCAGAAAAAAGACCACAAACGGAATGGCATTATACCAAAGGTGTTTTCTGGATCGTGCTTCCAATACCGGGTGGTTCAGGCGGTTGATAAAGAACAGGACTGCCAGGGAGCGGGCTAAAAAGAAAACCGCCAATCCCAGGGTCAGGTTCCTTACATTCAGCAAGGCTTCCAATCCATGCCATTCATTACCCCAGGAGCTGATTACAGGGGCTAATTGTTGCGTGATATTCCCTTTGTTCACTATGAAATCGGATCCGGTAAAGAAGGTGGCAATGGCAACGCCAATCAGGAAAGTTCCCAACAGCCCGTTGATAAACAGAAAGACCCGATATGTGGTAGCTCCAAAAACATTCCCCGGTTTTGACTGGAACTCATACGAGACAGCCTGAATGATAAAGCAGAATAGAATAATCATCCAGACCCAGTAAGCACCACCGAAACTGGTGGAATAGAAGAGGGGAAAGGAGGCAAAGAAAGCCCCTCCAAAGGTAACCAGGGTGGTAAAAGTATATTCCCATTTACGGCCCAGGGTATTGACCAGCAACCGGCGCTCGTCTTCTGTTTTTGATAAGGAAAATAACATGGATTGTCCTCCTTGTACAAAGAGCAGAAAAGCCAGCAGTCCACCCAGCAGTGAAATCAGGAACCACCAGTAATGTTGTAGGAATGAATATGTAATCATAGTGTTTTAATTTTGGATGTATGAAAAATATTAATAGCAGAATCTCTAAAAAGCACTAAATTTATTAATCAACCAATAAACCAATCAACCATTTATTTTTCCCCTTCAGGACCTTTTTTGATTTGTTTCAGCATGATGCGCACTTCGGCCAATAACAAAGCGGAGAAAAGAAACAAGAACAGGAAAAAAGTAATCCTGACAGAATCGGACGAGATGTTTGAGATTGCTGCATTTAACGGCAATACATCCTGAATAGCCCAGGGCTGCCGGCCCACTTCTGCTACAACCCACCCTAATTCACCTGCCACATAACCCAACGGAATACTCAACAGACAAATCCACAACAACCAATTCGTTTTTTGTATTTGCTTCCTATTGACAAAATAAAGTACCAATGCAAACAACACGATGAAGTAGAAACCCAATATGACCATCAGATGAAAAGAATAAAAAACGGTGGGTACACTTGGAATCATGGTTTCCGCTTTATCAATATAACCATACCCGAATTGAGGGTAATTTTCCTTCAGTTGCGCTTTATACATTCTTTCACCGGTCGTATCCTTGGCTGTAACCGCTTTCTGGTACAATGCCAACGATTGAATAGCAGCTCTCCCCCGTGCCTGCTTTTCAAGAAATGAAAGGGCAACCCCTTGTTTCGTCTGGTATCCGCCGTCAAGTATATTACTGATGCCTGGAACAAAAGCGTTGATATCGCGCTGGCTTAATAGAGATAACATAGATGGAATCTGAATTTTAAACAGAAAAGGATCTGTTGCATCGTTATATGCCTTTTTTGCAGGATTCAGCACGCCGATAGCCACTAAACCGGCATTGGTTTTGCCCTGGTAAAGTCCTTCCATAGCTGCGAGCTTCATGGGTTGACGTTGTGATACGTTATAGGCCGAACCATCTCCGGTATAGGCGATAAGCAATGTGGAAATCAACCCAAAGACAGCAGCTACCTTCATGCTTTTTAATGCAAAATTTAGTTGCCGTTTCTTAAGCAAATACCAGGCGCTTACTCCGGTGACAAATAATCCGCTTAATACCCAGCCGGACAATACTGTGTGGAAAAATTTATTCAATGCCACCGGCGAAAGCAAAATGCTCCAAAAGTCGACCATTTCATTCCGTACGGTATTGGGGTTGAATTCCATGCCCACGGGATATTGCATCCAGGCATTCGCTACCAGGATCCATAAGGCGGAAATTGTGGCGCCCAGTACGGTTAACCAGGTAGCTGCCAGGTGAAACCTTTTGCTGACCTTCTTCCAACCGAAAAACATAATGGAAATGAAGGTTGCTTCCATAAAGAATGCCAGGATGGCTTCAATGGCAAGGGGTGCCCCGAAGATATCCCCCACAAACCAACTATAGTTAGACCAATTCGTACCGAACTCGAATTCCAGGATGATACCGGTGGCAACGCCTATGGCAAAGTTGATTCCAAAAAGCGTCATCCAAAACTGAGCTGCCTTTTTCCATTCCTCGTTGCCCGTCCGTACATACAAGGTTTCCATCACCGACATGATCACCCCCAACCCTAACGTCAGTGGCACAAATAGCCAATGGTACATGGCCGTCATGGCAAATTGTGCCCTTGACCAATCAACTAATGTAGCGTCCAATAAACTCATAATTTTTAAAGTGTTTGATTTTGAGCTAGAAAATTAGTATATACAATATGCTTGTTAATCTTGTAATTAATTCAGAAGTTTTCTGAACCGGAAAAAGTCTTCCTCGTGTCTGGTCCATCTATTGCCGGTTACCCGGGCCCTTTCTATTTATCAATTCCTGCCGGACATGATTTGCCCTGTCCTGATCATCTTTAAAATTCTTAGTCAGATAGTTCGGAAAGAAGAAAACGCGTAACACTGCAAAAATGATAAAGAGCTTGATTAAAACCAATAGCCACAGAGTTTTCCCGACAGTCATAGCCCGGAAACCGTCACGGTAAAACGCAACAGGCTTTTGTAGGAAGGAAGGGATTCTCATATTGCTTATTTGCAGAAATACAACAACAGAACTTATCGATGACAAAAATATCAATAAATCTGATATTATTATAAAAACGTACTAAGTTTCATTAATTATTTTTTAAAAGAAGGCCGGTTGAATGCAAAGAAATATCAATGCTGTAATTCCATTACCTGAATAAATGAAAACTAAAATAGACTAACTTGTTCTGTTTTAATTGAATTATAAACAAACTTAAAATGCATTTTTGTGTGCATTTTTACTAACCAATGTCATGAAGATAATTTTAAGATCCAACCAGAAAGTCCAGTTTTCCAGGTAATTCATATCATATTCCACCCGTTTTTCCATTTTCCAGAGTTCATCGGTCTCTCCCCGGTACCCGTTTACTTGTGCCCAACCTGTAATACCGGGTTTCACGTAATGGCGTACCCGGTAATATTCTATTAATTCAGAATACTGTTCGGTATGTTTGAGCATGTGAGGGCGCGGACCTACTACCGACATTTGGCCTAATAAAACATTAAAAAACTGAGGAAACTCGTCAATGTTGGATTTACGGAGAAACCGACCGATAGCCGTAACACGGTTATCGCCCAATGTTGCCTGCTTTGAATCTGCATCATTGCTTATACGCATACTTCTGAATTTTAAGCAGGTAAAAGGTTTGTTGTTGATACCCGTGCGCTTTTGTTTAAAAAATACTGGCCCTTTGGAACTCAACTTAATCACAATACTTAAGATGGGAAAGAGCCAACTGATAATTAATACGATTACCAGGGAAGAAAAGAATACATCAAATACTCTTTTAAGGAACCGGGCGTTCAGATCGTCCAACGGAATTTCCTGAGGATTGAAAATAGCTAAAGACCCAACCGATTCCATATTGAGCCGTGTCTTAAACCAGGATTGGTTTTCGGGGACAAAACGCAGTCTTATTCCGATTCTATTGCAGGTTGCCAGTAATTCGCGGCTCTTATTTAAATCGTTATAGGCAGAAAGCGTTACAAAAATGAAATCTATCTGATGCTGTGTAACCAAGGGAACCAGTTGGTCAAGATGTCCTATTACATCGTTGTCATTCTCTTGTTTGTCGGATATATAGCCGATAAACTCATATCCCAGCATAGGATTGTTATTTAATAAGTGGCGCAGAAAGATGCTCATATCATTCAAGCCAATGATGAGTACCCTGTGGACATAAAAGCCTTTAGCACGCCTATATTTCAAATAGCCGTATAGGATATAATAAAAAATCAGTTCACTCACATAAAAAAGCACAATTCCCTGGACGAAGAACAAATGCGAAAAGCCATCAGTAATAAATAAATGTGCTGAAATAAACGAAATGATGGTATAAATCATGACCCGGTTGCTTATACGTCTTACCCTGTTCGAAAAATCATCGTGCAGATAGATGTTTCGTACAGAAAATACCGAATAGGTAATGACATACGACATGTTAAGAAGTAGTAGGAAGAAACTCTTATCGGGAGTATTTAACTGGCCAAGGAACGGGCTTATCGAATATAACATAAAAGTTACTACATTCAAGATGACCAGGTCAAAAGCAAGATACAAAAATTTTAGTTCGGTTTCGTTCGATTCCATAAAAAGAATAATTTAACAGTCTGTAGAATACTTTACACAGATAAGAAATAATGGATGTTAATGCATTTGTATGTTTTCAGCGATATTATTCACGGATATAGTGAACAAAATGTAATTCTGGGATTCAAATGTTAGCCTGCATCCTACTTAATCTAAATTTATAACACAATTACGCTTCAAAAGTTTGTAATTATTGTAAATGTGTATCAAAAACATTGACTTTCAATGCTACTCTACACTTTCCAAAAGGATAGGAGGGCTCAAAAGAAACAATGTTTAATAAGTATTGGAAGGGTTGGTGTGAATGATTTTAAACAAACAAGCGGGGTTGGACAGACAATGAAGTTGCTTTATACAACCGAATACTTTCAGTTATACTTATTTTCCTTTTTAATTTGTTGGGGGGAACGGAGTCTTATCGATGAAATTAGCCGCTATAAAAAAACGCCGGAAGAATTACTTT
>JAUZOM010000247.1 GCA_030706465.1 Bacteroidota bacterium | reverse complement strand
TTACGACTTCTTCAGCAACAGCCTCGATTACTTCAGGCGTTTCTTCTGCAACCGGAGCTGCTTCGATTTCCGCTTCGACTACAACTGGAGTTTCTTCAACAACTGGAGTTTCTTCTGCGCTTGTTTGTTCCACGGTTGGTTTTACCTCTTCCGGGATGTTTTGATTTTCTTCCATTTCTGAAATTTGTTTTTACTAATAAATAGTAGGTTAGACATTATGTTGTTTAAAAAATACAGGGCACAAAGATACAAAAAGAATGTGACTTACAAAAGAGTAGCATGAAATTAATCTCCTTAAAAAGACACTGGAAACTCAAGTGAATGGTGAGCATACACCAACCATTTACCATTCTGCTTTTTTTATAAAGTATCGATTATTTTATCAAAAACAACGCCAAACCCAAGACTGACAATCTAAGGTCAACTGAGACATCCTAAAAACATACATTCTTATTACTATTGCTGAATCGTATCTTCGCCGGCAAATAAAATTATTCCATTAGTAAACATTCAACCTATTTTGTCATTCCAAATTTCTTCTTTTATTAAAACGTTACAAACGTTAAACCAACGCCCACTTGTTGAAAACGAGTGGTAGCGTTTCTCGATCCCTTTTTTTCATTGAATGAAGGATCTGTCCGAAAGGACGGGGAAAACCTTAGCGAATTATTTATCAACAATTAATCGTTGCTTGCCAATGAAATTTCCGGTTTTGATCTCCAGCATATAGATGCCATTACAGAGGGAACTTATATCATAAGACTGATTTTCGTTAATCAATACACCTGATTTAACAACGCAGCCTGTCGCATTGTAAATAATTACACTCATTCCCTTCACTGATTGACCAGTTGTGGTTATCTTGATATTATCCTTAGCTGGATTGGGATAAACAGCATGCATTTCGCTTGTGGCAGTCGTCTCAATCCCCGTTATTTTAGTTGTTGCCACATTTGATCGGCTGGAATAATAAAGAACTGGGAACGTGTTGGCTGAAATTGATTGGTACAGGCCGGCTGCTTTTTGCGTTGGACTCAATTTATCCACAAAAATAGAAGTCGGACTGATTACCTCTATTAGATAATACACTATTCCTGAAGGTGCCGTGTAATCGGTAAACTGCGTATTGCTGCCCGACGTGGAATTGATCAGCGATAAATCACCTGAACTGGTTCCGCGATAAATGTTATAGGTTAATACATTAATACCTGAATACGGTTCCCATATGAGATTCCAGATGTTATTCATTCCCTGGCTGATAGATAGGTGCATTGTTTTATGCGGATTGCTGGCTGCTGATTCAAAACCGCAATGATCTTTCAACGATATACGATATTTGTTGGACTGTACCTTGCCATCCGAGAGTGTATCTACAAACTGGTTCGGAGCGGCATAGGCCACCGAGCCAATTTTTTTATAAACATCAGTGATATTCTTTTCTTTATAAATGAAGATCGAGTCGATAGTTGTTGCCGAGGGTCTTGCCCAGGCAATGATATTATTATTTGAACTGTTTACTGTAACAATGCCCAAATCAGGCTTATTCATTGATGCTAAGCTGACCTTTACATCATCGCTTGAAGTGCACCCGTTTGGTGTTGTTACCGCAACAGTATAGGTTGTGTTGTCATTGATCGTGGCAACCGGATTTGCAATAGTGTCATTGCTTAAACCGCTGGAAGGAGTCCATTGATATTTCAGTTTTCCAGTTCCTGTATAGTTTGTGGTTACAAGCAATTGAGCTGTTTCTCCACAGCAAATAGTTTGATCTGCTCCGGCATTAACTACCTCGGAATTGACGTTTACGGTAACGCTATCGGTTGATGAGTCTCCTTTAGGAGTAGTATATGTCACATGATAGGTCGTTGTTGTTAATGGCGAGATTTTAGGTTCGGCTACAGAGGTTTCACTTAGCCCGTATGATGGTGTCCATGAATATGAGCCGTCGCCGATAAGCTTATAAATCTGCCCGGACTGCCCTACTGCATAGCCGGTATTGGCGTCTGCAAAAAATACAGAATTCATGAACTTAACCCCGGGAAGTGTCTGCAGTGTGCCATAGAAATTGGTAAATGACCATTGCCCCATAGACTGTTGAACATCTCTGAACTTATTGACATGGCCTTTGTTATCACAAATAAATGCAACTGAATCAGGGGTAAAAAATACAGAATTCCCTGAAGAACCCTGCATAACACTCCAATTTTCACCGCCGTTAAATGTTCGTAGAATTTGGTTTTCTCCTACAACATAACCATTGTTTACATCAGAGAAGTGAACTGATTTATAATTATCTGACAGAATATTGATATTAAATGGCGCTTGATTCCAGGTTATACCACCATCAGAAGTTTTCATAAGATTAGAATTATCACCAACAAAATATCCAATTTGGGATGTAATAAAAGATATTGAATTAATTTCAGACGAGTTATTGGCTGGTGACACAGACATCGAATTGCCATCAATTACGCTAAAAAGTCCTTCTCCTCCCACAAAACCGGTTCCTTTAGGCGTCATGTAAATAGCATTGCCGCCAATACCGGCTTTATGTAACCAGGTCTCCCCACCATCGGTGGTTTTAATGATACTTTGAGATCCAACTATATAGCCGGTATCCTTATTGATAAAACAGATTGAATTCAGATATTCAGTTGATATCGTTGCTGGTTTCTTTTGTACCCATGTTGCTCCGGCATCAGTAGTTTTGATAATAATACAGGAATCTCCTATGGCAAATCCTGTATTTTTGTCTATAAAAAAGACTGACCTTAAGTTTTTCTTCGTTCCGCTCGATAAAGGGATCCAGCTTAGCTCTGTTCGCAGTTGATAGGAACTGCCACAGGTTATAACAGGATCATCACCTGCATTTACTTTTGTCTGGGCCTGCACAGATATGAATAGGCTGCATGCTAATGTAATACATAATAAGTGATTTTTCATCATATATTATTGCCGGTTTTTAGTGTGCTGACGCTGCACATCTTAATGATAATGATTTTTCTATTTTAGTTAAGCTCTTTACAGCTGATTTGACTTCATAATATTTTCATCAGAACAATATACAATCTCCTTCCTGTCCGGGTTTGATCAGTTACACGTACTCAACCCTGTGCTATCCACCTATTGCAATTCTTCAGCATACCCCGGACAATAAAAGGGTTACATAAAGTAAAAACTTTAGTTTTTACTACCAGTTTCTTCGTATTTTAGGTCTTCTGTAGTTGTAAATCATACCATAGACCCCAATTGATCCGCCCAAATACCCATGGCTTATATCCCTGTTAGAATATGAGTCGTTGTTAATTTCGATGGTGCTATATCTCAATCCTGCAAACAGACCTAAACTGAAATAGTCAAACAGTTCAATATTCTTATTCAGCTTTGCACCCATTGTAAAACCAGGACCTATCTCATTCATTTCACAACCAACAAAAGGTTGTAAATTTAGAGTCTTTGTTAAGTAGTGTTCATATCCTAAATCCAGGTCTAATTTGCTTAACCCGCTGTTTGTTCTCGCCTCATCTAGAAAAGTAGCTCCTAAGGTGAACTGTTTTACGGCTATTTCAAGCAAAACTCCGTTTGACCGGTTGATTTCTAAACTTGTCGCGCTATTGGTTGGTGTAATTTTCTGATAACTGGATAAACAAAACCTGTTTTCCTGCTCAATTTTTAAATGAAATGTTTCTTTTGCCCCATTAGGCACCTCTGCAAATAAAGCTAAAACACTAAAACCGGAAATCACAATCAAGCAAATTTTTCTCTGTAAACTAATCATTCTCCAATCAAATTTAAATCTCATTTTTTATTTTATATTTATAACTATTTTATTATTGAGTCTTCTCCGATAAGTCTACTTATCAAAAAGTACGTTAGGACGCAATGACGCAACCTGCTGTTTTTAAGTTATATATCTTTAGCGTCTTTGTGTACAAAAAATACGTTGAGGATTGGACTCATTCTATTGTTTTATCAATTTTCTTTTCCAAATTGGTAGTTAAAGCAATGGATACTTCTATCTCCTTTTTCACGTCATTTTCTACATGAAAAATCGCATAAAAAAATAAATTAATAAACTTTGCTTTGTTAGCCCGTTCTGCCGGATATGCCATCTTATTCAGATGTACAAATGTTCCTGCTTGCCGCTGGAATTTGCGATCCCAGCTTTTGTATTATTAGGATTTGTAATCCGCTAAACTATTCATATCAAACAATTACTACATCCAGCAACCCTTTACCGCCTGCTCAATCAAGAACAGAGCTATACCTGTATTCTTCCGACCGGTTTACTCTTTCGGCTTTCACCGGATTAATTCTATCATTGATAAGTAGCGGATTGCAAATGTATTGAAATTTATTTAAATAATACAAATATTACATTTTAAATCTTCCGAATGCAAAAAGGAGTAATATCAAAACAAAGGCCGAAGGAAGGGAACCGTTTATAATGGACAGTTCACAATGGACAGCTGGCAATGGAAGGTATAAAAAACCGTTTCACCCGGAACTGTTGTGGCAATAAGCCTGAATTAACCCGAAAGGATAGACCGGCTATCAAAAATCAATTTCAGTAAAAGCAGGAGGGTATTATCATTTTATTTTCTTTTCTTCATTCTCTTAATCCAGCTCCAACGGATCTTGTACTGCTTCCGTGTTAGGTATAAAGTGGTTTCGGAGAGGGTTGCGAGGGGGTTGGGTGAGGTAAACCCCTCGCAACCTCCAGGCAAGTCCCAGGCAAGTTCCTCGTAACTTCCTCAATGCAAAGAATGGATTACGAAGAAAGAAAGTCGATGAGCCGTTGTTTAGATAAAGCTGTTACCTCGATTAAAAAAGAGGGTGTCTTGTACGCAAAGAAAGCGCTAAAATAATACAACTAAAAAAGTTAGTTGCGTCTTTAGTTAGCGTACTATCTAACAATCAAACTTATAGAAGAATATTTATCTTTTAATTTTAGCTCATACTTCCAGGGAACAACATATTTGTTTAACCCTGGCAGGCCTTTTTAGCTGTCAGGGTTATACATAAAACGCTGCCGGTGTTTAGCACACTGACAGCGTCAACTAAAAGAGAACAGGTTATTTCCTCGTCTTTTGTTTTAATGCTTTTCGGATAGCGGCTTCTGCCAAGGGTTCCATAATTTTGTACCCCTCCGGATTGGGATGAACGCCATCTTTGGATAGAGCGGCTTTCATGCCATTGCGTTCATCTACCGTTGATGAAAAATAATCGAGG
>JAUZOM010000246.1 GCA_030706465.1 Bacteroidota bacterium | reverse complement strand
GTTCTGAGCCGGTAATCGACAGGGAGATAGCACTGATGCCATAGTAGATCAACTCTTCCAGCAATTCTTCGCCCGTCATTCCCGGATATGAAATGGTAAAATAAAATCCATCTGCTATTGGTTGGTCGATATCTTTATCGTATACAATCTTAAAACCGTTTACCAGAAACGACTCTTTCATAATGTGAGCCTTTTCGCCGTATTCCCGAATATCACGGACGAAATTAAACTGTCCTTCATTGCACGAATGTAAAATGGCGGCAAGGGCATATTGGGCCGAATGGGCGGTTCCTGAACTTAAACAGTACACCGTTCCAAATACCATGGCACGACCAAAGACATCACTGTTGTAATACTCCAGCAGATCTTCAAACCTGCTTTCAAAGAGATGTTCCGAAATAACCATCATTCCAATCCGCTGTCCGGCGTAGCTAAACGCCTTAGAACTGGAAATCATCAAAATATAATTATCGGTATATTTTGCCACTGTGGGTTGATGCGGAGGCACTCCCGGCTTGGAATAATCCTTACGGAAGTCCATTCCAAAATAGGCCAGATCTTCAATCACAACAACACCGTATTTATTGGCTAATTCACCAATCGTTTTGAGTTCATCATCTGTAAAACAAATCCAGGCCGGATTGTTTGGGTTCGAGTAAAGCACAGAATGGATGTTGCCTTGTTTAAAATAGCTTTCCAACTTTTCTCTAAGCTTTTCGCCCCGGTAATTATAGACGTCAAAAGAAGCGGTTTTGAGCCCCAGCACTTTGTTTTGCATCTTATGAACCGGAAACCCCGGATCGATAAAAAGGGTGGTGTCTTTCGATTTGTTGGTTCTGGACAGGGTCATGAATGCTGCAAAACTTCCCTGCATCGATCCGACAGTGGGAATACAGGTTTCGGGTAAGACGTCAATATCCAGAAACAGCTTGCAAAAACGGGCTATTTCGTTTTTGAGTTCCGGTATGCCGTCAATATCCGGGTAGATAGCAGCCACACCCTTTAACAAGGCTTCAATCTCAGCATTTACTCCGACCTGTGCAGGTTTTAATCCTGGAACGCCCATCTCCATGCGGATAAAAGAAATCCCGGAAGCAATTTCAATATTATCAACCAAACGTTTGATTTCACGTATTGAAGCCTTGCCGACACTGGCAAGTCTCATCTCCTGAATGACACGATCGACAATCTCAGAAGGAATGGGGGTATTTTTTATAGTTGTAAGCATATGTAAAAAATAAATGGAAGAAAATAACTTGTTTTGTTGAAAAGCAATTTGATCATTTCCTCTCTGCCTTTACAGGTTTACGAAAACGATAGTCCCGGTTTCATCGTCATGTATCTTCACAAGGGAATAATTGCAATATCGACACACATTCTCTCATTTCCAATGACTTACATCTTTATACGAAATGGTTATGAAAAGTCTAAAATTACAAAAAAGAGAAAAAAAAACAATATTGATTTTTTTTATTTCAAATCAGGACAATTGTTAATTTGGTCGGTATCTTTGTTCATAAAAAAACAATAATGGCGATAAAGATACTCTCCGTAGAACAAATCCGTGAAGCCGATTCTTACACGATTCTTAACGAACCCATTTCATCCATTGATCTGATGGAAAGAGCCGCAACCAGGTGTGCTGAATGGCTGACTAATAAAATAACGGATCAGAAAGTTAAAGTGTTTTGTGGAATGGGAAATAATGGAGGCGATGGTTTGGCATTGGCCAGGATCATGGTGGATTACCATATTGATGCAGCAGCCTTTATCGTCCACCATGGCTCTGCCTTTTCAAATGACTGTTCAAAAAATCTCAGTCGTTTGGAGAGTCTGGATCCCGGTATTGTTCATCATATTCAAAATGAAAACGAAATTCCAGATATTGACAAAGATGATATTGTCATTGATGCCATATTCGGATCAGGGCTTTCAAAACCCGTAACAGGACTGGCCGGAACCGTCATCGACCGGATCAACGGCTGTAATGCCATCACGATAGCCATCGATTTCCCCTCCGGACTTTTTGCAGATACATACACCAATCCTCGTAAGGGTTCAATCATTGAAGCCGATTACACCCTGACTTTTCAGAATCCCAAACTGGCATTTTTCTTCTCGCAGAATGACCGCTTTTTGGGTGACTGGGTAACGTTGGACATTAAAATACATCCTGACTTCATTGCCCAGGCCCCTGCAAAGAATTATTTGCTGACAAAACAGGACATCATTCCGATACTGAAGCCCAGAAACCGTTTCAGTCACAAAGGTAATTATGGCCACGCCTTATTGATCGCCGGAGGCAAAGGGAAAACAGGTGCTGCAATCATTGCAGCAAAAGCAGCACTTCGATCAGGGCTGGGTCTGTTGACTGTGCATCTGCCCGAAGAGGCCGTCGTACCTTTGCAGGCATCGGTTCCCGAAGCCATGATCTCTTTTGACCAGTCAAAGGATGTCTTCTCCAGGATTCCAGACCTAATACCGTATAGTGCAATAGGTATTGGTCCCGGAATAGGACAACGCCCGGAAACTGCTGCAGCCCTTAAGCTGCTTATCCAGGAAATAAAGGTCCCTATCGTCTTCGATGCCGACGCCCTCAATATTCTCGGTGATAACCGCACCTGGTTGTCGTTTCTGCCGGCTGGCTGCATCCTGACCCCCCATCCCAAAGAATTCGAACGCCTTATCGGTAAAACAGCCGATGAGTTTGAAAGGTTAAAGATGCAAAAGGAATTCTCCTTCAGATACAATTGTTACGTGGTATTGAAAGGCGCATTTACCTCTATCACCACACCAGAGGGAAACGCCTATTTCAATCCGACAGGCAACCCGGGCATGGCTACGGGAGGAAGTGGAGATGCACTGACCGGAATTATTCTCAGTTTACTGGCACAACACTATACGCCGCTGGAATCAGTGTTATCAGGGGTATACCTCCACGGTTCTGCAGGTGACATAGCTGCAGAAGAACTTGGATATCAATCACTGATAGCCTCCGATATAGTTGAATACCTGAGCAATGCATTTATGGAACTTAGCGATTAAGCGGAGGTGATCGGTGGAATGTTGATGCACATCTTCGCTATTCCTTTTTTGCAAACAAATCAGACTTAAATATATTAAAATGGAGTACCTTATAAAACCTTGTGGTGAAGTACAATTACCCGAGATTCAGGAAATGTTTAATGATGCCATTATCAATTCCACCAGTGTTTATGATTACAAACCACGGTCTATGGAATATATGAAGGGGTGGTACTATTCAAAACTAAAAGGCAATTTTCCTGTAATTGGATTGTTTAACACCCTTGGTGATCTTTTGGGATTTGGCACCTATGGCACTTTCAGAAATCAACCGGCCTATAAATACAGCATCGAGCACTCGATTTATGTTCGAAAAGACATGAGAGGCAATGGATTTGGAAATGTGCTTTTAAACGAAATCATCAAAAGCGCGGTCAGCAACAATTATCATATTCTGATTGGAGGGATCGATGCAGACAATGAGATCAGCATCAAACTGCATGAAAAAATGGGGTTCAAACATGCTGGCACCATCAAACATGCAGGTTATAAGTTTGGAAAATGGCTTGATCTGTCTTTTTACCAATTGATTTTGAATACACCGGCTAATCCCACGGAAGAATAGAAGGTTTAAAAAAAAGGCACGGACTCAGGGATTGCCTTAGACATGGCAAAACCATACTCTAAACGGTACAAAATGAAACTCAGCAAGTTTCTACTTTTACCTGATGTGACAACGTATATAAGTAATTAAGATAAACGACTGATTGCAGAATAGCAATTGGATGCTTATTAAAAAACAGACAGCAGGCTCCCCTGGCAAATTAACGTCACCACACCTACGGTAACGTCAACAACGACATGAGGCGAACGCAGAGATGTAATAGCGTGTTACAGACTTTTGATGCCACCCCTTCTTTTTTGCAATTTTTTATTACCTTTACCCCTTAAATAACGTCCTGATTTGGGACATAGCCATCCTGAATCGGGACATTATTTCAATATCACCCATATTTAGTATTCATATTCAGATATTTATAATATTGGCACAGTTTTGTCTTCACTGTTAGTATCAACTTGGTTCTTTCAAACTGAATTAAAATATTATAAAACATATCAATAATGAAGAATTTATTCTTTTTGAGCATAGTTGGAGCGATATTAATTCTTTCGTCTTGTCAGAAAGAGGCCGATTCCTCGCTATTACCGACGCCGTCGGCCACAGCAACACAACCCACCAGTACAGGACAACTCAAAGTTGCCTCTGTATTCAACTGGAAAACCTTTAAAGATATACAACTCACACTGACCGGCAGTGCCAACAGCATCGTAGAAGTTACTTCACCAAATCAAACCGTATATCAAAAGGTTTACCTATTTAAAGACAAGTCATATACCATGAAACTTTCGGTTCCGGCTTATGAAACCTCCGTTCAGTTGCTTTATATGGGCAAAGCTGTAACGATAAATTTAAGCTCAGGCAATATTGCGTATAAGTTCAATTAATCAATATTATCTGCAACTTTTTATTACATTCGTTTCGAAATGTGAGTATCAGTTTAAATTAATATTTGAAAGATTCATTTATGAAGAGAATATACTCCGATATAAGAAATAAAAGTCTGGCATTGCTGGCACTTTTAATCATTGCAGGCAACTTATTTGTCCAGGCTTCTCCCGGTTGTCAAATAAAAAAACAAAACGGACCTTGTATCACCACCACCTTAACCTCGGTGACCCAGTTGCCCAATGGCTCGTACAGAATCCTCCTGACCGTTGCAAGCGACGCATCAACAGGACCTGTTTGCAAGACCCTTTCTCATTATTCGGTCCAGGCAGTCAACGGAACCGTTTCAAATGTGAGTGTAAATATTATATCACCAACTACATCGACTTTTACCGATATTGATATGGGCCCAAACCTTGGTGCGAGCTCAACATTTGATACTGCCCCCCAAAGCGGGTTTAAACTTAACGGCCCACCCAACGTCGGGGATGGCCATGCATGCACATTCACAGTCGCATATACCATCGCTTATTTACAAAATCAGCAAATCATCGCCTTTGCGGGAGGTAATAATCAGAGTGCTTATTTTACAATTGCAGATTTTCAATCGGTTAATAAGTGTGCGCAACAAACAGGTCCCACGGCCGTCAATGATGATGCTGCTACCAATGTAAATACCCCGGTTGACATTAATGTATTGACAAATGACATCGC
>JAUZOM010000245.1 GCA_030706465.1 Bacteroidota bacterium | reverse complement strand
TCGGACCTTCTTCATTAACCTGATTGAGCGAATTGGTTCCGGGTTCACTGATGTCTGAAGTAATGGTCACCACTGTATTGCTATTAATTACGCCTGCATTAAGGGCTGCAAACACTCCATTCTGGCCTGTTAAAGTGGTATAAGGTTGTCCTGTCCCGACATTGATACTGGCGGGGATCAATGAAACAATTGTAAAGGAGTTCGGAGTACTTGGTGCTTTCATTTCTGTAGGAGCAACACTTGTTCCGGAGGCTCCGGCTGATGGACTAAACGACACGGCTGGTGTAGCGGCTTGATTTTGAGCAACAACAAAGTATTGAATAGTGCTCCCTTTGCTTATAGGCCCATATAGAAGGCTGTAATCTATTTTGAAGTCAAAGGGCGAGGTTGAGCCCAAAGCTTCCACCCATTTCCATCCATTGTCTGCAGAAGTATTTCCAACAAAAGTATTGGCGTTGGAAGAACTTTTATAATAAAGTCGTGGCTTCGTTCCCGGACTAACATTTATTCCACTGATAATATCGGTTATTGATGCAAAATTATAGGTTAACCTGTAGTCGGTAGTGCTTCCGTTGCCCAAATTGTTATAACTGATGCCCGGAGAAAATATATCCAGGGAAGGAGCAACCTGGGTAAAATTACCCGAGTACGCACCAATATCTGTAGGTGTACTCGTACTTCTGATAGTCCCGGTGATATCATCTGTTATATCCTTGATCAGTATCCCGGTGGATTCTGCTTCAGTGGCAGTTGCAGGGTGTAAATCCAGGGTGGTCAAAGCACCAGTCGGATTAACCAATAAAGGATCACCAAACCCGGAATGCAAATCTGCACCTGTAAAAGATTCTTGTAATGTTTTAAGGGAGGAAACATCCAGATTATTTACGTTGCCTAAAATTCCGTCTGTTCTGGAAACGTTGTAAATATTATAATCGGAAGCCCATGCCATTGCAGCAATCGAAGGCCAAATAACGGCATAATTCAATTTATTGGCGACTGCATGAGTCCGCATATTAATAAACAGGTTGTTATACGATTCTTCGACAGAGCCGGATTTTGCATATAAATTTAAAGCACAGGTTTTTATGCTTCCGGCAGTAACATTTTCCCCACCAATATACACGGTATTAAAATAAAAATTAGTGGCATAAGTGCCAGCCTTCAGAATACCATTTATCTGTGCCGTGCTTGTTATGGAGCTGCCCTCTTTATCAATTCCCAACCGAACGACATTATTCTGGATATTAGCAGCACCCAGAATTATGTTTATGCCATTTTGAGTAGCCGTATTGGAAAAGGTCTTGAAACTATGGATGTAATTTTTTTCAATTCTGTTGCTTTTCACGGAACTTGAATTGTAAAGAATGCCATTGATACTGATGGCGGCGTTCGTCGTGTTTACTAGATCGTAAATTGTATTCCCTGCAATTATTACGTTTGCAAGACTTGCAAGTTGGATGTTGATTCCATCCAGGCTGGCTGTGTCCGCTTTACTGATAACAGGTTGTGACGTTGATATGGAATGAATGTCATTTGAATTAATATTGATAGAGGTGGCTGAATTCGATACTAATATGCCTCTCGTATGACCTGTTGCAACAGATGAATTGTTGGTGATATTGGCTATTGTATTATTTGTAATGAATGCTGTACTGCCCGAGGAATAGATTCCATAAACATTTTGTAGATTATTCGATGATGACTGGAATGCCGTATTAATACTGTTCGGAACTGTAGAACTTCCAATCGTGTTATGATTAATCCGACCGGTTCCTGATGAGTTGATACCTGTAAAACTGCTTCCCGTCTCGGTTACTCCATTTAAGATCGTTGTGATGGAACCGATATTATTGTTCTCAATGATGGCCGCCCCACTTGCTATGATTCCGGCAACCTTCGCTTTTCCTGCCAGGTAATACGTTATTTTAATGTTATTTACAGTGTCATTTCCTACATAATTGGCACCATTACTTCCAACATTAACCGAGCCGGAGACGTTTATACCGGTCCATGTTGAAACATTCGACTTCCAGTCAAAGCTTTGAATTCTATTATTGTAAATTATACTTGTTGTAGCAAGCGAGGTTGCATTAATTCCTGTAAAATTATAGGTTGCCGGTATAGTTGAGGAGACTGTCCAGGTACCTGTTAATCCGGGTCCTGACCCTCCAATATTGTTATTGCTAATCCGGACATTATTGCCACCGGCAACCAGAATACCCGAAGTAGTCCCGGTAAAGCCGGCATAAGCAGCTGTTTGATAAAAATTATTATTGTCAATCACAGCATTATCACTCCCATTAGCCAGGTTTATACCGGCGCCGTTTCTAAAGTCAAAGAAATTATTGTTTGTAATGGTCCCGTTAGAGGCAATTCCGCTTGAGTATAGGGCATTATTTGCACTACCGGAGGCATTAAAATTACAATGATCTACCGTATAAAAGTTATTTCCGGTTGTTGGAGCATTAATCATTAGGATACATCCTGTTGTGACCGTGTTATTAGAACCTTTTAGTACGGAATATAAAATCTGGTTGTACAGGGCATCTCCGGATAAGGAGATTACAGGGGCTGTTGCTGAACTGCTGGTAAATTGAAAGTATTTATGGTCTCCTGTTCCGCCATTTCGTCCATCAAATATTATATAATCAGCCCCTGTGTTATTTATGACAGTGCCATTCGATGAAAAATTAATTACTGAGTTAACCCGGTAGGCAGGCCGGAATGTAATGGTTGCAGCTGAATTGCTGGCTATACTGGAAGTAAGATTGATCGGGAATGTTTCAACCGAAGGAATATAATCAGGTTGAAACTCAAAGATTAAATTGCCATTTATAGGAGCGGAAGAGATTGCCGAAATAGCATCTGAAAGCTTTGTATAAGTTCCGGTATAACCGGTGTAGGTTGACTTAGGACCAATAGCGTAAATTTTAGTGGATATCTCAGCGGAAGTATCTTGCCCCTGGCCATTCATGAAAAAAAACAAGAAGAATATGAGTAAAGTGGATAGCTTTTCCATAATTGTAATTATTAAAATAGGTTGATATTCTATATGATAAATCACAAATCATATTAGTTCTACTTTACGTAATTACATAATGTCCATTCAATGACGAAATTAACAGGGTTGCAAATAAGATATTTAAAGGTTTAGTTATTTCTTGCCCCGCAAATTAAGTCTGAAAAATTGAAAATTCAATTTCCGTAAAATAGAATCCGGGAAAAATAAAAATGTTAGCTGACCTGATTTACGCAGGTTATAAAGGCCTCATAATCTTTAAATCTGAGTTTACAGAATTTATTCATCTTGGTTAGCTAAGTGCTGTCTTTGCTTCACCTTTCAATCCGTTATACGTTGAAATTTTAAAACCCTAAAATTACCCTAAAATTTTTCGAGGCAAATAGATCAATAGTGCCAAATATTCTTTTTAAAAGACGTAATTTTTGTAAGTATTAAGATGTAGTATTTTTTGAGTATTTAATTCCGGTCAGATAAACCGATGGATTTATAATGCGGTTGCGAAACGAATAAACTGGCAAATGAAACAAATCCGGAATTGAACTCTGTTATTTGTACAAACAGTATGAAAGGTCATCCCAATGTTCTTCATATCCCAAAAGAGATCGGCAGTAAAATAATTTATAGAATTATTTTACTGCCGATCGTGTGCAATGTTCCGATTTTTAATAAATAAAAGTAGCTTTATTTTAATTTAAACTCCTTTGAAGTTTCAGCTATATTCAGAACGTAAATACATATCTATTGTCATTACAGCATTATGAAATGGCTGAAGCCGGCTTATACTTTCACAAAAATCCGGAAATAAATAACCTAAAACCAATGAGGAAATAAATCTTCACTTGTTTTATTGTTATTTATATGGATCTCATTTTCCGATAATTTTTTCAGACTCTTGCTCCCGGAGTGACCGCTGCTTCTCTTGAATTGATGGTTGGAAAAGTATTTTTCACCTCGCATAACAAAATGGATCGCTTTCTCAAGTTCACTGATATCACTCGATTTCAATACATACCCCTTGGCTCCCATGTCTATCATTTTCAGGAAATACTCTTCATCACCATACAGGGTAAAGGCTATTATTTTTAAATCTGGTATTAATTCAAGTGCTTTCTCTGTCGCTTCCAATCCATTCATATGAGGCATATCAATATCCATCAGTACCAGGTCGGGTTTCTGGAACGTCAGGAGTTTTATAAACTCTTCTCCGTTTGAAGCTTCTCCAATTACTGTCGCAATATTCTCAAGCGATATAATTGACTTAATACCTTGTCTGAAAATTTGATGATCATCAACAATTATAATATCCGGTTTTTTCATTTTGACTTTTTTTGTTTTGAACTATTCTTTCTATAATAACCTGAGCGAAAATACTTCTTTATTCCTGCTTGCCCATAGATTAATAGTCGCATATTGACTAAGTATAAAAGCAGAATTGAAATAGTCCAAAAGGAGTAGATTCAACTTGATTTTTATGGTCGTTTGAATTAAAGTCAAGATACAAAATTGATTGATATCTGCAGCTGGTTTTACTGAATATATATTCGACCTCAAACAAAATCCTACAGTTTTCATTTAAGAGCCACCTGCAGCATTCCAATTTTTGCCTACGGTTGGTCATTGTGCTCTATTTATTCAATATACTTTATTCTGATTAATTTACTCTACGATTGAAAACAGAAGATTTCCCACTAAGCCGCTAATGGAACATCCCGGGAATCGGGAGTACATTCTGTAACCCTAAGATTAAGTTCATACTTGGAACACGCGATTTCCATATCGCATTTTTATCCAATAAGAAACATAAAGGTTAAATTCATACTTGGGACACGCGATTTCCATATCGCGCTCTTTATCCACTTAGTAACACGAAGATTAAATTCATGCCAATTTCTGCCTTTAAATATAAAGGGCACAAAGGGACAAACATCGTTTAAAAACAGGGAGGCTGTTAAGATCAATTCAAACAAGAAAATTGATCTTAACAGCCTCCTTTATTCGAGTCCATTCCCCTCCTGGTTAAAGGAGAGGAGTGAAGATAACTTTTATTTGATCAAAACTTTTTGATTGTAAACACTATATTGTGTCACGCCTTTCACAAAATAATACTCACTAAGTTCATGACTCATATCGAACTTTTTCAATCCATTTACATTGTTGTCCATTTTAATTAAAGAACCCAATGTATTGTAGATATAGACTTGTTTAGCTTCTTTCGGGCAGTTTACGATAATGTTTCTATCAGCTGTGTAAATGCTGATTTTG
>JAUZOM010000244.1 GCA_030706465.1 Bacteroidota bacterium | reverse complement strand
TCTTAATGGATATAAAAAAAAGCAGCTTCATTCCGATAGTTTGAGGCTGCTTTTTAATGGGAGATTTCCTGAATAGCGCAACGTTAGCAAAGCGTAACTTCCCGATAAACCGGGACAAGTGGTGCTGGAAATAAAAACTGTTTTTAATTATGACAAAGAGGAGTAACTGCAAATTCAGGAATGTTTAGAATGCAAGAGGCTGGCATCGGGAAGTCAGACTCCCATGTCTATGACTTGTAGAATTATCAGTTAATTGAGAAGTGGGAGCCCGACTGAAAAACGATCCTTTATCAGCCACTCTACCTGCATTTTTTTGAATTTAGTTACGGCTTCGGCGACACAACGACTTATCAGATTCCTCCCGTTGCTCATTCTGAGTGTACTCTTAGTATAGATAGGGTTCAGTTAGGGTTCGGATAGGTAGACCTAACTGAACCCTATCGAAACTCTAACTGAAATCTTTCCGATTCCACTTGATACCT
Organism: Bacteroidota bacterium; assembly: GCA_030706465.1. GTDB lineage: Bacteria > Bacteroidota > Bacteroidia > Bacteroidales > Paludibacteraceae > Paludibacter. The sequence goes on along the minus strand of JAUZOM010000244.1, from coordinate 4,803 downwards.
AAACGGAAGCAGGCTATGCTCCGTTTCGGGTAAATAAGAGAAACAAAAACAATTCGGCCATGCGGTCCTTGTTTTTTATTGAAATCAATTCCGGACTTCCGAATCCAAGTCATTTCGGTTCGTATCGGTTCATTCAATCAGATTCTTTCACGAAACGGCACAAAACGTTAATCAGCTTTTTCGGGATACTTCGGGTTTGCTTTCACAGCCTATCCGGTAGAGCCCGATTTTTTAGAATCAAATAACCACTAAGGCACTAAGAACACTAAGAAACAGAAACTAAATAATGTCGTATTATTTTAATTTAGAAGGAAATAAGGGTTAGATCTTTTTGCTTAATATCTCTACTAAGAAGTAAAAAACAAAAATAAGGTTCTTAATTTAAAACCCTTATTGCTTTATTTAACTAATTGTTTTATAATGTATTGTGAGTCTATTTATATCGAACTCACGTTAAAGAAAGAAATTGATATGAATTTAATTTTCTTGCTACTTATTGGATAAAGAACGCGATATGGAAATCGCATGTCCCAACTATGAATTTAATTTTTGTGTTACTTATTATAGAGAACGCGATATGGAAATCGCGTGTCCCAACTATGAATTTAATCTTTGTGTTACTTCGTGTCTTAGTGGTTATTCTTTTGTTTTCAATTGTTTAGTAAATTAGTCGGAATAAAGTCTATAGCCGGTAAACCGGTCGGCGGTTGTAAACACCGGCCGTATGATGCAAAAAAAGCTGCCTCAAACAGATAGTCAGAGGCAGCTTTTTGTAGATTGATGATCATTTCTGTTCCATCAAATATCTTTAATTCTAAAGGGATTATAGGACACCTTGTTATCAAACACATTGGTTTGTTCGTGTTTCTTTAATCTCTTTACAATATAATTGGTAAGCGGCAAGGCAACAATCTCGTAACCGGTCTTCAGGGCCGTCTGCGTCAGAATCACGACCATCAGGTGATGGCGGTGAAGGATCCCCGAAAAGGCAATCGTAAAGAAAACCAACGAATCGGCTCCTTCGCCCACGATAGTCGAAGCCACAGCCCGTAAGGAAAAATGCCGGCCATGTTGTAAAATCTTCATCTTACTCATCACATAAGCGTTCAGGAACGAGCCGAAAAGGAACGCAATAAAGCTGGCAACCGTTAGTCGTTCCGTGCTGTTCAGTATCGTTGCAAATGCTTGTTGGTGTATGAAATTATGGGATGCCGGGGCCAAAATGCTGATCCTGAAAATTAATACCGCAAAGAAGTTTAACAGGAATCCCGTCCAGATGATGAACCGGATTTTGCGGTAACCCCACACTTCGGCTATCAGGTCATTCACAATATAGGTAATGGGGAAAATAAGTAACCCGGCGGTTATATCAATGCCTGCCACAGCTATCAATTTCTGCCCGACAATATTGGCAATAATCAGGCATACCGTAAAGAGCAGCCCCAAAATCATAAAGGTAACCGAAACTTGCTTATTCATTTTTCTTGACTTTCTGGGTTACAAAGATAAATGTTTTATTTGAAATACAAGAGACACAATAGGGTAAGGATACTTTCGGGCAATGTCTTTAGCACGGGCCCGGCAATACTCCGCTTAAGGGAGACTTCCTTTCCTTCGGGAATATCCTCCTCTTTTTCCGGAAATAGAATATAGCCGTTGCACACCTGCAGGCACTATCCCGGACAAGACTAAATAATTAATACTGAAAAAACTATACCAGCACTTACTTGTTATATTTATTGAAAATTGAATGTATGAGTCCGGTTCTCAACGTGTTTTTTGTAGGCAAAGACCCGAAGGCGCCAAAATTATACAACTTAAAAAACAGCAGGTTGCGTCATTGCGTCTCAGCATACTTTTTGATAATTAGACTTATCCGACAAGACTCATGTATGTAAAATATAAAATATCACAGCGATCGATTAAATAAAACCCGGATATCGCAGGGAGTACCTGGATCTATTATTATTACAGTATCTGCATTTAAAACTGGTATACAATGAAAACAACGATGTTTTTGTTTTTAATTTGTGTGCTGTTTATCACACTCCCGTCCAAAGCACAGGATATGATTTTCAAAAAGAATGGTGAAATCATTAAAGCCAGGGTACTGAATAATATCGGGTCAAGCCTTGCTTATCGTCGTTTTGAACAAAAGGACAGTACAACCTACTTTATCATCACCACATCAATTGATAGTATTATTTACCGGAACGGACACAAGGATATTTTTGCACCGGTTAATGCCGTTTATCTTTCTACCGACCAGACAATGAATACGGCCTGCAGGCATCATTTAATCGGAATAGACTTAGCCAACCTGCTCTTCTTTTCCGGATTAGCCGTCTCTTATGAATACCTGCCCGGAAAAGCCAACTTCGGGTTCAACGTGGGTTATGCCAAAAAGCTCAAATCGTTGCCGTTCTATTCTGCCGATTTAGCAAGTTTAACCCTAAACGATATTGCCGATTGGAACTTCAGGGTTGGCGTGAACTATTATTTCTTCCCGCAAAACACCTTCCGTATTGGAACCGGACTGCATTCTGTTTTTGGTTCATACACCGGATATACGGATCCCAACTACGGAAATCCTGCCGGCACGAGCACTAAAAATCTCCGGGGCCTGTTGTTGAACGGTTTTGGCTTTTACAATATTACAAAGAACCTGGCAATTAACCTGGGGGTTGATATTCCTCTTTATATGAGCCCATCAGCCTATATCGGTTGGTTGCAATGTGAAATCATGTACAATTTTTAAAACGGTGTATCATGAAAATACCGGATCAAAAAAGAAAACCTTTCTATCTTTTACGGACGAGCAGGTGTAGCATTCAAAAAAAACAAGTTGAAAAGTTTGTGTCGGTCATCTTGATTTTTGCCATGTTCAATCTGACGGTCGGATGCCATAGTTATTTCAAGGTTAATTCATCACCCCGACCTACTTCCGAAAAGATCGCCACACTGGACGCTGCCGGAAAGACTATCATTATCCATTTTGGGACTAAAAAATGGTTGTTAACGGATGCTGTTGTCAAAAATGATACCTTGTCCGGTACAACCGGAGAATATAAAATGCCCCCGACAATCCATCCGGTCAATCCCGAAAGACCTAACAGGTACCTTGTAAAAAGGAATGAAAACCAGGAATACCTGCTTAATGAAGTGCACCTATACCTGGATGAATATGCCAGCCCGGGCAATAATAAGGTTCTAATTCCGGTAAAGGGCATTCATAAAATTGAAATTTACGATAAGGACACGGCCGCCACGGTGGGTTCCTGGTTCCTGGGGGCCGTAACCGGAACAGCTGCCTTTATCGGGCTGTTATCACTGATAATAGTCCTGACCAAGAAATCGTGTCCTTTTATCTACACCTGGGATGGCAAAAGTTATCATTTTGAAGGGGAGATTTACAGTGGCAGTATCCATAAGCCACTCGAAAGAAACGATTACCTAAGGCTCCCTACCTATCCCGGTCAAAAAACGTATACCCTTAAAATAACAAACGAAGTACGGGAAAGCCAATACACGAACCTGATGGAACTACTGGTGGTGGATCATCCGAAGAATGTAACTGTGCTGGCAGATAAAAATGGCACCATTACAACAATGGGAGAGGCTATTCCGCCTACATTGGCTACCAGCCTGGAAGGAAGCGATGTTACCTCGCTCCTGGCTTCGAGGGACACCCTGTTTTATCAAAGCAATCCGGCGCTAAATGATAAACCGTTAAAAGATTATTTGATCCTTGATTTTCCGGTAAAAGAAAATGCAAAATCAGCCGGATTGGTCATACGGGCTAAAAACTCGGTGTTACTGGACTATGCAATGGGGAAGTTTCATGATTTATTTGGCTCAAAGTATAACCGCTATATGAAAAATCAGGACAATGCTTCGGGAGCGGAGATGCGCCAATGGACACTGGACCAGGGAATACCACTTTCGCTTTACGTGGAACGCGACGGTAATTGGGAATTTGTGGATTACTACAATGTGATGGGTCCCATGGCATTTAAAGACGATGTGCTTAAAGTGCCTTTGAAGGGAAATGAGTCGCACCCGCTTAGATTAAAGCTGGAGTTTGGTACATTCTTGTGGGAAATCGATTATGCGGCTTTGGTTTATTCCCCGGATCGGGAAGTGACAACGCACATAATTCCGGTGAATACCGCTGTGAATGAGCAACAGCAGGATGTGTCCGCATTCCTGTTGCACGATGATGGGTTGTATTATACCCAACCCGAAATAAATAACCGGGCGGTAGTTACTTTCAACTTACCGGAACCAACCGGTCAAAGCCGTACCATCATCCTGCATACGAAAGGCTGGTACCGGGTTCTTCAACAACCCGCAGGCACGCCTGACACACATTACCTGAAAGAGTTTAGAAAGCCCGGGCGTTTCAATCAATTCATCTACGAAAACCTGGATTATGTCAGGAAACAGGTATCGAAGCCCGAAAAGGAAAAATAAATTTCCAGGGAACTCATAGACTTTATTCCGATTAATTTACTAAACAATTGAAAACAAAAGAATAACCACTAAGACACGAAGTACACTAAATCACACAAAGATTAAATTCATAGTTGGGACACGCGATTTCCATATCGCATTCTTTATCCAATAAGTAGCAAGAAAATTAAATTCATATCAATTTCTTTCTTTAACGTGAGTTCGACATAAACTCTTTTAAACCATGGTCACAAAACCGGTGTTAATTACAGGCAGGAGAGCCCGATGGATCCGTAGCAGGCTGCATCGGTATATAATAGCACGGGCCCTTAAACTGTATGTAAATCCAAT
>JAUZOM010000243.1 GCA_030706465.1 Bacteroidota bacterium | reverse complement strand
TTTCGTTTTTTTGTTATATCTTATCTAAACGGCTATGCCCGAGTCGCAATTCCCTGTCTCGTTTTTTAAATAGCTGACTCCTGGGGTCAGCCTCTTCGGGGTGATGACGGTAAATGGGGCTGCCGGACAATGAAATTTAATTATATGTCGTACTTTCAATAATTTAATTTTAGCCATCATGAGTGCTCAAGACAAATCAATTCACGACTTTGATTTCAATTTAATCTGCGAATATTTTTCAAGCATGGAGAGGCAAGGTCCGGGTAGTCCTGAAGTGACCATTCAGGCATTGAGCTTTATTGATAATATTGCCTACGAATCACGCATTGCCGATATCGGATGTGGAACAGGCGGACAGACAATTGTGTTGGCGCAACATTTACAGGGCCGTATTACTGCCATCGATTTGTTTCCGGCTTTTATAGATAAGCTTAACTCAAATATTCGAAAGCTGAATCTTCAGGACAAGATAGAGGGTGTCGTCGGTTCGATGGACAGACTTCCTTTTCAGGATGAAGAATTAGACCTGATTTGGTGTGAGGGCGCAATTTATAATATCGGTTTTGAAAGAGGGCTAAATGAGTGGCGGAAGTTCTTAAAGCCCGGAGGTTTTATTGCCGTTTCAGAGGCCTCGTGGTTTACAGAAGAGCGGCCTTTAGAAATAGAAAAGTTTTGGCAGGATGCTTATCCTGAAATAGACACGATCTCAAATAAAGTAGCGCAGATGCAGAAAGCAGGATATATCCCCGTTGCCATTTTCGTTTTGCCTGAAAACTGTTGGACCGACCAATTTTATGCACTACAAATACCTGTTCAGGAAGTTTTTCTGAAAAAGTATGCCGGAAATAAAACGGCCGAAGAACTGGTCGAAAATCAAAGGCATGAAGCTCAATTGTATTACAAGTATAAAGCGTATTACGGTTATGTGTTCTATATTGGGAAGAAGATATAAACAGTAAAAGGGGACTGTCTCAAAAGTTAGGGCAGTCCCCTTTTACTGTTTATTGCCTTTTACGATTAGAAATCCGGGGTAGTTCGTTTTAATTTGCCCGTATCTGTGTTTTAGCCTTTCGGATCGATCTCCCTGTTAGCAACATACCTTTCCCATTTGTCCAGAACCATTTGCATATCTGTTGCCAGTTCGGAGTCAAAAAAGAGATATTCTTTTGTGATGGGGTGTTTGAAACCAAGCGACTTGGCGTGCAGGGCCTGGCGTGGCATGATTTCAAAGCAGTTTTTAATAAACTGTTTGTATTTGGTAAAAGTAGTCCCTCTTAAGATCTGATCACCACCATAGCGCTCGTCGTTAAACAAGGGATGTCCCAGAAAACGCATGTGCGCCCGGATCTGATGCGTCCTGCCCGTCTCGAGTACACATTCAATCATGGTGATATAGCCGAAACGGCGTATGACCTTGTAATGGGTGACGGCATGTTTCCCGATGCTGCCATCTACATAAACAGTCATCTGTCTGCGGTCTTTAGCACTTCGGCCGATATGTCCCGTAATGGTGCCCTGGTCTTCTACCACATCGCCCCAAACCAGGGCTACGTATTTTCGGTCGATGGTATGATCAAAGAATTCCTTTGCGAGGCGTGTCTGAGCCAATTCTGTTTTAGCGACCAGGATGATGCCTGAAGTGTCTTTATCGATCCGGTGAACCAGATAGGGTTGAACTTCAGGTTTATCGTTGAAGCGCCACGCGAGAGCATTGACCAGGGTCCCGGTGTAATTTCCATAACCCGGGTGGACGACCATGCCCGCCTTCTTGTTGATGACGATGATGTCATGATCTTCGTAAACAATATCAAGAGGGATATCCTGCGGTATGATTTCAATCTCACGCAGCGGATGAGGCATAACGATTGAAATTACATCGAGGGGCTTGATCCTGTAATTGGATTTTGCAGGTTTATCATTAACTAAGATATTGCCGGCCTTGGCTGCATTTTGAATCTTATTGCGCGAGGCATTTTCAATGCGAGCCATCAGGAACTTGTCGATACGAAGTAATCCTTGTCCTTTATCAACAACAATCCGGAAATGTTCGTATAACTCGTCCACTTCTTCATTGTTGTTTTCGGCTTCATCGGATTCGAGATCGGGATCTTCTATTTCTTCACGTTCAATATAATCGGCCATATATTCGTTAATGAGGATTGAAAATTAGATAATTTGTTAAGCAGTCAGTGTTTCTTCGAGCAACATGCTAAATAATTTGTCGATGGCGATGCCTTTGGCTGCAGCCTGTTTCGGGACAAGGCTGTTTGCTGTCAATCCCGGGACCGTATTGACTTCAAGGAACCAGAATTTATCGCCTGTCAAAAAGTAATCAAACCTGACAACTCCCTTGCAGTTGAATTTATCGTAGAGGTACGCGGTTTGTTTCTGACATTCTGAGGTCTGTTCAGGTGTTAAAGGTGCAGGGGTGATTTCACTGGCCATCCCGGTTTTGTATTTTGCCTCGTAATCGAAAAATTCGTTCTTGCTGATGATCTCTGTGGCTGGGAGTACGATTATTTCGCCCTTATATCTGAAAACACCGCAAGCCAGTTCCCGTCCCTTGATAAATTGCTGAACCAATACTTCGTCGTCTTCTTTGAAGGCTACAGCCAGTGCCTGTTCAAGATCGGCCGCTGCTTTTACTTTTGTAACCCCGCACGAAGATCCCGCTTTATTGGGTTTTACAAAGCAAGGTAATCCTGTCGCGGATAGTATTGCCTCCGGATTTACAGGATCTGCTTTTCGTAACAATACTGTTGCCGGTACGTTCATGCCGTATTGTAAGGCCAGATCATTGCAGAAATATTTGTTGAAGGTGATCGCCGATACCGTCAGGTTACAGGAAGTATATGGAATTCCCATCATTTCAAAGTAGCCCTGAAGCTTTCCGTCTTCACCCGGGGTGCCATGGATCGCAATAAAAACAGCATCAAAGACTATTTTCTTTTCGGGAAACTGCAGGCTGAAATCATTCTTGTTGACATGGAAGACAAGTCCTGAGTCGGTGGAGTGTGTCCAGTTCTTTCCCCTGATCAATATCGGATAAACTTCATATAAGTTTTGATCAATGCTCTTCTGAATCGTTTCGGCACTCTGAATGGAGACTTCGTATTCACCGGAGTCTCCACCCATTACTAGCGCAATCTTCTTTTTCATACGTAAATAATTTGTATTAAATCGGTCAGATGGAACTCGCATGCAATATTTTCATCGGTGTTTGTGTTTTTAAACATGCCCATTTCATCGTATCATTTTTGAAATATTTTTTACAAAAGTACCTCAAATGAATGAATTCAGGAGCGGGTTTCTAAAATAAGGATCACACGTTGGTCTTACCCTTTGTGTATTATGCTTATATTTGCACAGTGTACTAAAAGTCAGGTGCCCGTAAACTTAAATCTTTTTATTATCCTTGATTACGATATAGTTTATAAAACATGAGCAAGAGTTTTATTGAATTTATAAAGTCGCGTATTTTTCTAAGGCACCTCCTGGTGTCGGTTCTCATAACGATAGCTTTGCTCTTTGCTGTTTTCCAGATACTGGCTGTCTACACTTTTCATGGAAGTGAAGTCACGGTTCCTGATTATGAGGGACTAACGTTGAATGAACTGAAAGCATCTGCAACATATTCCGATTTTGATTTTGTAGTTGTCGATTCGGTTTACGATCCGCATAAAGAAAAAGGAACCATTGTTACACAAGATCCCTTGCCAAATTCAAAGGTAAAACAACATCGTAAAATTTATTTGACGGTAATTGCCAGCGTACCCGAGAAAGTCAGCATGCCTGATTTAAAGGATCTGACGCTGCGGCAGGCAATTGCAACATTACAAACTTATGGACTTCAACTTGGCCGTACAGAACTTGTTCCCGATATCGGGACAAATGCAGTTTTGAAACAAATGTTTCAGGGTCACGAGGTTAAACCCGGTACAATGATGGAAAAGGGAGCCGTTATCGACTTGGTTTTGGGACAAGGGCTGGGTGGCACCCGTATTAAAGTGCCCTTCCTGATTGGAATGACCCGTTCAGCCGTACTGAAACTCCTTTCAGCCGATTCATTATATGTGGGAGCTGAAATTTACATGGATAAAAAGGATACGGTGAATGCCAGGGTATACAAACAGAGTCCGGCCTATTCTTCAGGTCTCTATCTTAACATTGGTCAAAGCATTGACCTGTGGTTCAAATCAGATGAAAGCTTTGACTGGAATACCTATATGAAATCGTTTGATACCACTAGCAGTAAAAAAGCCACTTCATCCAAAAGAGATGAATTTTAGTACGGACCATTTCTGAAAATTCAATTGCATAACGAAAAGGAGGCTGTCTTATGAGTTCGGACAGCCTCTTTTTCGTTTAATGATGCCCCCTTGTGACTGCTTATTTTTACTTCAAAACGGTTTTGGAGTGTAGCTTGATAAATTATAAAGTCCAAAGGATCAACCGTGTATGAAGTTTAGAAGGTGCCCTAAGCTAACAAAAACAGTGTATTCCCTTTTGTATTTATAACAGCTGCATTATTCATTATGATAGGGCTCATTTTTTAAGATTGTAAAAGCCCTGTACAACTGTTCGACAAATAAAAGACGGATCATTTGGTGCGAAAAGGTCATCCTGGAAAGCGAAAGTTTACCGGTGGCTTTTTTATAGACGCTTTCAGCGAAGCCAAAAGGGCCTCCGATAACAAACGCCAGATGCTTTATTCCCGAATTCATGTGTTGTTGCAATAACCCTGCGAACTCCATAGACCTGTATTCTTTACCTCTTTCATCTAAAAGAAAAACCTGATCACATCCCTCTGTTGCCTGGAGAATAAGCTCGGCTTCTTTTTCTTTTTGTTGGGAGGAGGTATAATTTTTCGTGTTTTTTAAAGATGGGATGACACGAATAGTAAAAGCGATATAATGAAACAGCCGTTGCTCATATTGGGCTATACCTGTTTTCAGATATTCTTCATCGGTCTTTCCTATGACTATCAGGCTGATTTTCATGGTCTATGATTTGTGATAACCGGTTTGATGCGATTTTGGACTATTATTGTAGGAAATTTGATGCAAAATAAACTAATTTTGTCTTAGTATTTGAGAAGAACTAATGTGAATCTCTCATTGTTGTAGTAAGACAATAGTCACTATAAATAGCAATAATGTCTGTTTGGTTCGGTTTTTGTTCTTAAATACAAAAATTACTTTATCATGAAAAAAACATTATTCTTCTTTTTGATCATCTTTTCAGCGATTGAACTGCATGCACAAAGTGAAGAATCTTCGAAAGCCGTTTTTGAAAATATCGGGAAAGCTTTT
>JAUZOM010000242.1 GCA_030706465.1 Bacteroidota bacterium | reverse complement strand
GGATTCACTGGTACTTCAGACAAATGGGGTTTCTCAGAATGTAAAACTTCTGGCTTACGGCCAGGATATGAAAATTCTCAGGAATAAATATATCCTGAATGATACCACCCTGACAGCTGAAAAGCCTTATCTGGTCTATGGTTATTTAGCAGTGGACACGGCCAAAACTCTGACTCTGAATCCCGGATGTAAGATTTATTTCCACAACAATGCGAACCTGATTGTTTATGGGAACCTGAAAGCAGAGGGTACAGCTGAAAATCCCATCAGCATGAGAGGCGACCGCCTGGACAAAATCGGATTTGCCACACCTTTCCCGTATAATGATGTCGCCGGCCAATGGGGTGGTTTATACTTATTATGGAAAGGTGGAAATCACGTGTTGCATCATGTAAACATGAATAGCGGTTATGTGGGAATCTATTTTTCAAACGATGACAGAAGTATTCTTCCTAATTTAGAAATATCCGACTGCAGGATTCATAATTTCCTTTTATACGGATTAGTAGTCCAGAATGGGAATGTACAGGTTACAAATACCGAAATATCAAATGCCAGTAGCTACTGTGTCTATCTGAACGGAGGCAAACACAGCTTTATCCAAAGTACCATTGCAAATTTCTTCAATAACAGTAGCGTTCAACCGGTTTCTCGTGATAAGAAACCGGCTGTGATGATTATGAATCTCAACCGTGTTTCACCTATGGAATCTGTTTTTCGAAATTGTATCATAAGCGGAAGTGAAGATAATGAATTTAGTCTGGCAACCCGATCTATGGATCTGTATAAAGGCCTGTTTGATCATTGCTATATCCGGAAGCCGGACCCATTGGCATTAAAACAATTTACGTCTATACGCTGGTCACAAAAGAACGATACAGTTTTCAAAAGTACACGTTACGACTACGAAAAGAAGATATATTTCGATTTTAGGCCTGATTCGGTTTCTCCTGCCCGAGGGTTAGCCGACCCCACTATAGCCTCTCAATTTCCCTTTGATTTGAATGGAAATAACCGCTTAGTCGGCAATAAACCTGATGCTGGTGCCTATCAATGGCAACCATCTAAATAGCCGGTTATATGAAGAACGGAATTCTATTACAACTGATTTTGGCATTAGCTATCCCGCTGATTGCTCAAAAGCCGGAAAAGCAGAATTTCAGAGTCATGTGTTATAATGTAGATAACTTCTTTGATTGTGTACATGATTCGCTTACCAATGACAGCGAATTTTTGCCATCCGGCATACGAGGATGGAATACATCCAAATATGAGAAGAAACAAGCGCATATAGCAAAGGTAATCGCGGCTATAGGCGGTTGGAATGCACCGGTATTAGTGGGTCTATGCGAAGTTGAAAGTGATAAATGTTTAACCGATCTGACTCATTATTCCGGTTTAAAAAGCTTCAGGTATAAATATATTCACTATGATTCACCTGACCCGAGAGGCATCGATGTTGCATTATTGTATCAACCGAATCAATTTAAACCAATCCATCAAGAGGCAATCCGGATTCATTTTCCTCATGCCTCTGAATACAAAACCCGGGATGTTTTGTTTGTCTCCGGACAAATTCCTACCGGTGACACCTTACATGTCTTTTTATGCCATCTGCCTTCACGATTGAATGGTGAATTAGAGTCGGAAGACAAACGTATCTTTGTCGCTTCGGTAATCCGGTCTAAAGTGGATAGCCTATTCGCAGCTAATCGTCATCCTAAAATAATCATAATGGGTGACTTTAATGATTTACCTACAAATTCAAGTATGTCCGAAGTCTTGAAAGCTAAACCTTTAACGGGTTCCATTTCGGCGCGGGATTTATATAACCTGATGTACAAAATGCAACTGGAAAGAAAAGGTTCAAATAAATACAGGGGAGAGTGGTCTGCATTGGATCAAATCATTGTTTCCGGAAATCTGTTGGATTCCTCAAGTTCTTTTTTTACGTTACAAAATGATGCACATTTTTTCGATGCCGGGTTCTTACTCGAAAATGATAAAGCTTATTTGGGAAAACAGCCTTTCAGGACATACGTCGGTTTGAAATATCATGATGGGTACTCAGATCACTTGCCTGCTTATGCCGACTTTTGGTATTAAAGCAAGTCAGGAAAGGCTACAAATCAATAGTATCTTAAAAACAAAATTCCATATAAAAAATTATATCCACGATTAGAATCCTAATTCAACCTATTAATTTTCAGAAGAAATGACAGAAGTTCAACTATTTATTCCTTGCTATATCGACCAGCTATACCCCCAAACAGGATTTAACACAATTAAGGTCCTTGAAAAGGCCGGTTGTAGAGTCCATTATAACCCTCAGCAAACATGTTGCGGACAACCGGCTTTCAATAGCGGTTATTGGAAAGATACTGCAAAATTAGCAGAGAAGTTTCTACGTGATTTTAACCCTGAAATGCCCATAGTATCACCCTCGGGTTCCTGTTCGAGCTTTATCATTCATCATTATCATAAAGTATTGGCAGACAAGCCTGATTTACTGGAGAGGCATACACAGATGAAAGATAATATTTATGAACTATCCGATTTTCTTGTGAATACCTTGAAAACAACTAATCTAGGGGCATCATTTCCTTATAAAGTAACTTTTCACGATTCCTGTTCGGCTTTACGGGAATATGGTATCAAAGAGGAACCCCGGCTGTTGTTAGCAAAGGTAAAGGGACTTGAACTGATTGAAATGGAAGAAAGCGAAACCTGTTGCGGTTTTGGCGGTACTTTTGCGGTGAAAAACAAGGCTATATCCTCTGCCATGGTAGAGAAGAAAGTGCAAAATGCATTGGCAGCCAATGTCGAATACCTTATCAGTACTGAAGCTTCCTGCCTTTTAAATATTAACGGTTATTGCACAAAAAATAGACTTCCTCTGAAAGGTATACATATAGCTGACATTCTGGCAAATGGATACTAAAGGAAGCGGTAAATGCAAAGATATAAATCCCGTAAAATAATTATCTTCGTTTCAACTTTACAGACACCGGACTACCGGCATATTCGTACTGTGGTAAATCAATATTCAGCTCGGTTTGATTGGTTGAGACATTATAGATTGACTGTTTTGCAACATATTTTCCGCTTACAATTAAACGGAATACTTTCTGCGTTTGAGTCGGATCGGCTACTGTAAAAGTTATACCTTTAGCTTCATCTCTTTCCAACATAACCAAACCGGGTGTTTTTGTTTCCACAAAATCAGAGTCCGAAAAAGTGTTTATACGGTTCGGCTCGTGAAAAACGAATTGAAACAATGAGTTATTTTTCAACTTAACAGCCTGGACGGTTTTACTATTTGCCAATATTTCAACACTTGGTTGTCTGACATATTCGTTCAATTGAGTTGGAGAAACGGACGGGATTACCATGTATTCATAGGTAGGATCGGTTGCATTTATTCCATGGCTAATCCAAAGTTTAAAAACATTGCCTGATATTATGTCCGGGGGATAAGAATCAGCAATATCATGCCAGCTGCCACTCTGTTTTATAACTGAAAGTGAAGTAGAGGTTTGTGATGGAAAATAATAACCGATTGAATCGTGCCAAACAGTGCTCAGATTCCTTGAATTCATTAAAGAATCTTTTGTAAAGACTGTTTTCCCATCTATGAATGTTATGATAGCCTCTCCCCTTTGCTTACATTGATTTACTCCGGTTATAATTTCTTTACCTGCACAGGTCTTCATATCAGCGCCGAGGCATACTAAAATCCCATGAATATAAAACCATGATTTCTTAGCATCGATACCATTTCTTTTCAAATGAAAAGCAGACACTCCGTTGTTTTTATGGGTTAATCCACCAACAAATGGATTCGGATTGTGGTAGTCATCTGTCCTTGGATTTGGTTTTACCGAGTCGAGTAAAGGAGCTGTCACGCCAGGTAATTTATTCCAATCCCAGTATGGAAAAATATCAGTGTATTCATTTCCGGTTCGTAAAAAGATAGTGGAGCCATCCGAAATAAAATGTCCCTTCTTATTCTCATTATTGGTAAATTCAGTTCCCGTTACCCTCGGGGAACACGTCCGAACAGAGATGTAACTTTTTGAGGCCCTGAAAACGGTTAAATCCGATCTCCAGAAATGTTTTGCCATAGGCTCTTCACGGTCAGTTTCCAGATATAGATTGCGTCTCAAAAAATCATTATACAGGTCGGCATAAGATAAATCGACTTGTTTTAGTTGATTTACAGCCACACAAAGGGTCAAAGCCTTACCAGCCTGAGCCTGCATAAATAATTGACGGTTACAGGCACTTACGTCCATATAGCCATGCCATATAATACAGTTCTCACCTTCGAAAATGTAACTACGTAAAATATCCAGTTGAGAGGGTAAAAATGCAAACTTTGTTCCTCCAAAAACATATGCATAATAGGCCATACTGGAAATAAAAGCCAGCCCATAATTTCCAAATTGTTGTTGAGGACCATGTTGATGAAAACTGAAATCAGGTTGAATACCTTCTTTTGCCGTGATAAAGATTTCTGAAGCTATCGAATCGCGTGCTATTTGAAGCTGTTTTTCATCATTTGTCAAAAGGGCTTTCAACATAACATTCCCGGCTAGCCAAACTTTATTTTGTCCCGTCAATCTAAAACCAGAATTGTTCAAAACAGTAATGGCACCGGATTTTTCTTTCTCGGTCAATTCATTTTCGAGAAACAAGAAGACCAATCCCATGAAACGAGGTACTCCAATCTGGTTATACCACCAATTTCTGCAAACAGGCTTTAACTGGAACCAATAATTCATCCCCCGGTGTAGAACAATAGAAACGGATTTCTGTTGATAGAATTTTGATTTCGGGGTGATATAAGCTCTGCTAAGGTACAAAAGTTTTGAGACATGATTGATCGGGTCCCAATTACTGAGTGCCGGATCATTATAATTAATATCTTTCCATGATCCATCAGGTAGTTGTGTATTGATGATATTTTCCAGATCTGAATCCTGCTGACAGGTATTCCAGTATAGTTCACGCAAACTTAAATCTGTCGTATTCCCTTTATTCGAAATTTTCGCCGTTAAATTATATTGATCGGTAGATTGAAAAAAAGGATTACAACTTAACTCAATGATTCGTTTCTTTAGAACCGGAATAAATTGCTTGACGGCAAATGAATTCAAACTGGAGAGCACAAGAAGTACCCCAACTAAATATCTTTCTTTCATAAAGTCTCTGTGAATTATACCATCTTTATAGTAAGGAATAACATATTAACAAACAATTTATTAAAAATATAAATATCCAAGGTTCGCGTTGGAAACATATTAGAAGTGATTCAATATTTATTCCTAATAATACTGTT
>JAUZOM010000241.1 GCA_030706465.1 Bacteroidota bacterium | reverse complement strand
TTGAACTGGAAAGAACCTCAAAAAATATCCAAAATATGGCTTTTTGACCGCCCTGATCTCAAAAACCAGATCACATCGGGCATGTTGGTATTTAGTGACGGATCTACTATCAATGTTTCTGCTTTACCAAATAGTGGTAATGTAACAAAGGAGATAACCTTCCCTGAAAAGAAAGCTACATGGTTGGCATTTATTATAAAAAGCGTTTCTAAAACAACTACCAATGTGGGGTTGGCAGAAATAGCAGTATTTAAATAAAACTTGTTTTAACGACCGATCAAGCTGATATAGTTTCCCAGTAAGATCAAAGGGAAATATTTTGTTAAGTCATTTGAAAATTCTTGAGATGAAAGCTGTTGTTTTAAATGAACCTGGATCTCTTACCAATGCTAATGTTCCTTCACCCAGGGAACCTCAGGCGAATGAAGTGTTGCTAAAGGTAAAATGTTTGGGTATCTGCGGAACTGATCTCCACGCTTATAAAGGAAGACAACCTTTTTTTACTTATCCGAGAATTCTCGGTCATGAAATTGCAGCCGAGGTTATTTCCTTTGGGGATCGGGTTACTAATTTAAAAAAAGGAGACCTGTGTACCGTATTGCCCTATCGAAATACTATAATTGACCAGGCAGTAAGAACCGGAAAGGTCAATTGCGGAAGCGGTTTATCTTATATGGGAGTTCATGAAGATGGCGCTATGCAGGAATATTTTATCCGGGATGCGAAAGACGTCTTTGTTACTAACGGGCTTAGTCCTGAACAGACGGCGATGATCGAACCACTGGCCATTGGCTGCCATGCTATTGAAAGAGCAAATATAAAACCTGACGATATTGTGCTGGTGGTGGGAGCCGGGCCTATCGGTATTACTGTAATAACGATGGGCATTTTAAAAGGGGCAAGTTTTATAGTTACCGATACAAATGAAAACAGATTGAATTTTGTAAAAGATAATTATCCGGGCGTAACTACTTTAGTGGCAGATGAACACCTAATAAATACTATCGGCAACCTTTACAATGGTAACAAGCCTACTGTAGTAATTGATGCCACCGGAAACAGTAACTCTATGCAAAAGTGTTTCGATTATTTAGCTCATGGAGGAACAATTGTTTATGTGGGATTATTTATTGGTAACCTGGAATTCTTTGATCCCTTATTTCATGCAAAAGAAATTACGCTTAAATCTTCGAGGAATGCGTTACCTGAAGATTTTAAAAAGATAATCAGGCTGATGCGTTCCGGTCATGTTACCATTGATCACCTGGTCACTCACAGGCTTCAATTTGATTCTTTAACAGAAAGTTTCCTTCAATTGTATAACCCGGATGCCAATGTTATTAAAGCCGTCGTTGAATTTTAATTTATGAATGATAACAACTATGGAACGAATCGATAGCCATCAACATTTCTGGAATTACGATCCGGACCGTCAAAACTGGATGACCGAAGAAATGGATATTTTAAAAAGAGATTACGGGCCTCAGGAACTTGCCGTATTACTTGAAGAATGCCAGGTGCAGGGATCGGTGGCGGTACAGGCCAGCCAAACAGAATGTGAAAATGAATTCCTTTTAGGGCTGGCAGAAAAAAATGAACTTATCAAAGGAGTAGTAGGTTGGGTTGACCTGCAAAGTAAATCAGTTTCCGATAGACTTTCCTATTACAGTACCAGGAAAAAAATTAAAGGGTTTCGACATGTTATTCATGACGAACCTGATGTCGACTTTATGTTGCGGCCCGCTTTTTTACATGGTATTAAAGCACTAAGATATTTCGATTATACCTATGATCTTTTAATTTATCCTATTCATTTAACTAATACATTACAATTGGCCAGGCAATTCCCTGATCAGCCTTTTATAATTGATCATATCGCCAAACCAAAAATCCGGGACAAAGAAATTTCGGGTTGGGAGAAGCAGTTGGCGGCTATCGCGTCACTTCAAAATGTCTGTTGTAAAATTTCAGGAATGGTTACGGAAGCGGCGTGGCACAATTGGAATCCGGAAGATTTTATTCCTTACATGGACTCAATAGTTGAATTGTTTGGAACAAAAAGAATTTTATATGGATCTGACTGGCCTGTTTGCACCCTTTCAGCATCCTATGAAGAGACCTACAGAATTGTAAAAAGTTATTTTGAAACATTTTCTGGTGATGAGCAAGATGATTTTTTTGGCCGGAACGCAAAGAGATTTTACCATTTATAATAGATTATCACTCAAATGGAATTAACGCCAACATATAAGCCTGATATTTATAAAAGCAACTTTCCAGGCGAGGGTAGCAGGCTAGTCTACGGAACATCCGGGTTGGGAGGTGTTTGGGGTAAAGTGGAGGAGCAGGAAAGCATTGATTGTATCCTTTATGCGCTCGAAAATGATATCTTTAGTTTTGACACCTCGCCCTCTTACAGCAAAGCTGAACTGTATCTTGGGAAGGCGCTGGCAAAATGGAGGGGCGAAACGCCTTTTGTTAGCACAAAGGTTGGCCGCCTAAAGGCTGAAACAGCCTTCGATGCCAAGTTAGATTATTCGCCAAAGGGAATGCGTGAAAGCCTTATGCGCAGTCTTGATTTGCTGGGGCTTGACCACGTGGACCTTTTGTTTTTACACGAACCTCAATGGGTGCCCATCGACAGAATCAACGAAATTTTGGAAACACTGCTTTTATTCAGGGAAGAAGGATATACGAAGATGCTTGGTATTGGCGGCAATCCATCCGGATCATTTGAGACTTATATAGACAATAAATATTTCCAGGTTATTTCCAGCTTTACCAAAATGGATGCCTGCAATCTTTCCGCTTTTGAAGACATATTGCCCAAAACGATTCCGCAACATATTAGTTTCTATGCGGCCTCGTCATTGCATTTTGGTCTTTTGGGAAATCGATTTGATCATTTTGTTGCACAAGGAAATAAGGGATATGAAGACAACATATCGTTGAAAGACATTGAAAGAGCAGTTCGTGTAAATGCGCTGGCATTAAGAAACGAAATGCCATTGGCGGAACTGGCACAACGGTATCTTTTTTCAGTTGAAGAGGCAACTCGGGTTGTTATGGGTGCGAGAAAACTCGGCCAGGTCACTGATACCGTTTCCTGTTGGAAAGCGGGTGCATTGTCTAAATCTTTATTTGATGAAATAACGCAAATAATTCTTGGAACTTAATAGCCTTATCAGGATGGAAACTGTTTTGATTTAACAATATTAAATCAGCCCTCTTGTTAAGCACAATTTCTAATCTACTCATAAATCATGAACTTATTTCGAATGAAAAAGCAATCAAATCGAAGATATAATTATGCAATAACAGTTTTATCTACGATCATTTTCCCTCTTATTTCTTTTGCCCAACAGCCTGTAAAAGTCTTCATACTTGCCGGTCAATCTAATATGGTCGGGCATGGGGAAGTATATGCAAATGCAAACAGAAGGGCCGTAGGTTCTTTAGAGTATGAGGTTAGCCATGATACTTCCGGATTGTATAAGGGCATAATAGATAATGAAGGGCATTGGAAAGTTCGAAAAGACGTGTGGGTACGATTTGACAGAACGGACGGCTTAAAAAAAGGAGATCTTACGCCAGGGTATGGTGCTTCGGACAATGAAATCGGACCTGAATTCCAATTTGGAAATGTGATGGGCGACTATTTTCCTGAGCAAGTTTTACTGATAAAAACAGCGTGGGGTGGTAAAAGTCTTGCCGTCGATTTTCGCCCTCCAGGTTCGGGGGGAACAAAGGGGTCGTATTATAAAAGGATGATTGAAGATATACACACTGCTTTGAAGAATCTGCCAGGTGAGTTTCCGGAATATAAAGGGCAAGGTTATGAACTTACCGGCTTTGTCTGGAACCAGGGATGGAATGACGCAGGAGACTCTAATTTGTTTAAGCAATATAAAACTAACATGATTCATTTTATCAAAGATGTTCGTCACGATCTTCAGTCTCCCCAATTGCCCTTTGTTTTAATCAATTATGGTCAGGGAGGTTTTCAGCCAACGCCAGATAAATGGATGAGCAATGTTCAAAGGTTCATCGTGAAAGCACAGGCCGATGCGGCTGCCGATCCGCAATTTTCCGGAAATGTCGCATTAGTGGATAGCAGGCCATTTTGGAAAGATAGCCTGCGATCCCCGGCGAGAGAAATACATCACTACAACCGGAATGCCGGTACTTATTTCTTAATGGGAAACGCAGCGGGCCATACCATGATAAATTTATTGAATCATGATAAGGCCGGGAACGTTTCAAAGATTAGCACTAATGAAGATAATTCAAACGGGGAAATAAATAATAGCGGTTTGATGGGTTACATTTCCTTCCGTACATCTCCGCAGCCAGCGGGCTATGCGTCCGGTATCGGTTTTTATTCAGCGGTGTATCCAATGCTGCCGGAACCTATTGCCAATTTTCAGATCGGCCTCGCTTCCACGTGGATCACCCCCGATAATTCTGATAATCTAACTCAACCTTTATGCCCGCCGGGATCTTATGCCAGAGAAAACTGGGGCGAAAGGCGTGGCCCCACATTCAAGGATGTCTTTCAGACGATAGAGGGCGGCTTAGGCATTTGGGGTAGCACTCAGTTTCGTTCCGGATACACGTCTCCTAAATTCCAGATCGTAGGCGTTCCCGATTGTTACTCCGGTAATTACCTAATATCCCCGGGTTGGGGGAACAGTACTACCGCAACACCGGATAGTCAAATGGGAGTTGCTCAACTTAGCAATCGTTTGCTTATTCCACCCGACGGAATTACTTTTAAAGGACATCCCAATGGTGAATTGTTTGGTTATTCCTGGATGTCTCTGCCCTTTTCCGATGTAAAAAAAGAAACCACTCCCACTGGCAACCAATACTGGACTCTTTTTTTCGCCCTTTCAAATTTTAAAGGACCTGTAGCCTTTATCATTCCCGAATCATGGAGCAAGATATCAGCTAATTATTCCTTCGATTATAACCGTGGTCTCGATAGCCGTGGCGGGCGGTCCGGTGGTGGAGCTCAGGAAATAAATACCGTGCCGTATTTTGAAATGAAAGATTCCAAGGGAACAAGCTATTCCAGGATACCGGAATTTCTATATCCGGTAGACCATAACAATGAGACTCTTCTTATACAAGATGTACGATATTATTCCAGCAAAGCATTGGCCGATGCCGTGGAAAAATGGCGAAAAGGTGGACCTGCATGCTCCGGAAAATTCTTGATTTCAGATTCGTCAAGTGTTTTGGCAAAGCTAAAGGCATCATCTTTAAATTTCCACCAGACAAACGAAAAGATTCCTTTAACCGGTTTTGATCAATTGGTACAAACTGCGGTGTTTGATGATTCAACCGCTTTTGGTCTTAAATGGCTTCATTCAGAGATGAGCA
>JAUZOM010000240.1 GCA_030706465.1 Bacteroidota bacterium | reverse complement strand
CCCAATGATATAGAATCAATGACAGTTCTCAAAGGAGCGAATGCTGCTGCTTTGTACGGTAGCCGTGCAACAAATGGAGTTATACTTATTACCACTAAAAAAGGATCCAAAGGCCGAAAGTTAGGTGTGGATTTTAACTCATCCATAGTAGCTAATAAACCGGGATATTGGCCCAAATATCAAAATCAGTACGGCGGAGGATGGGACGGAGAAGAATATATCTATAAGAAGTTCCTTGCAGCAAATCCCGGATCTACGATGAGCTATAACGATTATGCTAAAAAATATTCCTATAATTATGTCGATGGAAATGGCGGCGGCGTAAATGATGCGTGGCCCATTAACTGGGGGCCGCGCCTGGATATCGGCCTTAAACTTGACCAATGGTCAACCGGGCCGAATAGTCCCTGGATTTCAAGACCCAATAATTACAAGGATTTCTACAGTACACAGGTTACAACTGTGAACAGTGTTGCTGTTACTGCAGGCAGTGACAAAGCTACCGGCAGACTATCATTTACCAATGAGAGTACACCGCAGGGAATTTTACCCAACACGGATCAAAAACAAAATACAATAAATACAAGTTTTACGCTTAACCCAACGGATAAGCTTTCGATAGTTACAAATCTAACCTACCTGCTAAAGTCTAGCAATAATATCCCTTATACGGGTTATACCGGAGTAGGAGTTGATTTTGCATGGACTGAAAGGGATTTTGACACTAAGTATTTATATCAGCAATTCAAGAAAAATGGTAATGTTTCCATGTGGCCAACACAGTCAGATAATTATTACTATTATTATCATAACTTGAATGGATTAAATAGAGAAAGAGGGTACGGTAATGTAAGTGCAACGTATAAAATTACAAATTGGCTGTCGGCTATGGCCAGGGGAGGAGTTGATTTTTATAGAGAAAGACGTAAATCGATTACACAGTCTGGTACGGAAGGAAATGTTAGAAAAGGCCGGGGCGGGCAGTTCAATCAAACAGATATTTTTACTAAGGAACAAAACCTCGATTTTATTTTAAGTTTCGATAAAACTTTAGGTAATATTCGGATTGACGGACTTGCGGGAGCTAATTACCGGGATAATGCTTACAATAGCACATATCTGGCAGCGAGTGATCTTACCGTTCCCGATTTATATACCATATCAAACGTGAAAGGCGCCCCCACCGCCTCAATGTATGATCAGGAAAAAAGAAGCAATAGTGTTTTTGCAGAAGCAAATGCGTCTTATAAAGATTTTCTTTACTTAGGAGTTACAGGACGTAATGATTGGAGTTCAACGCTACCCGCCAACAATCGTTCTTATTTTTATCCTTCTGTAAGCTTGGGGCTTGATATCACAAAAGGTTTCTGAATTACTTCGGACATTTTAAGTTATGCCAAAATAAGGGGTAGTTGGGCAAAGGTTGGTGGAGATACGGATCCTTACCAATTGAGCAGAACTTATAGTGCGAGCTCTTTTAATGGTATTTCAGTATTTGCGCCAAGTTTAACGTTACCACCAACTAACTTAAAACCCCAGCAGACAAAATCATATGAAATAGGTACTAATCTAAGGTTCCTCAGAAATAAATTATCCCTTGATGTAACATATTATGATCAAACCACTATTAATCAAATCATAAGTGTTTCTACCTCCAGCACCACTGGTTTTACTGGAATGCTCATAAACGCGGGTGAAATTGAGAATAAAGGTGTGGAGGTTATGTTCAACGGAAAATTACTAGAAGCAAAATCAGGGCTCGATTGGGATATCTCTGTTAACTGGGCTAAAAACAATGATGTTGTTAATAAGCTTTATGGCGGGTTACAGTCCTACCGGATTTCCCCGGGATTTGGAGGATGTGTAACAATGGCAATTCCAGGCCAAAAGTGGGGTAGTCTCTGGGGATTACCATTTGTAAGAGACACTAAAACCGGTAAAATTGTAGTAGATGACAGTGGCATACCGCTCACTACTAATGTAGCGAAGAACTTTGGTACCGTTACTCCTGATTGGATAGGAGGTGTAAATAATTCATTCCGCTATAGGAATATCAATTTGAGTTTTTTGGTTGATATGAGAAAGGGAGGCAAATTCTTTAGTACTACTGCATGGCATTCATATCCAACAGGCAGCTATACGGTAACTACCGCCAACCATGTCAGAGAAAATGGGATGATAGTTGATGCTGTAAAGCAGGATGGAAGCCCCAATAATGTACGTGTTTCTGCAGAGGATTATTTTGGTGGAGCGTGGGTTTGGAACAATCATGAATATTCTATTCTCGACGGAACTTACATTAAGCTTAGAGAAGTCGTTCTTGGATATAACATAAATGTTAAAAACATTCACTGGCTTACAAAACTAAACCTTTCCGTTTTCGGAAGGAACCTTGCCATACTTTACCAGGACAAAAGTACGCGACAATATGGAATAGACCCTGAAGTAGGGCTTGGCGGTGGTGATTACGGAGTAGGGTTTGAAAATTTCCAGATACCAACTACGAGAAACTTTGGTTTTAAACTTTCTGCGGGATTCTAAATTTTCTTAAATAGAAAGATTCACAGAAAATACAAAATCTAATAATTTAAATACTTTGGAAATGAAAAAAATATCAATTATAAAATTACTATTTATCAGTATTACGATGTTGGGTGTGAGTTGCACTAAGAAATTTGATTCGATAAATGTAAATCCTAACGCACCTACGGTAGTTCCTGCTACTAACATATTGGCCCGTGGAATTTTATCTTCTGCAAGTACCTTGTTTGGAGAGAGACTAGATATTTATTATACTGGTTCTTACGCCGGCCAGACTGCTGCCATTGGACTTGGAGATTATGAATATCGGGTAGATATTAATAATAGTATGTGGCGGGGAATGTATATCGCCATGAGTTATCTTGTGAATGCGGCAGATGTAGCAAAGAAAGCAGGAAATACCAATCTATATGCAGCTGCCATGACAATAAAAGCATATGACGGACAAAAAACAACCGATATGTGGGGTAAGATTCCTTATACGGAGGCCTTTCATTTACAGGATTCCGGCATATTATATAATCATTATGACGACCAGGCAACCGTTTATAAAGCGCTTTTGGCAGAGTTAAAAGAGGCCGCAGAAATTTTTAAATCCGGAGGAACCGGCTCAATTGGTGTAGGCGACCTTATTTTTAAAGGAGATTTAGCAAAATGGAGAAAGTTCTGCAATTCACTACGTTTAAGAGTTGCTATTCGCATGTCATTGGTGGATCCAACCACTGCTAAGTCAGTCATTTCTGAGATATTGGGTGATCCGAATTCTTATCCTGTAATGACCGACAATGTTGACAATGCTTACCTGTGGTTCCCAGGTGTTTCGCCTGATCTGGAGTACTGGTATCAGCGTTTAGGTACGAGTGGAAGTTATACCGATCAATACAGGATGAATGACGTGTTAATAAGCGCGCTAAAAAATAACAACGATCCACGTCTTCCCGTATATGCCCGTTTGGATAATAACGGAGGCTATAATGGCTACAAATTTGGCGCTGGCCAATTGAGTGACCCTAATAACAATGGAAATAACGTTTCCGGAATTGGACAAAGATTTGCTAATAACCCTGCTGGTTTTTCTCCATTCATGAATTGTTCGGAAGTAAGCTTTATCAAAGCAGAGGCTTATGAAAGAAATCTGGCAACAGGAGACGCACAAACAGCATATGAAAACGGAATCAGGTTATCATGTAAGGAAAATGGCATAGACGATGCATCAATAGCTACGTTTCTTACCCAGCCAGAAGTAGCATGGGGAAGCGGTAGCACCTCAAATCTTGAAAAGATTTATTTGCAAAAATGGATCAGCCTTTTCAAGCAAAGCGAGGAAGCCTGGTCTGAGGCAAGAAGAACTGACATACCGCTTATGACGAATATTTCAAAAGATTATTCATCCAAACACAATCGTCCTCCATTCAGATTAGCTTATGCCGATGAAGAAAAAACGTTGAATCCGAATTTTCCAACTAATATCGTTGAAACAGATATTTTTTGGGGAACGCAGGTATGGTGGGACACCAGAACAGGAGTTCATTAATATTCAATTTAATTGTATCCGGCTGAATTTGTGCTTATACTTTTAAGTTCGACGCTGGTTTTGTTTATATATAATGCAAATTGTGAGGTAAAAGGGCATTCATAATGGACTATTAGTTTTAAACGCAGTTTTTCAAATTGCTATCAGTAATTTACTAAGACCCTGGTCAGGTACGACTAATCGACATTGACATGAAAAGAGTTGCTATCAGCATATTTCTCATCCTATCTTATTCTCTGAATTCACTTTATTCCCAAGACATAATTACTCCTGCGGCTATCGACCAAAAGAATTTCGATCCTTCAACCTTACTTTGGTATAAGACTCCGGCTTCTGCCTGGGAAGAGGCACTTCCTGTTGGGAATGGCCGGCTTGGCGCAATGGTATTTGGAAAATATGGTGAAGAAAGAATTCAGTTGAATGACGATACTTATTGGTCAGGAGGCCCTTATTCAACGGTTGTTAAAGGAGGATATAAAAAATTGCCTGAGATTCAAAAGGATATTTTTGAAGGGAGACCTTTAGACGCACATAAACTTTTTGGAAGATATCTTATGGGATATCCGGTAGAACAGCAAAAGTACCAGTCCCTGGCAAATCTTATTCTCTCGTTTAAAAATGAAAAAGAAGTTTCCGGCTATAAACGCTGGCTGGATTTAAACACAGGGATATCTTCTGTTCAGTATACAGCACATGGAGTTACGTATAAAAGGGAAGTCTTCTCTTCAGTTCCGGATCAAACAATTGCTATTAGAATTACGGCTGACAAGCCGGGAAGCATTTCACTTACTGCAGAATTGAGAGGCGTAAGAAACAGTTCAATGTCAAACTATGCAACTGATTATTTCAGGATGGATGGTGCGGGGAACGATGGCTTAGTGCTTACGGGAAAATCAGCTGACTATATGGGGATCGAAGGTAAACTTCGTTATGAAGCAAGGCTAAAAGCAGTGGCAGACGGAGGTACGGTAAAAGTAGATGGTGTTGATCTTATAGTTGAAAATGCAAATGCAGTAACGCTTTATTTTGTAAATGCTACTAACTTTGTGAATTACAAGGATGTCACCGGTGATTATCACGCAAAAGTAGAGAAATACTTAAAAGATATTGAAGGCAAATCATATAAAAATATCAAAGACGCTGCCGTGGAGGATTACCAATCTTTATTTAGCAGGGTGACCCTGGTGCTTCCTGCTACAAAGAACTCATTTCTTCCAACTGATGAGCGCATAAAGAACTTTTCTACAGAATCCGATCCTCAACTGGCTTCACTTTGTTATCAATTCGGCAGGTACGTTCTTATTTCTTCT
>JAUZOM010000024.1 GCA_030706465.1 Bacteroidota bacterium | reverse complement strand
TCTTATCCTCATTCGATGTATCTCCCTAACATGCTTCCGTTTTAGGTATAAAGTGGATTCGGAGATACTTGAGTTAGGGTTCGGATAGGGTTGAAATAGGCTGACCTATCCGAACCCTAACTGAACCCTAACTGAACCCTATCTATACCTAAACTAAAATAAGACTGAAATAAGACTGAGAAGACTCCCAGGATTCCTCGGGGTATGATCTGGTCAATAGAAGGGCTTGATGGTTTATTAACTTGAATATCAAGTTTTTAATAGAAAATCTGATTTCAATGACGTTTACCAGTAGAATTATAGATCTTCCACAATATGTCAGGGGAAGCCAAAATCTAAAATCACCTGAAGTTATAATTTTAAAATGTGGTAATTTGCTTTCTTAAAAGGATTTCATTATTTCTGTAGATTGGAATAACCTCTTCTGTTTTTTTTTAGCTAAAGCGCTATTTCATACGTCCTATAAAATAACTATCTTTGTGTTCAAATTAAAATTGCTCTCAAAAAACGGTTAATCATCTTATAATCTAGACCTTTCAGATATCCCGAATTACTGAAACTTCTATAACTACAAAATAAATTATGATTCAATTTTTCCGAACGAACGACCAACATCTTTATGCAGTCCAATCGAACCAGCTCCTTGCAGCTGAAGATGTACGAAAGTTAGAATGGCTTTTTGGTGAAGCAGTATTGCAAATGCATGAGACGATTGAAGGAAATTATGTAGGCCCGCGCCGTGAAATGATAACCCCCTGGAGTACGAATGCCGTTGAAATCACTCAAAACATGGGAATTTCCGGCATTATTCGTATAGAAGAATTTAGAGCCCTTCCACAGACTCCTTCCGTAAAAGGCGGTTTAGCGTATGACCCCATGTTGCAACGCATATACACCGGTGTCGGACAAGACATTTTCACTGTAAACAAACAGCCGGAACCCATACTCGAAATTGATGATATTGCAGCATACAGCGAAAAAGAAGGCTTGGCATTGAGTTCGGATGAAATAGACTATTTGAATGGAATCAGCGAAAAAATAGGACGTAAACTTACCGACAGCGAAGTATTCGGATTTTCACAGGTAAACTCCGAACATTGCCGACATAAGATATTTAACGGCCAATTTGTAATAGACGGCGAAGAAAAAGAATTGTCGTTATTCAAATTGATACGGAAAACGTCGGAAGAGAACCCAAACCACATTGTTTCTGCTTATACGGACAATGTAGCTTTCAATGAAGGACCCAACATCGAACAATTTGCACCAGCCAGCGGTGATAAACCCGATTATTTCAAAGTATCAAAGATTGATTCGGTTATTTCATTAAAAGCCGAAACGCATAACTTTCCAACTACCGTTGAACCATTCAATGGTGCTGCAACCGGAACAGGTGGCGAAATCCGCGACCGCCTCGGCGGAGGAAAAGCCAGTCTCCCAATAGCCGGTACGGCAGTATACATGACCAGCTACCCGCGTCCTGATTTAAACGGGTCGGCCAATGGGATGGAACGGGTATGGGAAAAAGCTACCACACCTCGTAAATGGTTGTATCAGACACCTGAGCAGATTTTGATCAAGGCTTCGAACGGAGCCTCCGATTTTGGAAATAAATTCGGGCAACCGCTTATTTGCGGTTCATTATTGACTTTCGAACATGCAGAGAACGGCAAGAAATACGGCTATGACAAAGTGATCATGTTGGCCGGTGGAGTCGGATTCGGGACCAGACGTGATGCACTGAAAGGGGTACCGGAAGTAGGCGAAAAAGTTGTCGTCATGGGTGGTGATAATTATCGGATTGGTATGGGTGGTGGTGCAGTTTCATCTGTGGAAACCGGTCAATACGAGAATGCCATTGAGCTGAATGCTGTTCAACGTGCCAATCCAGAGATGCAAAAGCGCGTTTCAAATGTAATTCGTACGCTGGCTGAAAGTGATATAAACCCTATCGTTTCCATTCACGACCACGGTGCAGGCGGACACCTGAACTGCCTGTCGGAACTGGTGGAAACTACCGGTGGAAAAATAGATGTGTCCAAACTTCCCGTAGGTGATCCGACCCTGAGTGCCAAAGAAATCATAGGCAACGAAAGCCAGGAACGTATGGGGATGTTGATTAAAGAACAAGATGTTGAAAAAGTTCGTCTTATCGCTGAACGCGAACGCGCACCCATGTACGTGGTAGGCGAAACAACCGGCGATATGAATTTCGTATTCGAACAAGCGAATGGTGAGAAACCAATTGATCTGAAACTGAGCTATATGATCGGCAAACCGCCCCGTACAGTTATTACAGACCAGACAATTGAAGAACATTTTGCTCCGGTAGAAATCAGTGAAGAAAAGCTGCAGGATTATATACAAAACGTGTTGCAGGTAGAATCAGTGGCCTGTAAAGACTGGTTGACGAACAAAGTCGACCGATCTATTACGGGTAAAATTGCCCGTCAACAATGTGCCGGTGAAATTCAGCTGCCGTTGAATGACTTAGGCGTAGTTGCCCTGGATTATCAAGGGAAAGCGGGTATTGCTACTTCTATCGGGCATGCACCGTTGGCAGCGTTGGTTAATCCGGAAGCAGGTTCTGTACTGGCCATTGCAGAAGCTCTGACTAACATTGTATGGACTCCCCTGGCAGATGGATTAGACAGCGTTTCGTTGAGTGCCAATTGGATGTGGCCGTGCAAGAATCCGGGTGAAGATGCCCGTTTGTATAAAGCAGTAGAGGCTTGCAGCGATTTTGCCTGCTCGTTGGGAATCAATATTCCAACAGGGAAAGACAGCTTGTCGATGACCCAGAAATATGACGGAGAAAAAGTATTTTCTCCCGGAACCGTCATTATTTCGGCCGGTGCAGAAGTATCGGATGTTCAAAAAACTGTTAGTCCAGTTATAGTAAACGATCCGAAATCGGCAGTATATTATATTGATTTCTCCTTTGATTCGCTAAAATTAGGAGGTTCGGTTCTTGGACAGACACTTAATAAATTAGGCGACGAGGTACCAACCGTACAAGATGCCGAATACTTTAAAGCTGCTTTTGAGAGCATTCAGGAATTGATCGAAAAAGGATTAATTTTAGCCGGTCACGATATTTCGGAAGGAGGATTAATCACAGCCTTACTGGAAATGTGTTTCGCAAATACTTCCGGTGGATTAAGTGTAAAATTGGATGGCATTGCCGAAAGCTCTTTGGTGAATATCCTGTTTGCCGAAAATCCGGGAGTATTGATTCAGGTGAAGGAAAAGAAAACGGTTGAGAAAATTCTGGAAAATAACGGCATTGGTTTTGCCCGCATAGCCACCCCAATCAAGGAAAGACGATTGGAAATTCATAAGAAAAGTGTTTCTTATTCTTTCTCAATAAACGAATTACGCGATGTTTGGTTCCGTTCCTCTTATTTGCTGGATCGCAAGCAAAGTGGGGAAATATGTGCACAAGCCCGTTTCAATAATTATAAAAACCAGGCGTTGGTATTTAACTTCAACAAATCGTTTAACGGAAAATTCTCACAATTCAATCTGACGCAGGATCGCAAACCAAGTGGTGTACGAGCTGCAATTATCCGTGATAAGGGAACAAACGGTGATCGTGAAATGGCTTATGCCCTTTACCTCGCCGGATTCGATGTCAAAGACGTTCACATGACCGACCTGGCTACAGGACGTGAGACACTGGAAGACGTAAATATGATTGTATTCTGCGGTGGTTTCTCCAATTCTGACGTATTGGGATCGGCAAAAGGTTGGGCCGGAGGATTCTTATTCAACGAAAAGGCTAAAATTGCATTGGACAACTACTACAAACGGACCGACACCTTGAGCTTGGGTATTTGTAACGGCTGTCAGTTAATGATTGAACTTGACCTGGTAAATCCGGAACATGATGTAAAAACCAGAATGCTGCATAACGATTCGCATAAATTTGAATCAAGCTTCCTGGGCCTGACCATTCCGGAAAATCATTCGGTCATGTTCGGTTCCTTGGCTGGTAGCAAATTAGGCGTTTGGGTAGCCCACGGAGAAGGGAAATTCTATTTGCCAAAACCTGAAAAAGAATATCATGTCATTGCCAATTATTCATATCAATCGTATCCCGCAAATCCAAATGGTTCCGATTACGGTGTGGCAGGTATCTGTTCCCAGGACGGCCGTCATTTAGCCATGATGCCTCACCCGGAACGTGCGATCTTCCCTTGGCAATGGGCTCATTACCCGGCAGACCGAAAAGCGCAAGACCAGATTACTCCATGGATGGAAGCATTTGTAAATGCAAGAAAATGGGTGGAAAACAATATGTAAACAGCATATTGACTTAATTATAAAATGAAAAAACGCGTCCTTCCGATAATCGTCTTTCTATCATTGGCTATGACCTCAATGGCATTGCCCAACGATTCAATTGAAACGACCTACCGGAATGGCGAGTTCTTTAGTCAATATCAAACGAAAGTCAAAGGTTCCGGAATTATTGCATCTGAAGTAACGAATGATTTATTAAAAGATTTTCACAACAAGCCCAATAATCTTTTTAATTGGGCTTTGAAAGGCTTGGGATTGCAAGAGGAAAAAAAGAATGAGCTGATATTTGTTTTAAAATCATCAATCAGTGATGCTAAAACCGGAATAACTCACGGGAAATTCGATATTATTGTGCCGCATATCAAGACTTTCAACGATGTAATAGTGGATGTCATTGTATCAAAAACAAAATATAACAATGGAGAAATGAAAGTAACGGCCAATATAATCTATTCGAGTTTATTATTAAAAAATGCGCTGGGAGTATTAACCATAGTTCCACAAAAGAACAACGAGCTTTTGTTTATAGCCAGTGTCAAAATTAAATTTGGTTGGTTTTTCAATATATTTATCACGAAGAAGCGTTATAAAAACATTGTAGAATGGAGAATTAAGAAGTTTACAGAAAATTTGAAAGAAGAATGTATGCACAGGGAGGCCGTAAAATTATCTTATTGAGAAAGGCTGATCATTATTATTTTATTTAACTGGACAACAATAATATTGATAAATGAAAAAACGATATATTTTGTTTCTATGGTTTCTAATGATTGTTTCAACATTAAAAGCATCCCCTTCCGATTCAATATCTACTGTTTATAAAAATGGAGAATTTGTGACCTACAGTCAGGTCCGGGTTAATGCTTCCGACAGCATTAGCAATACAGTGACAAAAGATTTTGTTTATCAAATGCATTATAATCTGGACGCACTTTTTAGTTGGGCATTAAAAGGCTTAAATTTGCGGAAAGAAAAAAACGAGTTGATGGTTTTTTATTTCAAATCAACTGCATATAATAAAGAGACACACATCATAAGGGGTGTGGGTGATGTTATTGTTCCGGGAGTTATTACGTTTCCAAACATAATCGTTGATAGCCGTCTCATTGAAAAAAAATTCACAAACGGTAAGAATACTGTAAACATTAATTTGCTATACTCAGATGGTTTTTTAAAGAAAATGCTTGGAACATTTACAGTGATTCCCCAAAAAAATAATGCCACCCTGTTTACCCTTGAAACTCACATCCGTTTTGGTTGGTTTTTCAATATTTTTATTACTCAGAACCGATTTAAAAGTATTATGGAATGGCGCTTAAAGCGATTGGTTCATAATTTAAAGGATGAAGCAGAACGAAGAGAGAAGAATCAGAAAACGGTTATCAGTAAACAATTAAAAAAACGACAGGTTTACTATCACACAATTCAAAATTTAAACGATTACACGATTCAACATATTTATGGCTGAAAAAACATTACTTGAGAAATTAGAAGGATTACAACATAAGTTCGAAGAAATTTCGACCCTAATAACCGACCCAGCCATGGTAGCGGACATGAAACGCTATGTAAAACTGAACAAGGAATATCACGAGTTGGAAAGAATCATGGAAGCACAGAAGGAATACCGCACAGCACTATCCCATTTGGCGGAAGCTAAAGAGATACTCGATTCGGAAAATGACCCTGAAATGCGCGAAATGGCCAAAACAGAAGTCGATGATATCGAACCGAGGATTCCCATCATGGAGGAAAACATCAAGTTATTGTTGATTCCTGCCGATCCGGAAGATAACAAGAATGCCATTGTTGAAATACGTGGGGGTACCGGAGGCGATGAAGCGGCGATTTTTGCCGGTGACCTTTTCCGTATGTATACCAAATACTGCGAAACCAAAGGCTGGAAAATAGAAGTAACCAATACCAGCGAAGGAACTTCAGGTGGATTTAAAGAGGTCATCTTTACCGTTTCGGGTGAAAATGTGTATGGAACAATGAAATACGAATCAGGTGTTCACCGGGTTCAACGCGTACCGCAAACTGAGACACAGGGACGTGTTCATACTTCGGCTGCCACGGTGGCTGTACTTCCCGAAATGGAGGAATTCGACTATGAGCTGAAGGAATCGGACGTTCGTGTGGATACTTTCTGCTCATCGGGAGCCGGTGGACAGTCGGTAAATACCACCTATTCCGCTATACGGTTAGTCCATATTCCTACAGGCACCACCGTACAATGTCAGGATGAAAAATCGCAACATAAAAACAAAGCTAAAGCAATGAATGAGTTGCGGTCACGTTTATATGCTATCGAACACCAAAAGTACCTGGATGAAATCGGTTCTAAACGGAAAACCATGGTTTCGACAGGCGACCGTTCTGCCAAAATACGCACCTATAACTATCCGCAGGGACGTATCACCGACCACCGTATCAACTTCACCATTTATAACCTGACAGCCTTTATGGGTGGCGACATACAGGGAGTGATCGATCAACTGATTGTGGCTGAAAATGCAGAACGGTTAAAAGAAAGCGAACTATAAGAGGTCAGTTGCTGCGCGTTATTAATTGTTATTAGCTACGCGTTATTAATTGGCATCTCAATTACATTCAGTTACACAATTCAACGATTAAACAATTACACAATATTATGACCAAACAAGAACTTTATGAAAATATACAACGCAAGAAATCATTTCTTTGCGTAGGACTGGACACAGACATTAATAAAATTCCCGAACATCTGTTTGACGAATCTGAAGATTCTATCTTTGAGTTTAATAAAGCAATTATTGATGCAACTGCCGACCTGTGCGTAGCCTATAAGCCTAACCTGGCCTTTTACGAAAGCCTTGGGATAGAAGGATGGGAAGTGTTGGAACGCACGGTGGATTATATTCGCGAAAACTATCCCGACCAGTTTATCATTGCCGATGCCAAGCGGGGGGATATCGGTAATACGTCGGCCATGTATGCCCGCACCTTTTTCGGTAATATGGAATTCGACTCGCTAACTGTGGCCCCATATATGGGTGAAGATTCTGTGATGCCCTTCCTAACCTATGAAGGCAAATGGGTGACACTGCTGGCGTTGACATCCAACAAAGGAGCCTTCGATTTTCAGTTTATGGAAAACAAGGAAACCGGTGAACGGTTGTTCGAAAAAGTGCTGAGAACCTCTCTCAACTGGGGAACGGATGAAAACATGATGTACGTGGTAGGAGCTACCAAGGCAGAAATGTTGTCGGACGTACGTGCCATTGTTCCCAATCATTTCTTGTTGGTGCCCGGAGTCGGAGCACAAGGTGGAAGCCTGGCAGAAGTAGCAAAATATGGTTTAAACAGTACCTGTGGTTTACTGGTAAACTCTTCGCGCCAGATTATCTATGCTTCTTCCGGAATAGATTATGCTAAGGCTGCACGCCTCGAGGCAGAGAAAGTACAAGCTGAAATGGAGCAAATTCTTTTTGAGGCTGAATTAATTCAATAAAAAGCTTATCCAATAAGGTCGTCAAATGCACATTTGCCACTTTTGGTGATGAAGCTTGGGTCGAAAGTAGTAATACATTCTTTAATATTCAGGTTGGAAATTAAGTGACGATTAAAGTCTTGAGAATTGAACTTGTCCTCTAAGTTGATCCGAAACATCCTTGGCAATAGGGTGTTTCCTGCCACTTAACCCCGGTTATTTTCCGGTTATCAGTTCATCAATTTCCCGGAGGTGCAACTTAAAATGATTTGGGTAATCTAGTATCATAGCCTTTAAAGGCACCTCTTCATTTAGTGCAGAAATCCACACGTTGCCGGATTTATCCGGATTTACCTGATTAATCACGTGCACAATATGGATATTCGAATACTGCCATAACCGGACCAAATCTTCCCAATTTTCATCCTGATAATTCTGAATAGCTATCCATCGGTCATTGTTGCCCAGGTTTGCATAGTCCGGATAAAGCAAAGGGCTGGGTTGATATTGCAAATGAACTATCCGGTGGATATTATTGGAAGCCGAGTCAACCATATGTCCGACAATTTGTTTGATACTCCTACCCTGGCTGTTCCTCCTTTTTGATAGGGTATCTTCGGGAAGGGCTAATAGTTTAGGAACCCACTCTTCCAGCAAACCGAGCAGTTCTTCATTGTTTTTCTTAAACTCATTCATATCCGTATTTGTTTTTATTAAGTGTTATATTATCGCTTATCCGGTGCAATGGATGAATTCCGCCAACATGCTCCCTTCCCGAAACTGCCAAAACTTAACTCTTTCTATTGAATTATTCTTTCCAGATACTTTTTTGATTCAGGTTAATCTCCTTATATTTCAGGATTATAACCAGCTCTTCGATAGCGGCAAGAATTGCAAGCCCGAATACCCCTTTTATAAGCACCGGGCTTACTTCAAAAGGCAGGATCATAATAACGAGGAAAATAACGAATCCGGTCAGTTTGTTTGCATAGGTATGAATAAAAACAATCTTCCCATGCCTGATTTTTGAAACAACGACAGTAGTGACTTTCACAACAAGAACCAATAATAACAAGCCCAGGTTGTTCCGTATAACCCAATCATACCTAATAAATAAGATGATAAGCAGAGCGATAAAAAACACCAGATCTGCTATAGAATCCAGTTGGGCCCCTTTTTTGGTAACCAGCTTGTATTTACGGGCAATGTATCCGTCGGCCACATCGGACAAGCCAATGACAAATACTAAACCAACAAACGGCAGTTTGGTTTTAATGACCCAAAACAATCCCAACGAGAGGATAATGCGAAGGATCGAAATAGTGTTGGGTACCTGTTTATTCAAAGGGATATTCCTGAATGGAAATTATTATATCTTGTTATCGTCATTCTTTAGCAGTCAGACCGGAGACTACCTGAATTTTACTCGCTGTAGGTTATAAGTAAATTGTTTTATATGAAGATAATATATATAAACATCTAAAGTTATTATTTATTTAATGCTTTTCCCAATGCATCATTCAACGCCTCTTTAAACAGGTTATATGACCAGGTAGCACCGGTTATGGCATCCACTGGCTCCAGGCTCTTGTTTTTTATAAATGCTTTTGTATAAGCTTTTATCCCTTTTACTTCATTCCGACATTGTTCGGCATAAACCGAGCTATCTTTAAAGTGCTTTTCATAATCAGGCCCAAACACTTCATTTTTTTCCTTGTCAACAATCCGGAAGGTGATTAGGGTTACATTGTCGTTCTTAATTTCCAATGTTACCTGCCCCCAAAACGGTTCGTTTGTGTACACCGACCGTGACTCCCCTTTATAAACGCCATCTTTGAAATGGTTCTTACTATTCAGAGCAACTGCACTCAAAACAACAGCCAGGGCTAATGACAGTAATACATATGTTTTTTTCATTATTTCGATCTTTGTATTAGATTCACATATATCTGGTTTTGCAATAAAAATTCAATTGCAAAGTTATTATTATTTTTTTATCTCACAACTTTTACAGGTGAAGCGTTATTGCTTTTGTCTCTCTTTTCTAAAGACACCCCTCTCTCTTTCTTTCCGCCATTCATTCTTAGTATAGTTAGGGTTCAGTTAGGGTTCAGTTAGGGTTCGGTTAGGTATACCTATCCGAACCTTAGAACCGTATCCGAAATCTTTCTGATTCCGCTTTATACCTAAAATAGATACCAGTTAAGTTCCATTATACTTTATACAGGGATGAATAAAATGAACAAAAACAAAACAACAAGAGCAGGATACCTCCATTTTTTATAGGTTTAATTAATGCATCGTGTTGAATAACCAACTTTAGTCTTTAACTCTCCGGAAATACAAAACATTCTTAGCGCCTCAAACTCTTTGCAGAATTATCTTTTATCAAACCAACCATCAGAACATTTTTGTTTGTGATACTTCCTTCCCAAACAGATCTGTTACCGCTTGGATGTGGATATACCATTATCCTTTTGCAGAATAACCGGTAACGAATGGCTCATCCAGGTTCCATATTGCCGAATAACCGTTAAGTATTAACTGTCCGTCAATCAACATGCTTTGCACAGTATTTAATCATTTGTGCACTATTTAAGTTTTTTTAAGCATAAAAATCCCAATTTGCTATGTGGTCGACCAATTTATTGGTTACATTTGTGGCGTTAAAGGCTGAAGAATTAAGGAATAATTTCTTTAATTACCAGTTTCTCTTTTTTTAATTCGGTTTATATAGCTAACAATTGTATTTATCAATTCCAGCCAGCCTGGAGATTAAAAAATGACCTTAAATTGTATGACATCAGATCAACCACGCCATCTATCCGTGCAGGCAATACCCGTGCAACAATACCTGTCTTCCTGATCTCTTTCCGACTGCAAAGCATCGCTCCTACCCGTTTCCGGGCCTGAATTGCCATGCGTCCTATTACCATAAATCAACCAAATCATACTTAATTAAAAACACAATCCCGTGCACGAAATAATTCCCCAACATCCCGCCGGCACCTTAAAATCGCAGATGGAAGAAGCTACCGGTGTGATTGTTTCGCATTGTTACCAATGTGGAAAATGCACTGCCGGTTGCCCGCTCAACGAAGAGATGGACGTCAGGCCCAATCAGATTCTCCGTATGCTACAGCTTGAACTTCCGGGCTACGAAGACAAGATCTTAAGTTCCCTTTCTATTTGGCTTTGCCTGGCCTGCGATACCTGTTATTCACGTTGTCCGCAAGAAGTCAAACTTTCGCAGGTCATGGATTTCCTCCGTCAGGAATCCATCCGTCAACACAAAGTCAACCCGAAAGCAAAAGATATCCTGAGTTTCCACAAGGCCTTTTTAGATTCAATCAAGTTGAATGGAAAACTCCATGAAGTCGGATTAACGATCGATTATAAACTCAGATCACTCAACCTGATGCAAGATGTATTGCTGGCTCCGTCGATGATGGCCAAAGGAAAACTTGCCATCTTCCCGCATCAGGTACAAAATACGAAAGAGATAGCGAAGATTTTTAAGCGGATCAGCGAAGGAACGAAAGAGTAATATTATTGGCTTCGCCGTTATTTGTTTCACGTTATTGATTGTTATTAGCTTCACATCATTACAAACAGTCAACAAGACTTTTGACATTCGTCTTTAGACATTAGACATAAATTTATGAGAATAGGTTTTTATCCCGGTTGCTCGCTCGAAGGATCGAGTAAAGAATACAGCGATTCGTTGTTTGCAGTGGCTGAAAAATGCGGCATTATGCTCGAAGAGATCAAGGACTGGAGTTGCTGTGGTGCTTCGGCAGCGCATAACCTGAATCATGACCTGGCATTGGCACTTCCGGCACGTACCCTGGCATTGGCCGAAAAGCAAGGATTTGAAGAAGTTGTAATTCCCTGTGCTGCCTGTTACAGCCGGATAGCCGGCACAAAACAGGAGATCAGCAACAATGTTGCCACCCGAAAGAAAATAGAGCGCTATATTGACCTGACGTTGGAGGCCGATATAAAGATTCTGACCGTATTTGAATTCCTGCAAAAATATATTTTTCCGGTTGCCGACGGACATATTGTAAACAAACTGAATCAAAAAACTGCTTGCTACTACGGTTGTTTATATTCCCGCCCAAAAGAGACAGCTGCCCTGGAACAAATTGAAAATCCCATGGAAATGGATAAGGTTATGGTAAAAGCCGGTGCAACGCCTATTGATTGGGCATTTAAAACCGAATGCTGCGGTGCCGGTTTTACCATGTCACGTACCGACATTGTAGCAAAACTTTCGGGAAAGATTATTGAAGATGCAGCCGACCGGGGGGCAGAATCCATCATTGTGGCTTGCCCGATGTGTCACGTAAATCTGGACATGCGACGCCCGGAGATAAAAAAACAGTTGAATAAAGAGATCAATCTGCCCGTTTTATTTATCACCCAGGCATTGGGGCTCAGCATGGGTATCCCAGCGGACCAGCTTGGTTTGAACAAGCATTACGTGCCGACTGACAAAGTAGTAACCTGTATCGTTAAAAAGGAGGCTTAGTATATGGCAAGAATTGGAGTTTTTATCTGCCACTGCGGCGAGAACATTTCTGCCACTGTTGATGTGGCTAAAGTAGCCGAGAAAGCCGGAAAACTTTCGGGTGTTGCTTACAGTGTCGATTACAAATATATGTGTTCAGATCCGGGCCAAACCCTGATTATTGATGCCATCAAAGAACATAAGCTGACGGGGATTGTAGTGGCATCCTGTTCCCCCCGGATGCATGAAGGGACATTCCGCAAGGCCGCGGAAAAGGCGGGAATCAATCCGTATTTCTGCGAAATGGCCAATATCCGTGAGCAGGTATCGTGGGTACACCCCAAATCGGATGCTACCACCCAAAAGGCATTGGACATCGTCCGTACCATGGTGGAAAAAGTAAAGAAAAATACGGCCCTCACCCCTATTAAAGTTCCGATAACCAAAACAGCTCTTGTGATTGGAGGTGGAATTGCCGGAATACAGGCGGCACTGGACATTGCCAATGCCGGACACAGCGTAATCATGGTGGAAAAAAAGCCATCCATTGGAGGACACATGTCGCAACTATCCGAGACATTCCCAACACTCGACTGTTCGCAATGTATCCTGACACCGCGCATGGTGGAAGTAGCACAACATCCGAATATTACGTTATATACCTACGCTGAAGTCGAAAAAGTCACGGGATTTGTCGGCAATTTTGAGGTAACCATCAGAATGAAAGCAAAAAGCGTGGACCATAGCAAATGTACAGGCTGCGGTACCTGTTGGCAAAAATGTCCATCCAAAAAGATTCCGGATGAATTCAATGAAGGAATGGGATTCCGCACCGCTATCTATTCCCCTTTTCCACAAGCTGTTCCAAATAAACCTGTTATAGACCGGGATCATTGCAATTATTTTCAGAAAGGCAAATGCGGAGTTTGTCAGAAAATCTGTCCTGCCGGAGCCATTGACTATGAAGTACAGGATGAATTTCTTGATGTAAAAGTGGGAGCCATCATTACGGCAACAGGCTTTGATTTAAAACATGCCGACTTCTTCCCTGAATATGGATATGGCCAGTTTAAAGATGTGATTGACGGTATGATGTTTGAGCGACTGGCTTCGGCCTCCGGTCCTACTGCCGGTGAAATCCGCCGTCCATCAGATGGTAAGATCCCCGAAAAAATAGTATTTGTAGCTTGCGCCGGATCACGCGATAAAGCGAAAGGCATAGAATATTGCTCTAAAATATGTTGTATGTACACGGCAAAACATGCGATGCTGTATAAACACAAAAAACATGACGGGGATGCTTATGTATTCTACATGGATATTCGGGCTGCCGGAAAAGATTATGATGAATTTGTTCGCCGTGCAATCGAAGAAGACGATGTCCATTACATCCGCGGACGCGTTTCGCGCATCTACGAAAAGAATGGAAAGCTGATCGTGAAAGGGGTTGACACGTTAATGAACGGTGACCCGGTTGAAATAGAAGCCGACATGGTGGTGCTGGCTACAGCCGTGATAGCTAACCAAGATGCTGAAACGGTTGCCCAACGAATGCATATCAGCTACAACAAGCATCATTTCTTTGCCGAAGCCCATCCGAAACTCAGGCCGGTAGAAACAAATACCGCCGGAATCATGCTGGCCGGAGCATGCCAGGGAGCCAAAGATATTCCCGAAACAGTATCCCAAGCTTCAGCATCGGCCAGTAAAGCCATTGGATTATTTTCGAGTAATGAAATGACCCGCGAACCGATTGTAGCGGTAGTAAACCGTCAGGCTCCTCCAAACTTTACCAGCTGTACCGGTTGCATGCTTTGCATGGAAGTTTGCCCGTATCATGCTATTGAGCGTGAAGAGATGAAGGACCGGACCGGTAACCTGATCAAAGTGGCTGTGAAGGTAAACGCAGGGCTTTGCCAGGGCTGCGGGACCTGTGTGGCCATGTGCCGGAACAAATCGATCGACCTACAAGGCTTCTCAAATGACCAGATGCTGTCGGAAGTCATGGCACTTCTTAATTCATAATTGACAGTTGACAGTTAGCAGTTGACAATCAGAAGGAAATTTTATTTTATATTGAAATGGAATTAGCTTAATTTTAGGAAGAGCCCGGAGGCTTTAAGGTGAATAACCCCGCTGAAACCTGCGGAAAGAAACAAGTACAAACAAAACCCCGAAGTGGGTTCAACTGAATAATACAAGTAAAACACAAATTATCCAACGTCTGGTGTCTTGCGACTAAAGACCGGAGACATTTTTAAAACACAAAATATGTCCGAACAATTTGAACCAAAAATAGTGGCTTTTGTCTGCAACTGGTGTACCTATGCCGGTGCCGACCTGGCTGGAACAAGCCGCACCAAGTATGCAACCAATGTAAGCATTATCCGCTTTCCGTGCACGGGACGTATTGACTTTATGTTACTCATGAAGGCATTTGAGAACGGAGCCGATGGTATTATCGTTTCAGGGTGCCACCCCAATGACTGCCACTATACTTCAGGTAATTTCCATGCCCGCCGCCGTTGGATAGTATTCCGCTCGTTGCTTGATTTCATGGGATTCGATACCGACCGGATTACGTTTTCGTGGGTATCGGCTGCCGAAGGTGCCAAATGGGCCGGACTGGT
Organism: Bacteroidota bacterium; assembly: GCA_030706465.1. GTDB lineage: Bacteria > Bacteroidota > Bacteroidia > Bacteroidales > Paludibacteraceae > Paludibacter. The sequence continues at coordinate 18,035 of JAUZOM010000024.1, read as the reverse complement.
GGATGAAACCACGCAGAGAATACGTGAGAAAGGTGCCTTTACTGATTTCAAAAAACTGGATTGTTCAACCTTTGAAAAAATAAGCCATGACGCCATTACAGAATAAAGTTGCCGAATTGTTTGAAAACGGAACAATCAGCCTGATGATCGGGTATAAAAATGCCATCAATAAACTGGCAGTTCCTTGTTTTATCGACCACGCCACTCAGGTAGAACAACTGATTTATACACCCGAATGCAAAGGAAACCTGTCGGTTTATCTTCATAAGGCAGAAATAAAGCAGGCAAAAAAGATAGGCATACTGGCTAATATAGCCACTTTACGCTCTCTGGTGCAGCTTACTTCCGAGAATCAACTCAGTGATATTGAAAAAACGGTCATTACCATCAATGCTCAAAATGAAGTGTTGGTTTTTGATAATATGGAGAAAGTAGAGGAATACGTTCAGGCTAATTTTCCGGAATATACAGAAGAAGATAAAAAACTGCTCGAACAATTGAACAGCATGACCCGTGCCGAACGCTGGCAATACTGGTCCGAACAATTCGCAGCATGTGTAAAATGTTATGCTTGCCGGGCAGTTTGCCCAATGTGTTATTGTTCTTCCTGCACAGTGGAATGTAATCAACCGCAATGGATCAAAGTTTCTTCCGAAACTACCGGCAACCTGGAATGGCACACCATGCGGGCTATGCATCTGGCCGGACGCTGCATTAACTGCGGAGAATGCGGACGGATATGTCCTGTTGGAATTCCGGTTCATTTACTCACCGCTCAAATGAATCTGGATATTGAAAAGGAATTTGGCTCCAAAACAGGATTCTCCTGTAATAGCGGTTATGCCCTGAATACCTTTAAACCGGAAGATAAAGAACAATTCATTAAATAGACCCCTAACCCCTAAAGGGGAATAAGAATATGGAAATAAAAAATATAAAACTATCCCAGCTACCTGCATTCTTTGACCAACTGATTAAGTCCGGCAAAGTGGTAATAGCTCCTGTGATGAAAAAGAGCGGAAAGGTATTCTTTGAACGGGTACAATCGTATAGCCAGGTGGCAACCGATTACATTCAAACCGGATTCTCGGCGAAGTCAGTGGTTTTTCCGAAGGTGGAAGTATTATTTTCGTTTAATAAGACAGATGATGGCATTGACATAAAAGATTCCATCACCGATATCCCGGAAACAATAGTCTGGGGGCTTCGTCCGTGTGATGGATCAGCTTTCAACTATATGACTGAATTCTTTTTGAAAGAAAATCCGGATGTCTATTATGCAGCACGCAAGGCTAAGACCACCCTGATTGCTATAAGTTGTGCCAAAGCTGATGATGCCTGCTTCTGCACCTCGGTGGGCCTGACCCCCGGTAGCACGGAAGGAAGCGATCTATTGCTCACTACAATGGGTGAAGATGTATACGTGGAAGTCATAACTGAAAAAGGAAAAGCTGCAATTGATCTATCTGCTTCCTTATTCTCAGTAAATGAAGAGAGAAGTAAAGAGAAATACCTGGCTAAAATAGACACTAAATTCTCGTTAACAGAAATCAAGGAACGTATCAAAACAGCTTATGACAGTGCGGAATGGAAAAATGAATCGATGGGTTGCTTTGGTTGTGGAGCTTGCGCTTTCTCCTGTCCTACCTGTACCTGTTTCGATATCCAGGACGAAGGAACACAGAATAAAGGTCAACGCTTGCGGTGTTGGGATGCTTGCGGATTCGGGCAGTTCACCAAGCATGCTTCAGGACATAATCCAAAGACGAACCAAACCCAGCGTCGCCGTCAACGACTCATGCACAAATTCCAATACTCGGTTGAAAACCTCGGCATCGTGAGTTGTGTTGGTTGCGGACGTTGTATCCGGGTTTGTCCTGCCCATCTAAATATCTTTGAAAATATCTTAAGTGTGACACAATGAATAACCCTAAATTCCCAATAGGGGACTTAGAGAGGCTAACTGCAAATAATGAGATTAAGTAGAATTTAAAAGTATCCAATAATTCGCAATTGTGAATTGTGAACTATAAATGATTAATTAGTTGAATATGGAACCAAAAAATCAATATATCCCGTATAAAATGCGCATAGCGAGTATCACTGAAGAAGCTCCGCTGGTTCAGACATACAGGTTGGAATTTGTCGATGAAAAAGATGCCGAACAATTCACATTCAGAGCCGGGCAATTTGCCGAATACGGTGTTTTTGGCGAAGGTGAAAGCACCTTTTGCATAGCCTCCTCTCCTACCCGCGAAGGCTACCTGGAATGTACATTCCGAAGTACCGGCCGTGTTACCAAAGCATTGGCAAACTGCGAACTGAATGACATCATCGGACTGCGAGGTCCATTTGGGAATACCTTTCCAATCGAAGAATGGTATGGTAAAAACATTGTTTTTGTTACCGGGGGTATTGCGTTGCCGCCCTTGCGTTGTGTGATCTGGAACCTGTTGGATCAACGGGAGAAGTTCGGCGATATAACCATCTATTATGGGGCACGCTCAGTGAATGATCTGGTGTATAAAGAGGAACTGGAGGAATGGTCGAGCCGGAGTGACGTAAAGCTTTATGTAACGGTAGATCCGGGCGGCGAAACTCCGGAATGGAAAGGATTAGTCGGATTTGTACCGACTGTCCTGGAACAGAATCCGCCTAAAAGCGATAATGCGGTAGCTATTGTTGCCGGACCTCCAATCCTGATCAAAATGGGAATGCCGATCTTAAGTAAAAACGGCTTTGATAATGCCAATATCTATACAACACTTGAAAATCGCATGAAATGTGGGGTAGGCAAATGCGGCCATTGCACTGTGGGTAAAACCTATGTTTGCAAAGACGGTCCTGTGTTTACGTACGAAGAAGTACTGAAAATGCCGGCGGAATACTAATTTAGTTAACAGTTAGTAGCTAAGAATTAAAGAAATGAGTTGTTCAGGGTAATCAATCCTTGTGCAACTCTTTTTGTTTTATGGCGTGTATCTTATTAACCTTGTAGGTATAAGCGGTTAGACCGTAAGCAAACCTGACAGAGTCGAAGACCTGTCAGCATTCAATCTTGGAACTCTTGGACTATTGAATTGAAACGGCAATATTTAATTCTGAACTTAATCTTTTTACGCTTAAAGGTTAATTTATTGGATAGTTACTTTATCTTTGCAGACTAAAATAAAAAACTAAAATCTGTTGTTTACGTTATTCAATAATCCGAAAAGATCCGGATTATTATTTTACGTACGATACAAATGACTTATGAAATTTTTAGCAAGCCTTTTAATCGCATTTATATTTATTACCAACTCATTTGCACAAGTTAGGAAGAGTGTTGAAGCCATGCGTATTTCCACTCCGCTTATTATTGACGGTGTACTTGATGAGGATGTGTACAAACAGGTTCAGCCGGCAAAAGATTTTTTACAAATCCAACCCTATAACGGCAAACCGGCAAATCAACCAACAGAAGTTTACTTTTTCTATGACGAGTCGGCAATTTATGTAGGTGCCATGCTCCATGACAAACCCGATAGTATTTTCAATTTTCTGACAGCACGCGATAACACCGGCATGTCCGATTATTTTGGCTTATACATTGATCCGTATAATCAGGGGCAACTGGCGTATGGGTTCTTTCTTACCCCTGCAGGTGTTCAAATGGATCTGAAAGCGATCAAAGGTGACGATGACGTTGAAGATCCTAACTGGAATGCCGTTTGGGAAAGCAAGGCCAGAATAACTGATAAAGGGTGGTCGTTAGAAATGCGTATCCCTTTTTCCGAACTTAGGTTTTCAGAGAAAGCCGCTAATGCCTGGGGTGTTAATATATTCAGGAATCTCCGGAGGTATAACTCCAATAATTCATGGAATTTTCTCGACAGGAATGTCTCCGGGTTTATTCATCAGGAAGGCCAGTTAACCGGGATCAAAGATATTAAACCTTCGGTACGCCTTTCGCTGACTCCCTACCTGGCCACTTATTTTCAACCCAAAAACGCTACGACCTCATCAAGCTTTTTGTACAAAGGGGGGATGGATCTGAAATATGGAATCAATGATGCCTTCACGCTCGACATGATGCTTGTTCCCGATTTTGGACAAATTCAGTCGGATGATAAGAAACTTAATCTTACTCCGTATGAATTGTATTACAGTGAAAAACGGCAATTTTTCAACGAAGGGACTGAGCTTTTCCAACGGGCAAATATCTTTTATTCACGTCGTATTGGGGCCTCTCCGTTATTTACGGCCGATAATGCCCTTGTTCCGAATGAAATTATCAAGTATAACCCCAGTGAGACACAGTTGGTAAATGCCACCAAAATTTCCGGCCGGACAGCAAGTGGATGGGGAATCGGGGTTCTAAATGCACTTTCGTTAGCGTCAGATGCTATCCTGAAAGATACTCTCTCGGGAAATACACGAAAAGTTGAAGTACAACCACTGACAAACTATAATGTAATGGTCGTTGACAAATCTTTGAAGAATAATTCGTATATAAGCCTTATCAATACAAATGTTTACATGTATAATAACCCTTTCCGGGCTAACGTTACTGCCACAGAATTCCAATTCAGGGATAAATCAAAAACGTATGCTCTGAAAGGAAAGGGAGCAATCAGTATGCGCGGGGACTCTACCCTTGATACAGGTTATTACGGATTCCTGCAATTGTTGAAAAATAAAGGGAAGTTACAGTATGGAGTTTCTCAAAACCTGTATTCCGACAAATATAATCCGAATGACCTTGGATATTTGCAGCGGAACAACCAGCTTACAACGGAATCGTATATTTATTATCAAAAAGTTGAACCATTCTGGATTATCAGGGAATACAACGGCAATATCTGGTGGGATTACATTCGTATGTACAATCCCAGTACAATCTTTGGAAATCAGGCCGGATATAATGCCAATGTGACTTTGAAAAATAATTATGCCCTGAATATAAACGGAGTTCTTTCGACTAAACTCCATGATCATTACGAACCCAGGGTACCGGGAAAGTACTTTATAAGTCCTGGATTCAACGTCTACAACATTAATCTGAACACAGACAACAGAAAAGCCCTGAGCTTTTATTTTCATTACGGACACACGAATTATCCGGGAACCGATGAACTTGGTGATTTTGGTGATGCACAGTCCACGTTACGGGTTGGACAACGATTTGAATTTGATTATTCATTTAGTTTCAATAACACAACCAATGGGAAAGGTTTTGTGGATAAAAACAGTGCAAATGATTCGATCATCTTCGCTAAGCGAAATGTTCATTCATTGGAAAATATCTTCACTACTTCTTATATCTTGAGCAATAAAGCCAGTTTAAGTTTCCGGTTGCGTCATTATTGGTCTGGTGCTATGAATAAAGCTTATTATTTACTTCAGCCAAACGGATCGCTTGTAGATAATTCGTCTTATACTCAAAACAAGGATCAGAATTACAACGCCTTTTCAGTCGATATGATTTTTACCTGGAACTTTGCCCCAGGTTCCGAATTAGATTGTGCCTGGAAAAACACAAGTTTATCCGATCAGTCTTCCTATGTGAATAATTATTGGTTGAACCTGCATGATTCGTGGTTAAATCAATTGAATAGTTTGTCGGTAAAGATCCTCTATTATATCGATTTCAATAAATTGAAAAAGAAAAAAGCAAACTAATATTTTCCACCTTCTCAACTCTTCTTTGAAAAATAAAATAAAGTCACAGCTCTTCTAATTATTGATAATAAAAACTCATTTTTGCAAGGAGATAAGTCTCATACAAGTAAAAAGCAGATTTTGAAGTGGTATTTAACTCCCTGATTTTATTTTTCTTCTCTTCCTTGCATTTTCAATTTTAATGATTCTAAATTAGGTTTCCGATCCTAAATAGTTCTCTTTTTTTGATGTCAACATAAATACTTTGAGTATTTTTGGCAAAATTTATTGAATTGCAAGTTGTCTGTTTACAATTTCAAATTTTTCACTCATTCACATCATGGTTCAGGAAAAAAAGAATGTAGCATTATGGTCGGTCATTGCCGCCATATTCATTACCGGCTTTAAGTTACTGATAGGACTCTTAACCGGTAGTTTAGGTATTCTTTCCGAAGCATTGCACTCGGGTCTCGACATGGTAGCGGCCCTTATTACCTATTTTTCCGTACGAGTCTCCGATAAACCAGCCGACCGTGAACATAACTACGGACATGGAAAGGTAGAAAATCTCTCGGCATTAATCGAGACACTACTTTTACTTGTAACCTGCATTTGGATTGTCTATGAAGCTATTCACCGGCTTATTTCCGGTAAAACGGGCATAGAGGTTACTCTCTGGAGTTATTTGGTAGTAATCAGCTCTATAGTTATTGATTTCACCCGTTCCAGGGCCCTATCCCGTGTTGCCAAAAAGCACAACAGCCAGGCTCTCGAAGCAGATGCATTGCATTTTTCAACCGACATATGGAGTTCTGCAGTCGTTTTATTCGGGTTAATCTGTTACCAATTTTTGAATTGGCATAAGGCAGACTCCATTGCAGCGATATTTGTGGCTGTTATTGTATTATTTATATCTTATCGGTTAGGCCGTAAAGCTATTGATGTCCTGTTGGATAAGTCGCCTGTTTATACTACTAAAATTGTTCATGAGATATTAAACGAGTTTCCGGAAGTATTGAAATTTCATGGATTAAAGGCCCGCACGGCTGGAGCCGACACTTTTATTAAGTTTAATGTTCATTTTAATCCGGATCTAAGCATTCGCGAAGTACATGAAGTTTGCGACAAGATAGAAAAGGAAATAAAAAAACGGGTTAACCGCAGTGAAGTATATATCCATGCTGAGCCGCAAGAGACCAGTCATTTGGAAACTGAGGAAAATGATGACATTGTATAACCAGCATTTTCTCTAAAAAAAGATAAAAACAAATAATTCTATCCGATAAGTCTTAAATAGAGAATCTCTTTCTACGTTTTTCATAAAAACTGCTGTTTTTTCAAAGAAACGGTTCGATTTTTGATAAATATTACTTCATATTTGTATGACACTGCTTAATTGTAAGAAAAGTAGTTTACAATGCAAAACAGTTTAATATTAATCAAATAATTTATTTTATGAAAACTAAGAGTTATTATTTAGGTTTAGTCTTATTAGGCTTTTTGACATGGAGCTGTTCGAATAAAGATGAGGCGGGTCTGACTTCAGCTTCGCAGGGATCTTTAAAAATAGCCATGAATACCGGTGCTCAGAATCTGACAACTGCTATGAGCGCAATTACCAATTCTAAAGGTTATCAGGTTTTAGAAAGTAGTGGGCCGACTTTGGGTCCAAGTCTTGTAAAATCCGCTTCTTCTTCTACATCATTTGTATCTGCTCCACAAGACACCATTCCCCTGTCAGCCATTGCCGGTATTTATGATTACAAGGCTGCTAAATATAAAAAATGGCGTCCGGAATTATTTAATTTCTTTGCAAAGACAGGCACAAGCACAGATTTCATAGTCCGTCTGCCGGAATCTAAAGTGAAGAATCCCGGATCATTATTCAGGTTTACTCCTACGGATACAACATTGGTTAATAACTATGTAATTGATGTATCAAAATATAATTATAATTTCGGACGTTTCCTTTGGAATTACGACCTGACTTCAACGATCACCATTGATAACACAGAAGCTGGTGTGTTAAATATCCAATCCTCAAATAACCGAACCGACGGTTATCATTTTATGTCCGATTTTGCATTTGCAAATGGATATGATGCTAAGATTGTTTATTCGACGGGGGATACCATTCTTTCCGATTATAATATTTCCAAAGCAGGTGCCATTATTTTTGAAGAGAAATTCACTTCTATCAAAGCTGATGCAGCCAGCCGTCATCGTGAAAAGGAATATTCGTTAACTATCGGGAATGTAACGGTAGTAAGAAGTCCTACTCATGCAAATAACGGGCTGGACAGTGCCAAAGTATATGTAGGGGGAGTGTTGCAGGCAAAAGCAACGGTTAAGTTTATTGATATTACCAGCAAGTCGGATACTACCGAGTTTAGTATTGTCGGCCATAACCGTGATTTGCAAATTACGTTTGACGATGGAACTACTCAAACTGTGAGCCAGTTACTAGGTTCGACCATAACTGATGTCAGAACATTGTTTACATCATTGCGACAGGTATATTTTGCAACAAGTGTAGTAGATTGGGTAGCTTGGGATATCTATATGAATAAGAAAAATATGTGATCCGCGGATTACTTTAAAGGACTGATTCGGTCCTATATTTAAAACTAAGAAAATAGATTTTTGATTTTGCTGGACTAAAGTCAGGATTGATCTGCTCAATCTTGGCTTTAGTTTTTTTGTTTAATACATTCATTACGTAAAATTTATATCCTGTGTAATCAGTAATCCCTTATGGGATAGATGTAGATATTGAATAAAAAATATTTATGAGGATGATTGGAACTGCAACGGACTGAACAATCATTAGTTAGATTTTGTTTTTTAGTCGGACGCTTGTTCTTGATATAAAAAACAATTATAGAAATCAATAAATGTTCATTAATAAGATAATACAAAAAACGTTCATTTCAAGTTTATTAATTTTCCCCTTCAGGTTCGGTGTAATCCTGAAAACTTATCTGATCAGATGAATTTAATTATTCCGGTTCACCACATGTTGTCTGTAGGACATTGACAGCTGGTACTGTGTGCATCTCCTACGGAGAAAAGACCGGATATCTACCGCTCTTCTATGAATATACAACTCCTAACGGAGTAGATTCCCTGAATAGTCTCTGTTTCTTATCCCAAACTCACGTTAATAATCAGAATTGTTGAATTTTAGTAGAACTTTATTATCGATTACTTCAGGAAATGAAAGAGATTGATTATACCTTGCAGCGGAAAGAAATGGTCGATTGGCAGATTAAAGGTCGAGGGATTCATACCACGGATATTTTGGAGGTATTCATGCAAATACCCCGTCATATTTTTGTACCGGAGGAGTTAAGATATCAATCATACGAAGATTGTCCTTTACCGATCGGCTTTGACCAAACTATTTCACAGCCATATATTGTAGCCTACATGACTGAAGCATTGAAACCCGACAAGAACAAGCGGGTGTTGGAAATCGGTACCGGATCAGGCTACCAGGCAGCCATCTTATCCTGTCTTTGTAAAGAAGTCTTTTCTATCGAAATAAACGCCTCACTGGGCGAACAGACAAAAAAACTACTAAAAGAAACAGGATACAGCAATATCAACCTGAAAACAGGCGATGGATATAAAGGATGGAAAGAATTTGCTCCTTTCGATATGATTATTGTTACCTGCGCTCCTTCAGCTGTACCGGAAGCTCTGTTGGAACAGTTGGCTGAAAGAGGTAAAATGATTATCCCTATCGGTTCCAGTTACAACCAGCGACTTTATCTGATAGAAAAGATAAACGGACAAAACAAACAGACTGCAATGCTTCATGTCAGGTTTGTCCCGATGATTCATAAAAATTAATTTCAGAACTTCCTCTATATCTATTAACCAACCTCTGTATGATGTAAAAAAGGACGAATTTTCATTCGTCCTTTTCCAGTTCTACCCCTGAAATGAGGAATATTTATTTAGCTGAATTATTTATTCGCTACGGTTAAATCTGTCACCGGCCTGTTTGGATAAAGAACCTGATGAACTTTTTCGACAATTACTGTTTGAGGCAGTGTAAAGCTTGAAGTCAGCCGGATATCTTTTGATGAAGCTCCGATACGTACTTCATAGGTTCCTTTTTCAGCAACCCAAGAAGAAATATTTGTCCAGAATGAAGCCAAAGAACGGGTGTCTAATTTAAGGGTGATTTCTTGGCTCTCTCCCGGTTTCAAAAGGCCGGTTTTAGCAAATGCCTTTAATTCCTGAGATGGTTTTTCAATTTCAACATTCGGGGCATGCAGGTACAATTCTACAGCTTCTTTTCCGGCTGTCTTTCCGGTATTCTTCACGGTTAGTTTCACCGTCATTTCATTATTAAACTCTTTACCGCTTAATTGGATATTTGAGTATTGAAATTGGGTATACGAGAGTCCATAACCAAATTCGTATGCGGTAGGAACCTTAAAAGTATCGTAATAGCGATATCCTACATAAATGCCTTCATTATAGACTGCGTTTACCGGATTATCTGCCGGTTCGCCGGGGAATGTTTTTGCTGAGGGTACATCGCTGTAAGACATTGGGAAACTCATTGGCAATTTTCCTGAAGGATTTACTTTCCCTTTAAGGATGTCGACCATTGCATTCGCTCCTTCCTGTCCGGTTTGCCAAGCCAGTAAGATCGCATCCGGATAGTCGCGCCAATCGGCAGTAGCAACTACACCCCCGATATTAAGGACTACGATTGCTTTTTTACCGGCAGCATGATAAGCTTCGCTGACATCCTTGATTAATTGCTTTTCGGTGTCTGTCAGGTTAAACTCAGTCAGTTTACGTTCCCAACCTTCGCCACCGTTACGTCCGATCGTGATAATGGCGATGTCCGTCTTTTTCACCTGAGCAGCCACTTGTTCTTTTCCTAAAGGAAGTTCGGCATGGAAATCGACAACGAATTTAGGGTTTTCTTTTGTTACTTTTTTAGTGACCGTATCAATAAACTGTTTATAGATGGCTTCAAGTGGTTTAGCTACCTTGAAGCCGTTTTTCTCGAAACTTTCGTTGATCGTGGTCGCATATTGGTAATTCACTTCCCCGCTTCCCGTACCGCCTGCAATGTAACGGTAAGAAGTTTTCCCGAACAGGGCAACACTTTTCACGTTGTTGAAAGGAAGAGCGTTTTTATCATTTTTCAGAAGAACAATTCCTTCGGTAGCGGCATTTTTGGAGATCTCCCGGTGTGCTTCCAAATTGGGTTTGTTGGAATAGGCATATCCCTTGTATCGGGGCGTGCGTAGAATAAATGTCAGGATACGGGCTAGATTACGATCAATCACTTTTTCGTCAATGATTTTATTCTTTAATGCTTTCAGCAATTCTTCCCGTTGATGACAACCCGGCATGATTATATCATTTCCAGCATTCATCTGAGCCACTGCATCGGCCCCGGCCCACCAATCGGACATAACCATCCCCTGAAATTTCCATTCATCGCGCAATATAGTTGTAACCAAATCGTAATTTTCGGAAGTATAAAAGCCGTTTAATCGGTTATAGGATGTCATGACGGTCCAGGGTTGCGATTCTTTAACCACCATTTCAAATCCTCTTAAATAGATTTCACGTAAGGCGCGTTGGCTGACAACTGCATTGATGGTTGTCCGGTTTGTCTCAATATTGTTGGCGGCGAAATGCTTTAGGGAGGTTCCGACTCCGTTGGATTGCACCCCGCGAACCATAGCGCTACCCATTTTCCCGGCTATAACAGGATCTTCGGAGTAATATTCAAAGTTACGTCCGCTTAACGGATTTCGGTGTATATTGATAGCCGGAGAAAGAAGACAATCCGAGCCATATTCTAATACTTCATTTCCCATTGCTTTTCCTACATTTTCTACCAAGTCGGTATTCCAGGTCGAGGCAAGTGCAGTAGCAGTTGGAAAAGCGGTACAATAACGGGTGAAATTCAATCCTTCAGGATGTGATTCGATACGCAGTCCGGCAGGACCATCCGTTAATACCGCAGGGGTAATTCCCAACCGGGGAATAGCCCAGGTTAATCCGGCTTCACCGGCAATGATCACGGTCTTTGGACCCGTAGGAGGATTTAACCAGCAGTTCTCACCCAGTCCCATCAAAAGATATACTTTTTCTTCCCGGGTCATGGCGGCGATGACATCTTCAATTTTGTCTTTGCCCAACTGGGGAATCCGACGAACTTCCTGGGCATTCGTTAAACTGAATACGCTTAACAATAGCAAAATAAATAAATAGCTCTTTTTCATTGATTTTTTCGATGTTTAAATATTTAATTAATAATCTTCTGATTAAATTCTAATAAGATATAGAGGATCGTCGATTTTTAAGAGAGGTAATTGTCATCTTTACACAATCTTTAAAAGCATGCAAAGATAAATAATAAAATTAGGATTTGCAATAATTAATAAATTCAGTCATAAAAGCTTCAATACCTGAAAACAAAAAGGGGATATTCCGTAGAAAATCCCCCGATTGAATTGATTTTGAATTTGCAAAAAGTAATATTTTTATCTCAAATTTCAGATGTCTTAAGCGATTTGCGGCTGCTTTTTTCTATCTGCCAGCGATAAGCCCAATAAGTAGTAGCAAAATAAACGACTGTCTGAATCCATAAACTGATATATTCGAATGAAATGTGCTGTAAATCGGCTCCCATCGTGTTGATCTTTATATAGCCCTGGGTACCGTTTGTCGAGGGAAGTATCCAGGAGAATGTTTTCCAGAAACCGTTAATGTTCGATTGAGGCCAGGATACCCCGCTTAGGAACAGCAGGATAAGCGACATGAACATAAAAATTATCATGCTGGTTTCCCTATGTGGCATGAATACCGAGATGGTCATGGAAAAAAATACGGATGCCAACAGGAAAGGCACCATTAACATCATGATATCATACGGAATACCTATGTGTGGCAGATTGAACACCCGGGGAATAATCATTAAGACAAAGAACGACCAGGCCGCATACAGGACAAAGTAACAAAAGCCTTTCCCCAGGATCACCCGGATGGTGCCACCCCGGTGAACCGAAGAACTGACAAGGACGTGAAACCTGTTTTCGCCGCGCGATGTGCCGGCTATGATCCCGATTCCCAGGAACAGGGTTTGGAATATAATCAGGATAAGCACTGACGGCATCAGGAAACTGGCAAACCCCGCTCCTTCGTTGTAAAGTACCACTCCTTCGTACGGTATAGGATTGGATACAATGGTTGCCGGTTCACCGGTAATTCCGTTTGCGTTCAATCTTTTCACCTGTATCTGGTTGCTCATATCCAGTACGCAATTACTACAGGCCTGGTTGATAATCCGGTAATACATAAAGCTGCTGATATCGGCATAAATGGAAACAGTGGTTTGATGGCCGGTATTCAGGTTTTTGCTGAAATCGGCGGGTATGTAAACCACCCCATGTACTTTCTGTTCGTTATAAGCTTGTTTGGCTTCTGCCAGCGTGGAATAGGTCCCGGCGATGTGAAGGCTCTGGGTGGCATCAAGGTGACGGAGCAATTCCCTGGATTCCTGGCTTCGGGAACAATCCACGGCGGCCATGGGGACATCAATCAGCGTTTCGCTCTTATACAGGCTACAATAAAGTATCGGATAGGCAAGCGGAGCCAGTACCAGCATGATAACCACCCCCCGGTCCTTAAACATAGTCCGCAATTCACTTTTAATTACGTTCACTGTATCGTTGAATATTAAGACAGCCTCTTTTAGCAAAGGTATTTTTTGTTGAATATTCATCTCTAAACTTATTTAATTGGAAAATTCTGATTAATGGCTGCTTTCTTCAATCGGGTAAAGACGATAACGGGTAATGCTAAAAAGCAAAGCAAGGCAACGAAATAAATAAATGAATACCGAACCCCGACTCCGTTTAGCGCCTGATTAACGTATATTTCGAAGTAATGATGCATCGGGAAGAAATAGCTGAATATCCGTGTCCCGGCGGGCATTTGTTCGATCGGGAAGGTTGCTCCGGCAAAGGTAACCCCCAGCATGCCGAATACCCCGGAAAACGTTACCCCATCACGCAATACAGGCGTTATTCCGATAAAGAGTATCCCGATAGCCTGTGTTGCCAGCACCAGCAGAAAAGTAGCCAAAAACATCCAACCGATACTCGAATTTAACGGGTAATGCATGTATTTGTAAAGGATCATATTGCCGATAACTCCCACTAGGGTGAAAATAACGGTGTAGGGTAATAATTTACCGGTTAAGGCCCCCGAAAAGCACTTGCCGGAATTATTGAACCATTCCCGGGAAGTGCGTTCCTTAAATTCCACGCCAATGGGAAATACTGTCATCATCAAAACCATTAGCTGGAGAATTGCAGGTAGGATCACATTCAATAAATAGGTCCCGTAGTTGGCCCAGGGATTCCCGATCAGGTGTGCATCCAGCACAATCGGCTGGATAATCCCCATGATCCGGCTTTCTTCCACGCCTTTAGCCCTCAATACTTTTTGTTGCATCCCGATGGATGTTGCGGCGCTCATATAGGTAATATCCTTGTTAATGAGCGATCCGGCAATCAGGTAGGCATCGTTCACATAAAATGTAAGGGTCGGCCGGAGGTTGGAGATGGCGTCTTTCGCAAAGTTGTGCTTTATTTCGACAAATGCATAGATGTTGCCCCGTTGCATTTCTTCCCGGGCTTCTTTGTGGCTGTTTAACCGCATCACGATGTGGCTGTGTTGGGTTACCTCCAGATTTCGCGTAAATTGGCGGGACAGGGAAGAATTATCCAGATCGACCACCCCGATAGGCATCCTGTTGGGCTGGCCTTCGTTGAAGAAAGTCAGGAAGAACACATAAGTAAAAGACATAATGACAACCGTTGAAATGAAATAGATCGGACGGCTCACCATGCGTCTTAATTCACGGGCCAGTGTATTTCGTACGGATGTATAGAATTTGTTTGTGGGCATGATTAATTTGATTAATTAAAATTACCGATAGCCTCCAAAGGGAACTTCAGATACTGTTTTAAGAATAAAATACCAGCGATTTTACAATTGAATAGAATTATGAATATGAAAATGCTGATCGGTTTATTCTTAAACTCCCCTTTACAGGATGAAGGATTCATTTTACAGTCTCCTCAAACAAAGCAGTCATTCCCGGGCGCAGGTCAGCAACTTTTGCTACAGGACGGGCATGTACTTCAAATGTTTTTACATCAAACTGCCCGGTTGTCTTGGTTGCTTTCCAGGTGGCATACGAAGCCAATGCTTTGATATAATTAACTTTTACATCTACTATCTGGTTATTCAATGCCGGAACTTTTACTTTGAATGTTTTGCCCATTTTTAATTGTCCCAACAAATCTTCCCGGACATTAAAAGTGAACCAAATATCGTTTAAGTCAACAATGCTCATGATGGGGGCACCTGTCCCAACCAGTTCTCCGCGTTTGGGATATATCTCAGTAATCTCACCACTAATAGGTGAAGTTAATATGGTTTCTTTGAGATACGATTTTACTTCGTTGACAGCTCCTTTTGCTCTGTCGACTAGTGCTAATGCAGCATCTTTATCTTCCTTTTCTGCTCCGTTTAAAGCCATATCGTATTGCGATTTTGCGGCATTGGACGTAGCTACGGCTGCCTTGTACTGAGCTTCCGCTTCATCCCGCTTCTGAGCCGTAACAACTCCTTTATCGAATAAATGTTGCACGCGGTCATACGACTTTTTAGAAATATCAACTCCAACCTTGGCTTTTTGGTACATTTCAAAAGCTCCTAAAATCAGTTCTTTACGGGCTCCTTTATTGGCTTTCCGGTCTTGTGCCGATGCTGCACTTTCTGCTGCATTGGCTTGTTCCAGTTTAGCTGTCAGTTCGGGACTGTCGATGATAACTAACGTGTCACCGGCCAGTACATGCGATCCTTCTTCCCCTTTGAATTCTTTGATACGTCCGGGTACTTTGCCCGATATGCGTATTTCTGATGCATCCGCTTCTCCCTGGATAATTATAGACTCGGGCCTGTTGATAATTATGCCTACGATGAATATCAAAACCACGACTACTATTAAAGCTATTAAGCCGGTTCTTAAATCCTTATTCCCTTTTTTCATTGTTGTAGAAAAATTTAATACGTTTATATTTTGATTATTTTTTTATGATCGGTTGTGTTTTCAGTTCGGGCGCCCTGAGTGTCCCCAATGATTTAGCCAGGTATAAATTGCATAATTTCACGTCGATATTGGCGTCTATTAATTCCGACTGTGCCGAAAGCCAGGCAGTTTGTGCTCCCAATAAATCGGTTGAAGTAATTACGCCTTCATTAAAACCTTCGTTTGCATACCGTAAGTTTTCTTCTGCCTGTTCTATATTATGTTGAGTGGATGTTTGTTTTTTTAAACTTTCAGCAACTTTGTACGAGCTTTGCTTGATTTGCAGTTGTAGTTTTTCTTTTGTTTCTTCCAGCTCCAGGGTGGCAATTCGATGTTGTGTTTTTGCGGCATTCAATGTATGTATTTTATCCCCAAAATGAAAGAGCGGTATATTTGCAACGACACCGACTGTAAACATGCCTCCAAACTCATTTTTATACCCATCATACACATTGGGATTGGAAACCAAATAATTGCCTGTAAGGCCTATGTTTGGCATGAAACGCGATAGCATAATCTTTTCATTCGATTTGGCTATGTTTTCCATTTGTTTCAGTTGCTTGATTTCCGGACGGTTGTTTAAGGCCTCATCAACCGGAATAAGCGGTGTTTCAGTTGGGGTTTTCAAATCTTCATCTGCCAGAGTGTAGACTTCATCAAGTGACATCCCGCACAACTGGTTGAGGGCCATTCTCGACAGGTTTAACCCATCTTCCGCTTTGGTCACTGTGATATCGGCCTCATTGAGTTTTACCTTTACTTTCAATCTCTCGGCTTTGGTGGCCACACCTTCCTCTACCATGACGTTTATATTCGAATCGACCTGTGCCACCAGATCCCGGTATTCTTTAGCTAACTTTACCTTGTTTTCCAGCGAAACAACCCGCCAGTAAGCCTCATCAACTTCCAGCAATAATTCGGTTACCTTATTCTCCTGTTGTGCTTTAGCCAGGTTTTCCCCGTATTTGGCAATTCGATAAAGCTCCTGAATTTTACCTCCCATAAATATAGGCTGCACAAAGCCAATGGTTCCGGCAAAAACATTATGAATGTCATACTCCATAGCACTTTTAGGCAGTAAAGCATAGCTTTTCCATTGAATTTTGTCCGGACTTGTCTTCGGATTAAAAGGAACGTTGTTTGCATCAAGTGGAACCGCTTGACCATTCACTAAAGTCCATTTGTTTGAAATCTGGTCAGCGGTAAATCCGAATGAACCATCTGCCATTTTAGTTCCAACTGGTAGTGTTGCATCTCCCGAAAGCAGGGAAAGATTCTTCTGATTCCAGGCATAAGTTCCATTTGCCGAAAAATTCGGCAGGAATTGGGTGAAAGCTGCTGCTTTTAGTTCCCGGGCAGCATTGACACTCTCTTGGGCCATTTTCAGACTTTTGTTGTGTGAAAGTGCCATTTGTCTACAATCTTCCAGTTGTAATACCTTTTGCGAATACATCTGCAGCGATGTAATGAAAGCAATTACGACGACTACTTCTTTCTTCATACTTTATTTTAATTATACTTATTCTTATTGTCTAAACAATAGTTGCATATACAACTATATAAATAAAAAAATTATTGTAAATTTGTCATGATGCGCTTTAATACAGATCGACTTATATCTAATTCTTCTTCTGTAATATTATTCAGGGTTTTGGAAGCTACCTGTTGCACGATTTCAGTAGCTTTTTGCTGAAGTGCACTTCCTGCATTCGTCAGATGAATCAAATTTGTTCGTCGATCGAAATGATCGGAAACCCGGGTTACCAGATTCCTTTTTTCAAGTTTATCAATAAGCCTGGTCATACTGGGTTTATCTTTCGATGTCAGATCGCAAAGCACTTGTTGGGTTACCTTGTCTTCTTTCCAAAGGCAAGCCATTACCGACCACTGTTCGGTGGTAATGTCTATTCCTTCGACAGCAAAAGCCCGCAGGAAGGTCCTGTTTATGGCGGAAGAAATTTTGCCCGTCAGAATACTGAATACTTCATCATTGTGTACTTGTTTCATAATAGTACGGTTTTAAATAGTTGCATAAACAACTGTGCAAATATACAACTAATCTTATTACTTGTTCTCAATTTTATGTTATTTAACATGAAATTGACGTTTTTTTTGAGAAATCATCCTGTTTTTCGCCTTTCTTCGTATGTAATTATTCTGCTCTCCTCTCCGGAAGAAAATGCAATAGCTGCTTTTACTTAGACTGGTAAGTATATCAATAAATCCCGTAACGGTTAATTGGTATCTA
>JAUZOM010000239.1 GCA_030706465.1 Bacteroidota bacterium | reverse complement strand
TGTAAAATCATATTCAGTCGAAGAACATCGGGAATACCTGGAAACAAAAATTTGTGTTAATGATTTATTGTAAATAATACAGTAATTCGGGTTTGAATCAATAAAGTTAATCTCTAAAACTTTACCCGCTGGGATTGTATATTCTTTCTCGCGCCAACTTTGTCGCGTTTCATTAAAGGCCAAAATATCAACCCTCCTTTACTGCGCATAATGGGTCTATTGCGCATTTAATATCGGGCTACTATTACCGAAACTCTCACCTTTTAAAAATACATTACAAGTATTTTGCCATTGTGTTCCTGCCTTTGTCGCGGATACAGAAACACTGTTATGCTTCAATGCGTCTGTATAGGTAACGGTATTGATTGCCCTTATATACATCTTGCTGATTTCGTCGCTCATGGCTTCAACTCTTAGGGAATTGCCATGGTTTCCATAGATTCGACAGTTATCAAGTGTTACGTTTTGATTATCTCCCACATAAGCATCACCCTGATTATTATGTAGGAGTACCGCGCCATTCTTTAGTCCAACATTATTACCTGCATCATAATCTGAGTAAGTATACATTTCGCAATTTCTAAAGATTAAATCGAAGTCTTTTTGCATACCTATTCCGATTGCAGCATTCCAGTAACTTATCAATTTGCAGTTTTCAAATACTAATGAATGACCACTAGAACTGTTCCAATCAGCGTGTACGGCATAGGTTCCCCATAGAGAAGCACCTGACGGAACATGGGTTCCATCGTTTAATGCTTTAACAGTTACATTTTTCAATACTCCTCTTGTTATCTCCAACGGTGGGGTTTCATAGGATGCCAAGCTGTTCTGAATAATGCACAAATCTCTATCCATACCTACGATATTCAAGGCATAGTTTGTATGGAATCCATCTATAGCCTCACCGTCATAAATACCAGGCATTAAATAGATAACTGTCGTGTCATTTGTGAGTTTTGCGGTAGCTTCTGTTACTGTCGTACAGTCTCCGCCTGACTTTGCAACGACAATATAATCAGTAAAATTATGCTGTTGATCTATCAATGTTCTAATCGCTTGGGCAAGTTTACTTTTAATCAAACTCGTATATTGATAATAAATAGCAAAGTCAATAGTCGTGCTTGATTGGCTTGGGCTAGTAATTATGTTTCCAACTTTGTAATTATTTGTTTCGGATTTTTCAAAAAATCCTGTTCCACCAGCGCTATTGTAATATATAGGGATTCCCGAAAAACCTATATATTCCGTTCCGTCTCCTGCGCATAAATAACCTGTGTCTAAGGTATTTTGCCCTGAGGTTAAAGAATAAGATTGAACAAATTTAACTGTGTAATTACTGCCATTCTTTTGTAAAACATAGAGCTTACCAGTAACCGCACTAGCACTATTCAAGACAACTTTTAAATAACCACTTTTTAGAGGTTCAACTGGAATATAAATGCTAGTAGTTCCCGGTGTTCTATCATACTTACTAAAGGGCTTGACAACAGGAGTATAAACATCGGGTAGAACTTGATTTATTTTGTCGATAATACCAACGTCTTGATAAGTAGGATAAATACCAAAATCATAAGTTGTCGAGCTATTATCGGTTGATCCTACACTTGTTGACGATGTATTAAAGTTAGGTACCTCAAACCAACCGTTACCGCCTGTTGTTGAATATTTAATCCCTGCTCCTATAACGCCAATGTATTCAGTCCCATCACCCGTTGCTAAAAAGTTAGTAATGAGTGTATTGATACCACTAACAGCCGTAAATTGTTTAGTTGCTACAACGGTAAAATTTAAATTATTTCCATTTCTTCTTAATAAAACTATGGTTTGAGTTCCAGCTATAAAGTTGCCAACAACATTAACCAAACCTTTTTGAAGTATTTGATTTAGTATATATAAGGAGGTTGTGCCACTTATGGTTGTATAACTTGCTAATGTCTTTTTATTTGGTATTTGGGTAGTAACTAATGCGTTAGGAGTTATCGAATTATCCGCAATACTTGTCGCTTGATATACTCCACCTGACACCCAAGCAGAACTATTCCAATAATACCAATTTCCGTCGGCGGTGACTAAATAAATATTTGTATCCCCTGTAGGGAAAGCAGCTTGCAAGTCTGCTAATGTAGCGTAAACAGCTTTTGGAGATCCGCTTGCTAAACTTGCGATCTTTGTATCGACATAAGAAACATCAGCTTTTGCTGTGGCAAGAGAATTTACATCTGTGCTATTTGCTTTAAGTGCTAGTTGATTATCGATATATGTTTTATCTGCTTTTGCGTTCCATGCTGTACGCTCTGTCGAAGTAATGTGTTTTACATTGTCTGCCAAATGCACACTATCAGCCGCGGCGTTTGCGGCTTCATCCTCAATCACTTGATCCAGTCTAACCTTATCAATGGTCCCTGGTAAATTATAATTAATAAACATAACTAACCACCGCAGACGGGTCGAAGTCTGCCGCGTAAGATTGCACCCTCACACGCCCTGATCCTAAGATATAAACGTGGTCCATAGCCCTTCCCCATAACCACTGTATTCGACTTCTTGGAGATACTTTGAAGTCAAAGTTCGTGTCAGAAAGGTTTGCCATTGTCCCAATAAATAATACTTCCGTATCGGAATAATTCGTGAAAATAGTATAATTTGGTTTTGTATCATTAAAATAAACATCAGCAACAACCCCGGCAACCAAATTAAAATCTTGTTCCCTCCAGGATTCTGTAGGCATATCAATCATCCGGCGTTGAATCTTTTGCATTTCGGTCTGAATAATTTTCACAGTCTGACTATTCAACGCCGTCAACAATTCTTCAATCGGGCTAAGATTTTCACTCATGCATTCACACTCTCCTTTTTAGATCCCGAAAATATTTTAACAAAGGCAACAATTGCAATGCCAGCAATAAAGAACAAAATCAAAAAGTAAAATACCCCGCCGCCAAAACTACCGCCGGTACTCGTCAACGTGGTTGGAGCGGCGGAACTCCCGGTAGGACCAGCACTGGGTGTAATCGATGGGTCCACGGTGGCACCACCCTTAGTCGATGTTAACCCGGTGTAAGCACTCCATACATTATTGGCCCAACGTACCCTGTCAGCATTATTGCTCCCAGCTTTCCAACTATTAATACTAAAATCCGTTAGATTCTGCTGAGTCAATGGCTTCGACCCCATATACCCACCAATCTGCTTCGCTGCTGAATAGGTTTGCACCGTAAACTCTCCCGGTGTGTCACCATATTTCCAAATCTTACCGGATGGCCCTGGTGAATAATCACCATAACCCATCGAAAAACCGGGATAACTATTCTTGTTCGTCCCCCATTGAGTCTCAATTTGTCCAATGGCTGAAATCAAGTATGGGTCAACACCAGTTTTCTGGTAGGCATTGACAGCCGCATCCCAAAACTTTTGAGGCACCTTTGCCGGTTTGACAAGATCCATCCCTTAACCCCCTAACAGCCGAAGTCCCTCGCGTATCATAGTAAGACCCTTTTCCTTATCATTCACCGCCGGTGTCACCGACCCACCCAAAAACTTAATCAGCGGCGGGGCCAACAATGCACCAAACCGATGAAAGTTCGCTGCCAATAATTTAAAATCAGACGAGTCCATAAACCCAACCTCTAATAATACAGCGGGTGCCGCCGTATGTTTAACCACATATAACCCAGATCCATCCTTAACGGGTGTACCATGATAACCCATGACCGGTTTAAGACACTCTACCAATTCAGCTGCCATAATTTGTCCCTGGCCACCGGACAAACAATAGGCTTCGGCACCGTTGCCGCCACCGGCATTAGCATGAATGGATAAAAATAAATCAGCACCGGAATTATCCGAAATCTTACACCGTTGTTGTAGATCTGCTTTTTCATTGTTTCCCAGTGCGGTATCCGACGTTCTAGTCATAACCACCCTGCACCCGTCTTTTTCTAACTCAGCTTTTAAATCAAGGGCCACAACCAAATTAAAATCCGATTCGCGTGCCCCGGCTACCACCCCGGGATCATAACCACCGTGGCCCGGGTCGATACAGATTAGCTTACTCATGCTATCCCTCCTGAGAAGGCGGCAAAACGCCGCCTTATTTACTTCCGTAATCTTTTGAACCGGCAATTCCTCGACCGGTGGAACTATCATAGGTTCCCAGTTGTCTGCCGCTGGAATCATAGGATGTAAAGCGGCTACCATCGTTGGAATAGGACCGGCGTGCCTCCCCGGATTGACTGGAACTACTGGGCCTGGATCCGGTTGATCTGTCAATACTTGACCGGGTACCCGTCGAAGTATACCCCAAACCTGGACCGTTCCCGTTAACCTGTCTGAAAGCCTCGGCGGCCTCGGGACTCACATTCGTAAACATATATTCACCCCGGGTATTAAGCACCGGGTCGGGCCTAACCCCATTAACTGAGGTATACCCGGCTGAACTTGTTCCTGTGTACGTACCATCCGAACTGGTTGCTTTGTCCGTGGAAAGTGTGGAAATAAATGGTTGAATTGGTGCGACCGTGGGAATCGTAACTACTGGTGAAACGGCAGCAGCAGCAGCCACGGCGGCACCATGCTGTAACTCAATTAGTTGGTCTGTGATGGCTTTTTGAGTCTCGGTGTTCGTCTTTTGAAACTCCGTCAAGCTCTCCGTAACAGTTGACACATTGCCGCCCACGGTTTCCAGTTGTGCAGTCAGTGAATCAATTTGGGCTGTCATGCTGGCATTGCTTTCACCATAGGCTTGTTCAAAGGCCTGCATCTGACTACCTATAGCACTGACAGCCTGGTCCCCGCTGGCCCCGGTTTCGGCAACCATCGCTGATTGCTGCTTTCCGGCCCCCTTCATTGCAAGGACCACAATCCCAGCAACAGCCCCCAAACCACCAAACAACAGAATTTTATTTTTACCTAACTTCTTCAATACTGGTGCAGAGCTTTCGACAATTTCAGACAAATTTATTCACCCCCGGTCCACGGGCCATAATACGGAATTTCGCCGGGTCCGACCATCGGGACCAAATTCCCGAATCCCGGCACCCCTTCATAGGTCTGACCCAATTTTACACCCCCGGTATCAACTCCGCGATAGCTCATTTGCATGGGCTGGGACTGGATCGGTTTCCCGTTTTTGACCGGTTCCAAGAGTTCATACGGTGCTGTGCCTAGTTGAATGTTGGGTATGTCTGGCGGTCTGCTAACACATTTAAGGGCAATCGTCCGTGTGAACTTGTGATACCCTGGAAACATACTGATTACCTCCCTTGAAGGGTTTTGATAGCTGATAGGGTTGGTGCGGAAAGTGCATTGATCACAGCAACAGTTTTTGCTGAGTTCGAAATCAGTAAAAACATAGCAATCAGAATAAAGACACCCCCGGCAATACCCATGAGACTTCG
>JAUZOM010000238.1 GCA_030706465.1 Bacteroidota bacterium | reverse complement strand
CGCAAACCACAAGACACCCATAGTCTTGGTTATAAGGGATTATAGCAGAAAAGAAAGTTATGTATTTTGGGATAAAATCTTTTACGAAATATCCCTACGTAACTCGACTTGACGAGTTAAACACGACAACTTTGTATCGCTTTCGGGTTATTGCTTGGTAGACAATTCTTCGCAGATCTTTATAATAAGAAAAGACAAGAAAACGACTTATAATTCAGATGATTACCGTAGCGACTGAAACCACTTAAAGTATCAAGACATAAATACAAAAAAAACAAATCACAAATATGAAAGAAATATTAAGACTTAAACATTGGCAAGTATTTAGTATTATTGCAATTGGTTATATAATTAGCTATGTTTTACCAATGATCAATTTTAAGATTGGAGGTATTACTTCAATTGAACTTGCGGCTATTGCGACAATAATTACATTGATATTGTTATTTTCCTATACTTTGACAATTGGACTATTTTTAAACAATATCAAAAACAATACATATCATTTTAAGAATTGGATTTTAATCATTGCTATATTGTGTTGCATTCTCGGATACTCGGACTTAAGTTTACTGAGACTAAAGTTAGACGATGAATTTATTCCATTCTGGATTGGCTTCATTTCTACACCGTTGACTTTTTGTGGAGTTTGTTATGCATATTATAGTGTTGCTAAATCTTTAAAGTCAATTGAATTAGACAGAGAAGCAAAATTCTCAGAATGCATAATCGACGCAATAACACTTTTTGCGCTTCCAATTGGAGTATGGTTTATTCAACCAAGACTTAATAGAATCCTGACAGTTGTTGAATAAATTGAAAACGAGACGCTGCAAAACAAAGCTACAAAAAGCTAACACACTTTATGTACTTTGACTGGCTGACATGCAATTAGCAGATTTTGCTCCCGCATTCACTTTATGAGCGAAGCGGAGACTTGTGCTGAAAACCCGAAAAGTTTATAACTCTTTAATTTAAACAGTTGAAAACTGTAAAGGTTTCCAGTCCAGGTTACACTTCGTTAAACCTGAACTATCCAGTGGTGTGCAAACCAGAAATAAGAGGGGAAACCAAATGCCTATTGCCTGGGTCGTTGGACTCAATTCTAAAAACAGATTACATACATTCTACAAACAAAATACTTTATTTACAACGAATTACATACTAAGTTAACATGAAAAAATTGAAATGTATATTGATGACGTTCTTAATTGTTTCTACATGTTTTATTGAGGCGAAAGATTATTATTTGTCCGGAATGCATAAATTTCTGATATATGATAATATTGGTGCAATTACTGATTTCACAAGAGCCATCGAAAAGAATCCCAACGATGCAAAAGCATTTTGCAGAAGAGGAAATACAAAATATCATCAGAAAGACTATGCAGGAGCAATTGATGATTGTTCAAAAGCAATTGAAATTAATCCCCTTTATGCTGATGCATATAATATCAGAGGCCTTGTAAAACAAGCCATCAAAGACAGTATTCATGCTAATAATGATTTCGAAGCTGCCCTTAATATTTCTCCGATCACGTCTGAGGATTATAATTTTAGAGGGGATGCAAAGTTATATCTAAAAAAATACAACGATGGAATAGACGACTATATGAAAGCTATTTCCCTGGATCCGAAAAATGCAGATGCGTATATTTTTATAGCTGATGCACAAGTATTACAAAACAAATATGACGATGCTATAATTAACTTGACAAAAGCACTTGAAATAGACCCAAGCAATCTAAGAGCTTACAGATCGAGAGGGGATGCAAAAATATCCTTGAAGGATTATAGTGGAGCTGTGGCTGATTTTTCTTGTGTAATCAAACTGTGTCCGGAATTTTCATTGCCTTATTATGACATAGGTATCGTAAAATTCAAATTGTCTGATTACAAAGCTGCCATTGCTTATTTTGATAAAGCAATTAAACTTAATCCTAAACATGAATTTTCCTATGATTGGAGAGGATCATCGAAATTTAAACTGAAAGACTATAAAGGAGCTATTGCGGATTATAATTGTGCAATTTCAATCAATCCTAAAGAAGCGTCTTATTATTCCCAAAAAGGGAAAATTGAGCAATGGTGTGGATATTTTAGCAAGGCAATATCAGACTTTGACAAATCACTTAAGCTTGATTCAATAGACTCTGAAACTTATAATTACAGAGCCCATGCAAAATTCTTTATGAAAAATTACAAGGAAGCTATAAAAAATTATAACATTGCAATAAGTACCGGTTCGGGATCTTCAATTTTATTTTATAACAGGGGGTTGGCTTATTACTTTTCTGATGATTGTAAAAATGCAATTGTTGACTTTGATCATTCAATAAAAATTGATCCTAAATATGAACCTGCATATAGTTACAGAGGCTCCTCCAAAGTAGAAGCCAAGGATTATAATGGAGCCCTTTCTGACTTTGATAATGCGATTAATCTGGATTCGTTAAATGCCCGGAATTATTATGAAAAAGGGAAATTAGAATACTTATTAAACGGTTATGCTCAATCAATAAATGACTTTGACAAAGCAATTAAATTAGATGCACAAAATAATGAAATATATAATTGGAGAGCATGTGCAAAATACGCTATAGAAGACTATGATAATGCAATTGTAGATTATACAAAAGCAATTAAACTAAGTCCGAAAGAAGGAGCTTATTATTACAGTAGAGGGTTGGCAAAACGTCAAACGAAACAGATTGAAAGTGCTAACACTGATTTTAAGAAAGCAACTAAATTAGGTTATATAATTCAAAAAGAGTAGTAAATCATATTATTCGACAAAATAAAAACTAATAAAACAAAGAACCAGAGCTGAATACCCAGAGCTTCGTGCAGTCGGTGTGACCCTGCATGAAAGGCCGGTTGAACTTAATTTCCACCCGGCAGGAACTTCAATCAACGAGCGATAAGAAGATAACTGTATTTATGGAGAAAACACCTGCTTTTAACAAGTAATATCGAAAACAGCATAGATAAAGTAGCCCACCAACGAAAAAATCAATCATTCACAAGCAAATTCTATTGATACTTCACCAATCAGGAGAACATTATTGGTTTACTAAATGTTTCATTATCCTTAAACTTATACTATCTTTGTATCATGAAAAGAGTCATCATCACTTTTGGTGGATATTTTGAAGACTTTATGGGTAAATTAACCGATAAAGAACAACAGAAAGTGGATTATCTTTTGAGAACACAAGACAGGCTTCCAATTAAGTTTATCAAATTAATACGTGATGGTGTTTATGAATTACGAATTGAATATAATTCAAAAATCTACAGGGTTTTCTTTATTTTTGATGAGGATAAAATTGTAGTGCTCTTTAATGGATTTCATAAAAAGACACAGAAAACCCCACAAAACGAAATAACAAAGGCAATCACGATTAAAGAAGAATATTATGAATACAAACGACAACAAAATAAAGAACTATAGTGAAGTTCTTGACACCAAATATGGTGTAGATGGAACCTCTGAACGCCTTGTTTTTGAACAAAAAGCCTATGATTTTTATTCAGGCATGGTATTGCATCAAGCTCGAAAGGGAGCTAAAATGACGCAAGAGGAGTTGGCCAAACGTACAGGAACAACGAAATCGTATATATCCCGCATCGAGAATGGATCCATCTCGCCAAGTGTAGGTGTGTTTTACCGGTTTATAGCTGCACTTGGAATGCGGATAGAAATTATAAAACCCATCGGATAATTGTCACTTGCCATAAGTCCGGGTTCGGAATGGTCAAAGTCAGAGCGCAACTTTGAGGCGCACTCTGACTAATCTTAGGAATCCGGAGTTTTGTAATTTACGAAACAAAAACAGCATTCAACATAAGCTTTGAATGCTGTTTTTAATTATCATGCTATCTAACTTTTCCAAAGTTCCAAACTTTGGAAAAGTTGAAGAAAGAACTAGTTTAAGAATAACTTCATATCATCGTCCACGCTTCCGATAGGTGCAATACCAAAAGCATCCACCAGGACTTTGGCTACATTGGGCGATAGGAAAGCCGGCAGGGTTGGGCCTAAGTGTATATTCTTCACACCGAGTGAAAGCAGGGCCAGCAATACAATGACTGCTTTCTGTTCGTACCAGGCAATGTTATAGGCTATCGGCAATTCGTTGATATCGTTCAGTTCGAATACTTCTTTCAGTTTCAGCGCAATCATGACCAGCGAATAACTGTCGTTGCATTGCCCGGCATCCAGGACACGTGGTATACCCCCGATATCACCCAACGGCAATTTGTTATACCGGTACTTGGCACAACCGGCAGTCAGAATAACCGTATCGGTAGGCAGTTCCCGGGCAAATTCAGTGTAATAACTGCGGTCTTTCATGCGTCCGTCGCAACCTGCCATGACGAAGAACTTGCGGATAGCACCCGATTTTACGGCATCCACCACCTTATCGGCTAAAGCAAATACCTGTTCATGGGCAAAACCGCCGACTATCTCACCGGTTTCAATCTCGGTTGGGGCAGCACATTGTCTGGCATGCGCAATAAGAGAAGAAAAATCCTTGGGTTGTCCGTCTTTACGGTTCTCAATATGCCGGAAGCCCGGGAAGCCGGAAGATCCGGTAGTATATACCCGGTCGGCATACGTAGCCGATTTCTTCGGCGGAACTATGCAGTTGGTGGTGAATAATACCACGCCGTTAAAGGTTTCGAAATCATTTACCTGACTCCACCAGGAACCGCCGTAATTACCCACAAAATGGCTGTACTTTTTAAAGGCCGGATAATAGTTGGCGGGAAGCATTTCGCTGTGTGTATACACGTCAACACCCGTACCTTCGGTTTGTTTGAGCAATTCCTCCATATCTTTCATGTCATGGCCACTGATCAGAATACCCGGATTGTTGCGGACACCCAGGTTTACCTTCGTAATTTCAGGGTGGCCATAAGAAGTTGTGTTGGCTTTATCGAGCAATGCCATCACCTGAACGCCCGTTTTGCCCGTTTCAAGTACCAGGGCGGTCAATTGGTCAACTGTCAGGTTATCGTTGCATATTGCCACCAATGCGCGCTGAATAAAGGCATCTATCTTCGGGTCAGTATGGCCTAAGTTGAAAGCATGCTCGAAATAAGCGGCAATTCCTTTCAAACCATACATTACTAATTCGCGCAGGGAACGAATGTCCTCATTTTCGGTAGCCATCACGCCAACCCGTTGGGCTATTTCTTCCATTTCCTGCGTAGTAACGGCTGACCAACTGAGTAATCCGTTTTGTTGCAGCTCAACATTATTCTCGAGTAAAGTAGCTTTTAATTGCGAGCGCAGCTTGAAGCCTTCACGAATCCGGGTAACAAAGCGATCGTAGTCGAAATTGGCATTGGTGATCGTCATAAACAGGCTATCAACAATAAACTTATTGGCTACTTCATTTTCGATATTCAGGGAGCGTAAAGCGGTCGTGTAATGGGCCAACCCTTTTAATTGATAGATAAGCAGATCCTGTAAGCCTGCTACTTCAGGAGTTTT
>JAUZOM010000237.1 GCA_030706465.1 Bacteroidota bacterium | reverse complement strand
TGAACTGGTCATTTGCTGAAGAAGCGATACCAGAGATTGGGCTGTTATCGTTATATAGCAGTTTCATGGCAAAAAGGCTGGTGCCCAGGTTATCAGGATCATTGATATTGGTCAGCCAGCCCCGGATGTTATAACCATAATCCAGACTTTGGATGTTGTTGCCCAATTTTTTATTGGTCAGCTGGCCCAGTTCGTTATAAGCCATTTGGGAGACAGTGGTTTTGTTTGCGCCGTTGATTTGTTGTTCTGTTTTGGTCAGTCGTCCGGCATGGTCGTAAGTCATCCATTTATCCACCGTGGTGGTTGTTCCGTTAAAACTCTGGATTTGTTTGGTCTGCAACACTTTTCCCACGAAGTCATAAAGGCTGCTGATGGTTTCCTCTATAAAAAAGTAGGGAATAAATACACAATATTCTTTAACATCTACGATCACAATATATTAATTTTGAACCTCAGAACTATTAATTACCTTTGAATTTAACAGTTCTTAAGAACAAATGCCCTTGACAAGATTTATTAACTTTTATGACAGAATCATTTTGTGTAATTATTTCCCAACAGCCAACACCATGATTAATGCTATGTTTTAAATGTTCTTTTAAAGAATTCTCTAATTGTTTGTGTAAAATTCTTCCTATTAATTGTTTATTATAAGCTATTCCAAATAAAATATAATTGCTATTTATTTTAGTATAACTTATTGGTGGATGATTCTCGATAAATAGCAAATCATTTATTGCTGTAAATTTATAATAAGAATAATTATCATCAAGTTTACTTAAAATAAGGTAAAAGACTTTTATTGTTGAATCATTTCCTTGTATTGAATCAACATAGTTTATTAAAATAGATTTAAGATTTGAATCTAATTCTAAATTTATATTGTCTTCTGCAGTAACTTCAACTGTTTTCTTAGTTGAGCAATTAAAAAACAATACAATTATAATCATATAAAAAAACAATTTTCTCATTTTAGTTTCTTATTTCGTTCGTTTTCTTTATATATTGAATAAATTCCTTTGAATAGTTTTTTTGTAGTCCATCCATCCATCACTCCTGCTACGTCTGACCTGACAACTCCAAAGTATCCATTACAAATATAATAATTAAGAATACTTCCTTTTCCAAAGGCATCATCTCTAGTAGGGTCTGGCTTTTGAGGGTTGGGATGAGTATGAACAGCCGCTATTATCTTTAACCAATTACCAAACCCCTGTACATAATATCCTGATGATGCAGCAAGGGTTGGAGCAAACCACGCATTAGAAGTTTCATCATCATTTGTGTATGTTTCATTAGCATTTTCATTGCCTGTCCATGATTTATAAGTTTTACCACTGGAAGGACCAACAAGAACTCCAGATTCAGTAACTCAACCAAATATTTCCTGAGCTTTCGCATTATTTCCCCCTTCATTTTTAGTCGCAGAATTCCTCCACATATACAAGTAAGCTCCAGCTTCATTTGGTTTATCAAATAGTTTTGCATTTGTTTTTTTATCTGTTTTATAAACATCAGGATCTCCTGTCTTTTTCTCAAAATTTCCATTATCAGTATCAATTTGATTGGCACTCCCACTTTTTTTAATTGATTAATAACTTTAACAATTTCGTTTGGGTCACTAGTTGAATAATAAGTAATCATTTCTATTCCGGTAGGGTCAATTAAATATATCGGGTTATTAGCACAATAGACATAAGGAGAAAGCCCTGAATATTTATCCGCTAATGGGTCTAATGACATAAATCTACCTAATACCCCATCATAGAACCTGGCGCCGTAATCATACCAGTCCAGTGCCGTACCGTACCACTCAAATTATCATCTTGTATCTTTTTGCCATTGTACAGGTTTTAACATCGCGGCTGGAGGTGCTTTAGTTGGAGCCAAACGGATAGTATTCGGTTTCACGCACGTTGGTGCCTCTCTGACTAAAGTCTACACGGGTATTGCCCAGGTGGTCCTTAATAAAGTAATCGTATACCAGGCTGCCATCGGCCTGGCGGTTTACCTTACCTTCCTTGAACAGGATATAATCCAGCCCTTTATCAGTGCCATAAACAAAGTTACCAGCATAATATTGGTATGTATTGTCCTTCATCTTTTTGGCCAGTTTTTCGCCTGCAGCGGAGTAAATATACGAAATATTATCGCTGCCTTTGCTGATTGAGGAGGGAAGATTGAGAATGTTGTACATTACATCGAAATTACGAAGGCCATCTTTTTTCATGTTGCCATTGGCATCATACGTATAGGCCATGCCGTTGCTGATGTCGGTAAGCTGGTTGCCGTTGTAGTGGTAGGCAAAGCTGTCCCTGGTACTGCCCGTATCATTGGTACGCAATAGGGTGGTGATATTGCCGTTGGCATCGTAACCGATGGATTTTTCTTCGAAAGCTGTACTTTCCGTCCATGCGCCTGCGGAATTAATCTTGTAATCGCTGCCGGTGAGCCTGTTCAATGGGTCGTAGCCAAAGGAATAACCCTGCTCTGCTTTGGTGGAGCTTTTCCACAACATGCCCGAGATGTTGCCATTGAACTGGGTCTGGTTGCCCAAACTGGTGTTGGCATCGTTGTATAATAGTTTCATGCCAAACATATTGCTGCCCAGATTGTCTGGATCGTTAATCTGGGTTAACCAGCCGCGGATGTTGTATTGGTAATTTTCGTCCTGTACACTGCCGAGCGTTTTTTTCTGTAACTGGCCAAGCTCGTTATAAACAATCTGGGAAGTAACGGTATGGTTGGCTCCGTTTATTTCCTGTTCGGTCTTAACCAGCCTACCGGCATGATCGTAGGTCATCCATTTATCCACCGTGGTGGTTGTTCCGTTAAAGCTCTGGATTTGTTTGGTCTGCAACACTTTCCCCACGAAATCATAAAGGCTGCTGATGGTTTCCTTTCCACCGTTTGACCCGTCATATAAGTCATGCCGGATTTGTATAATCCGGTATTTATCGTCGTAGTAAAGAGCAGTATAAAGCCAGGTATTAGTCGTGTTCAGTACCTTTATTTTGGTTCCGGTAACCTGTCCTTTTACTGTAGTCATTGGACTTATAGAAAAATTGATGATATAAGAATAAGAAGAACCCCAGGTATTCACGGTACTATAATCATCGTAATAAGTTACGGTGAGGTATGCGTTTTCATCAGAAAGACATGGGAAGGACAGGTTGGTGTACCCGTGCACGTTACTGCCTGCCTCTTCGAAGTATTTGGCCCCCGGAGAATTGGCATAAAAATTATAAACTACTGCCTGCATGTCAGCTTGTCCCAAAGCCGAGGTATGAGTATATTCCCCAGTGAGTACAGGGCGGTTTAGTGCATCATATTTGGTAAAAATCCACTGGCTTGGGTTTTCGGCTCTCATTTTGCCATCCTGTGAGAGTACCAACCGGTCGCGTTTGTCGTAAACCATATAAACGGGACCAGCCCCCGGCAGTTGTTTAACGATCATCCGGTTAAGGCTGTCATATTGATAATAATAACCTAATTGTTTTACAATATCACTGTTTTGAGACAAGCTAGTGGTACTTCCGATATTGGCCATAAGTTTTGGAGGGAGCACATAACGCAACAGCCCGAAATCATCATATACGTAATAGGTATTTAGCCAATTGGAACCGTCATAGACAGATTTTAGTACCACATGTTCTTCCTTGTCCTTGTATTCTTTGACGGGATGCTGGTTCTCATCAGTTGTCTGGGTAACGAACAATTGGTAAGAAAAAACTAAAGGACGCTCTTTAGAACGCCCTTCATGATGTTCATTAATAACAAAATCCAGATTGCTCCGGGTTCTATTATTGTATCATCCCTATTTAATTAATAAACCCAGATAGGTTCTCCACAATATTTTAAACATGGGTACTTTTTTGTATCTCTACTATTCTTTTTAGCAGCACGATATAAGCATTTTAAATCCACTCCTTCTATAGAGTAATATTCTGAAAATGAATTGGCGCAACCTAAGTGATGATATGATTTTCTCTTTAAGTACATTAGCAATTTTGACATATCGTTCTCGAAAAAGCCCGATATTCTGTAAGATTCAATATTAAGCGTATCAACCGCAAGAATAAAACCATTACAACCACCTAAAAGCTTTAAATTATCTACTAATAAGTCCTTATTATCTAATTTAATAAATGTAAATACAAAATTATCAAACCCACTTGATTGTAAAAAATCTATATGAATTGGAGCATTTAATACCTTATTTACAATTTCCTTATCAAGCTTATGCCCATTCCATGCTGAAAATTCTGGCAAAAGCTGTAGTTTGGTAATCGTAGTAATAAGAGTAGTATCTATTTGAGAGTAGAGCGAAGCATTAACGCTTACAACTAATAATATGATAAGTATTTTCTTTTTTATCATGGCTATCTGTTTCTAAGGAAGTTGTTCTCTAAATCGTTGGCTGCTTTCACATATGGATTACCCGCATCTGCTGGGTCTTGACAATTAAAGTTGCCATGATTTTGAATATATTCCCTGAATGTCATAGGATTCTCATTTACTTTGAGAACGTGTCCCCATTCATGTGCTAAAATTCTTCCTGGGTCACTCGTTCCATAGGCAATAAATGAATAATATCTATTTAGTACGCCTCCATTAGTTCCAGGTACCTGTATACCATAAACATTTCCTGATGCATCAACACTGACTGGGGTAGCTCCTGGCTGGCCACCAATATCTGAGCTACTATAACTACTACTTACAAAAACATCCACAGTTTGACCAGATGCATTTTTAAGATTATCCAGTCTGTTAAACTCTGTGGGATTTGCACTGGCAAATTCACCAATAGCTTTAGCTGTTTGTTGGAAAGCTTTATCAGCTCTGTCATATGCTCTATTCGCCCTGTTAGATTCCCTATTTGATTGCTTATATGCCTTATAATCTGCTTTGTTTGCAAAGTCTTTTTTGTTAGTACCACCAGTTGTTGATTTACTTGCAGCCGCATCCTTTTTCGCTGCTGCTGCATTCTTAGCTGCTTCTGCTTGTTTTCTCTTTGCTTCATCTGCATTAACAACCTCTTCACCATTGGGGTCTATTAGATTCACAGGATTGTTCATGGCATATGTGTATGGAGACCAACGATAATATCTTTCTGCTTGTGGATCTAAAGTTGTAAACCTACCAATCTGCGGGTCATAGAACCTGGCGCCGTAATCGTAACAATTCAAAGAAAGGTCTTCCTGGAGTTCCTTGCCGTTATACAGGTACTTGTTGTCGGTGCTACTGCTGTACTGGCTGGAGTTCATCCCGAAAGGATAGTAATCCGATCGCTGCAACAAAGCACCCGTGCTGCTGCACAGCACACGCGTATTGCCCAGGTGGTCCTTGAGGAAATACTCGTAATTGTAGTTTGTTGTACTACCGGAACGGGTCACTTCAATGATTCCTTCATCGGTATGTATCAACGAAAGAGCTTTGTTGTTGTCGTATTCAAAATTACCGCAATAATAACGGCTGGTCGATGCGCCACTTATTTTTGCCACTTTGCAAAGCTTTTCCCC
>JAUZOM010000236.1 GCA_030706465.1 Bacteroidota bacterium | reverse complement strand
GGATTACTTGTCGCCACCATTAAACGGGCATTAATGCGGCAATATTCCTTTGCCGCATCCTGGGCATAATAACCTTTTAATTCAATCTGATCACCTTCGCAAACGACATTGTTTCCGGTCAGATCCATCTCAGGCTGACCGTAAAAAAGGAAAGACAATTCATTGCTAACCATAGGCCAATAATCACCTTTGCCTGACTGTGGATATTTAACAATCCTAAATGTCGTTGATTTATCGAAACAATCAGGACGTGATTTTGCCAATGCAGTGTCCGATAATGTAAAAGAATTTTTAGATAAACTGCCACCTTTCAAATAATAACCGTCCTTCCAAATATTCCCACTTTTATATTGGACCATCAAATAGGAATAATAATCAGAACCAAGTTGATGAAAGTCAACAAATTGGAGCAAATTGGCTCCTTTATAATAATCCCCATCATACCAACCATTATAGGCAATTATTGAATCAGTTGATGAGTAAGGAGTAGGATAATACAAACCTGGTAACTCATCATATAGTGAAGAAATTCCATTAAAATTGAAAACACTACCATTCAATTTTAGTGAGGTTACCAGATATTGAGAGCTATAAAGAGTCCATTTTTTTGTAACATCCGAATTATTAAGCGTAAGCCCACTTAAATCGCCACTATTATATTGACTGGCTTTTATGGTATAATAGTGTAAAGGTGATTTTTGTGCTTCTATACAAACATTCGCTAAAATCATGATGAAAAAAAAGACCAATACCTTTTTCATATTTCACTGATTATTATATAAATACGGTTCAAAATCTGACATAAACTAATTCTAATAATTTATGCCTTTCACTTCACTAATCCTCCTCTCCCCACCTTCCATAACAGCCTCAACCATATAATTATAGTATGTATCCGAATTTACTCTTTGATCGGAAAAAAAAAGATTGTTGCCCGAAACCGTACGATAAGTTACCAGAGTCCCGGTTTCGCCTTCCTGCCGGTAAATCACATACTTCAAAACCTTTGCTTCTGGCTTTTCCCAAGTCAGGTTAACACACAAACCGTGACGATCGGCGGTTGCCTTCAATCCCTTTAAAGGCAATACTCTGGACATGGCAATGCGTTCTCCTGCCCGCTCCGGTGCAGGAGGTGAAAACAATCCAGATTTATCGCGGGCCTTTACCGTATAATCATACTCTTCTCCGCAAACAGCCGTGGTATCCATAAAAGAATGCAAAGTATCCGAAACCGGGAAATGGGCGAGGACCAAATAGTTTTTATCGCCCCTGGCCCTTCTGAATACCACATGTTCAGCCACATCATTGCTGGAGCTGTTTGCCCATTTCAGAAAAACGCCATCAGATGTGGAATGTATATCGGTAATAGCCGGAGGTGAAGGAGGCACAATATCGGGACGTTCCACCTCAAGGATGGCGGAAAAGGGGGAATGGTTCATCCTCCGGTCAACGGCCATTACCTGGTAATAAATATGACGGGTGGTGGTTTTCAGATTGATGGTATCGATTAAAAAAGTATCCGGTATGGCAGAAACCGTCAGCTGGGAGAATTCCTCATAAGGCGCATTAGCCCTGTAAACCCTGTAACCCATCAAATCAGGTTCGTGGTTTGCTTTCCAGTGAAGCACCACTCTGCCAGTAGTATCCGCTATAGCCAATAATCCAACGGGAGGAGACGGAGGTAGTGAATCAACAGGCTGCATCAATGCGGGAAATGAAATTTTAGTATTTCCGTCTGCCCCAAGAACCATTACCTTATAATAATTAACCGGCAGGGGCAACGAATCCACGAAAGAATGTACATCCGGACTCAGCAATGGGGAAATCATGCTATATCCCAGGTCGAGTTTGGCAGAACGCAAGATTCTGAAACCTATATTATGTGCCTTTTCACCTTTAAACTCCCATTCCAGCGCAATCCGGCCGTCAACCTCTTTTTTCGAAGTAATTTCCGGGGCAAATCCCGGATCATCTACCCCCTGCCCTTTAACCTCATCCGAAGCCGGACTTTTTTCTCCAAAAGCGCTAATTCCAAACAATTGATAATAATAAGTTTTTCCGTTTGTCGACAGAGTATCAACAAACATAGCCTCCTCAGTTTCTTCTTCTTTTTTGTTGACCTGTACCAGAGGCTGCATACGAAGAGGAGAAAAATGGATACTGTCTTCCGAACGTTCTATCTGATAAGAATTGTAATACGAAGAAAGTATTCGTTGGTCCCAGTGAAGGATAACCGATTTATTACCAAATTCTGCAGAAAATCTCAAGGGTTTGGGTAAAGGAAGATACTCTTCTGTACCGGTAAAAACAAAGGCAGTGTCGGATCGGACAATATTTCGCGGAGCAGCCAGGAAAACCCGGTAGAGGTATTTTTCATCCTTTTTGACATTTCGGTCCGTATACCACAATCCGGAGGCAATAGCAGCATTTCTTGACTGGTCGGCACAAAACAGGGCAAAAGAAAATCTGGAATCCTGTTCCTTTGCTTTATTGACCACATCCAGGATACTGGCATTTTTTCCCGCAGAGACGCTGAATGTTTCTCCATAGATGGCCTGGGCAGCGACAGCCATATATTTATCAGAATCGGCCAAAGGTTCACATTTTGCAAGAGGCCAGGGTTTTATTGGTTCCCGGGTTAAAAAGACAGGGCGTGGCGAATGAATCAATTTCCCGGCTTTCATGATGGTCAGACGAACCACATAATAGCCGTACTTATTCCCAACTTTCAATCCGGCATAGTTATCCGGTGCCCAGCGAAGCAGAATGGAATCCGGCAGAGGACGAGCCAACAGCTTAACGGATGTACCCGGAACCTCCTGAGCATAAAGTCCGGCTGAAAGAACAAAAATCAAAAATAAATCAAATCAAAAATGTTTCATTTTCTTCACTATAAAGATGGTTGGGCAATATCAAAAGGATCTTCAATGTTGATCACTTTTGAAGTAGTTACTTTATTAATTCCCGGCAACACATATTCAAATTTCACCGGATAATTCCCC
Organism: Bacteroidota bacterium; assembly: GCA_030706465.1. Classification (GTDB taxonomy): domain Bacteria; phylum Bacteroidota; class Bacteroidia; order Bacteroidales; family Paludibacteraceae; genus Paludibacter. The sequence continues at coordinate 2,560 of JAUZOM010000236.1, read as the reverse complement.
TTATCGATCACAGGCCAGATAAGCTTTTTCAAAACAGACTCTATCTGAGGATTGTCATTGGTCATCGAAGGGTAGAAATTGGCCAGTTTGGTCCGTATATCCGTATAATCCTTACTCCAATAATAAGGAGGACCATACATAAACTGAGCCCAGTTGTTGATGGCTGTTGCATTACCCGTTTGAATTTCCAGATCGGTCAGCGAATGGTCATAATCCCATTGCCATATTTTTAATTCACCTCTTGGCGGACAGCCGACAAGTGAGGTATCGCGCCAGGTTACCGATATATTCCCAGGAAAAGTATGATAAACCAGTGGTGCCAAATTTTTCTGATACCAGCCGGACTGTTCAAGTTGTGCGGTCCTGCGAATAAGGGGAGTTTGCGTCCCTTCGCCATATATTTCGAATTTATCAAAAACCTCATTATTCCGGAAAGTCGATTGCAGGTAATAGACATAGGGAGATATTTCATAGAGCATATCGGCCTTTAGCTCAGTTACCGAAAGTTTATCTGCAAATGTTTTAAATTTACTGGTCCGGAAGGCAATGCTATAAAATGCAGTTTCCTCGCCTTCAGTCACAGATCCCAAAGCTGTTTTAATGGTAACATCAGTTGTTCCTGCAGAAGTTTCCGTTGAAGAAGTCTGAGCTCTCACGTTGTTATCGATACTGACCTTTTGAGGAATATTAACCAGTTGCAACTGATAAATTTTATCGCAGAAAATGTTGGCAGGAATATTGAAACTTAGGGTTTTGGAGGATGCATCGTAACTCAGGTCGGATGTCAATGCCGATTCACCCGAAACCGGAACAAATCGGACAACCTGTTTCCAGGCCGGCCCCAAATTAAAGAAAGGAGCCATACCTTTATTAAAGGTAATATATCCTTTTGAATATTCCCGAGGATAAAAATTATACTGACGGTCGAGCGGATAAGTATAACTGATCACACTTTGAGGCAATTCCTTTGGAAAATCCCCGGTCGTAAATTTCACAGATTTAGTCTCGACCGTTTTAGCCCCTGAAGAATCCGTCAAAGTTGTCCACTTGCCATTCTGCCATTCGTCAAAACTCAGTGACACCAGGAAATTGTACTCCTTTTTGTCTGCAAGAATATCATTGGGATTATAAACCAAAACAGAATTGTCGCTGTTCCATTGATAAGAACCCGGGACAGTCTGCCCGTTAAGGGTTAGTTCACATTTTTCAAGACTAGCCCGGTATTTGTGATTTAGGTTGTTATCATCCGAAATATCCATTATCTGATTGACGGGGACATTAAAAACAGCCTGGGGCGAAGTAAACACATCCACTTCGGTCTTATCAGCTTCAGGAGTAACATCTCCGATCAGTTGCAAATCGGCAAGCGGGGATTCTGCAACTTTGTTGAGTATTTTACATTGTTCCCCGTAACTAACCTTGAACTTACAATTTCCTTTGACCATTCCGCCCAGTATTCTGAATCTTCCACCGGCCTGACCTTCAAAATAAATCGGATTCGGGCCTTCGGCTTCCAGCTGCGCTGCAGTTTCAATGCTTAGAATATCAAATTTCCTATGTCGATGAAAGACCTTCACTTCAATTCCGATATTTCCATCCAGGTAAGCATAAGCCTGGCCCTTGGCATACCAGCCATTAATGCCCAATGTACCCGTATGACCTTCACAATAAGCACCGTTTCCGTAATTATTAAGTAGGATGTCAAAACCGGCGCCAATATCAAAACCTCCGTAAAACGGGGTGAGTTGAATTTTCCCCGTGCTGAATGCCATACAAGATCCGAAAGCCACGCCTTTTCCATTTTCAAGCCTGGCGTTATCATGGTCGGCGCCGCAGGAAGAAGTATTAATTCTAAGGATTGAAGCCACTTTGGGATTGACCACCATTCCGGTAGGAATATCATAACCCGCCATAAAATAGGAAGTGCTTTCCATCATCCTCAACATTTTTATGCCGATCGGATTAGTCTGCGTCCCCAGATAAATATACCATTTTGAATTTCCCAAATGCATAACGCATCTTCCGGCCGAGCCATCGGGACCGACACCCTGCATAATGGGATCCATTCTGACAAAAGCTTCCAGACTGGCATCAAAATCCTCGGTTTCAAAATTCATGTCCATATCCAGTTTCACAGATAAGGGACTGTCACCCGGATCGAATGCAAGAGACTTCCCGTCAGCAAAATTCCTGGCATTTAATTTTATGGCAGGTAATGCAACATTTAAGGAGGGAACCAGGCATTTTGCAAAGCCCTTAAAATTGATATCGTTGATTCCGCCACTGGACTTAAAAGCAATTTCAAATTTGGCATCAGCATCAATCAGTTCCGGCTTGACCACACCGAATTTTATTTCTGACTTTACTCCAATCCCGATCGTTTTATCCGGTTTATACAATATTCCGGATTCAGAAGCCAAGAAAGCACTAACATCATTGCCTGATGACTGCTTCATGTGATAATACAAACCGCCGCCAAAACCGTTAAAAATAAAGGGTGGAACCGAAATACCCGGATTTATACCCAAAAGTCCGTCAGCATAGAAATAGCGAAAACCAT
>JAUZOM010000235.1 GCA_030706465.1 Bacteroidota bacterium | reverse complement strand
TTGTAATAATAATACTCGTGAGTTTTTCAAATCAAAATGGGGATGTGAAGCAGCAATAACACAATTGTTTTCGCCTGGAGTCGGACCTGGAGGCGCTTTTGTCACAGCTCAACTATGGGCATAATATACCGGTGATTACAAAGATATGTTTCCAATCCTGATATATTCAGGCAAATTTATCAAAGGTATATCATTGCTAAGGTCAGTTTTACGGCCCTTACCATGTCTTCAAGCTTAAAAGGATTTTAAGGGACCATGTTCGGGCTGTAATTCAAAGAAAAAGATTGATAATTTTTTTTGTGTGCGATAACAAATAACTATTGATTTTTTAATAAACAATTTGTCAATTTGTGAGTTACTTGTAAACAAAATCGAACTTGGTTCCCGCAGCCAAACCGGATTAAAGGAAGAGCATTATATGAAAATACCGGGGTTAAAGGAAATATTTAACTTTTACAATGACGGGTTCAGAAATCTGAGCTCCACCAGCCGTAAATTGTGGTTAATTATTTTCATAAAGCTGTTTATCCTGTTTGCTGTTTTAAAGTTATTTTTCTTTCCCGACTTTCTTAAAACAAAATTCAAGAACAATACCGAACGAAGTAATTATGTCATTGAACAACTCACACAACCAAAACGATAGCCTATGATGAATTTTGACTATTCCCTGATCGACTGGTCGAGGGCCCAATTTGCACTCACGGCAATGTATCATTGGATTTTTGTACCGATTACCCTTGGCATCACCTTTATCATTGCCATAATGGAAACGTTTTATGTTAAGACCAACAATCCTGAATGGAAACGGATTACAAAATTCTGGATGACACTATTTGGGATAAACTTTGCAATCGGAATAGCAACAGGCATCATCCTTGAATTTGAATTTGGAACTAACTGGTCAAACTATTCCTGGTTCGTGGGTGATATTTTCGGTGCCCCATTGGCCATAGAAGGCATTATGGCGTTCTTTCTGGAATCCACCTTTATAGCCCTGATGTTCTTTGGCTGGAATAAACTCAGTAAACGAGCTCATCTGATAGCCACCTGGGTTACGGCCATTGGAACCAACCTTTCCGCACTTTGGATTCTGGTTGCCAACGGATGGATGCAGTCTCCGGTCGGGATGAAATTTAATCCGGACACGGCCCGCAATGAAATGTTGAGCTTCTGGGATGTATTCCTATCACCGGTTGCAATCAGCAAGTTCTTGCACACGATTTCTTCTTCCTATACACTTGCATCCTTGTTTGTTATTTGTGTAAGCGCCTGGTATATTTTGAGGAAACGTGAGATTTCCCTGGCCAGAAAGAGCATGGTGATTGCGGCTATCTTTGGATTGATTTCTTCGTTGTATACCGCAATAACCGGGGATGCCTCAGCCAAACAGGTTGTCGAAAAGCAGCCGATGAAGCTGGCCGCAATGGAAGGACTTTACCAGGGTAAAAACAATGCAGCCCTCACTGCATTTGGTTTTTTAAAAGATCAGTCTAATCTACAAAAACAGCAATATATCAGGGATTATTATCTTAAAATCGAGATTCCGAATGCCCTGTCGTTGCTTGCTTTTAATGACCCCAACGCTTTTGTACCCGGTATAAAAGATCTCGTTGAAGGGAATGCATCTAAAAACCTGATTCCATTATCAATGAAAATATCGATGGGTAAAAAGGCAATCCAGGCACTGGCTGATTATCGAAACGCCATAAAAGTCAACGATGCCCCCAAAGCCATCAATGCCAGAAAAGCCCTTGAGGCCAACTTCAAATATTTCGGTTATGGATACATCAAGAATGCCCGACAGGCTATCCCCAACGTAGCACTTACTTTTTACAGTTTTCACATCATGGTTACACTGGGCTTCTGGTTCATTGTATTCTTTATCGTGACCCTGTTTTTGATTTACAACGACAAGATTCAGGAGTCAAAATTATGGCTGAGGTTATCGATTCTCGGTTTTCCGCTTGCATTTATTGCAAGTGAAGCAGGTTGGATTGTTGCAGAATTGGGTCGTCAACCATGGGTCATTCAGGACTTGATGCCGACAATGGCAGCCGTTTCCAAAATCAGTGCCGGAACCGTACAGATTACATTCTGGTTGTTCGCCGTCGTATTTACGGCATTGCTGGCTGCCGAAATAAGTATTATGATAAAACAAATTAAACTTGGACCAAAAGAGGGAGGGCACTAATCATGTTCGAATCAATGTCAATTGAGTCATTGCAGGAATATTGGTGGATCATTATATCCATCCTGGGTGCTGCCCTCGTCTTTCTCATGTTTGTCCAGGGTGGACAAACCCTGATTTATACACTGGGAAAGACAGAACCGGAAAGGACACTGATTGTCAATTCACTGGGCCGGAAATGGGAATTCACATTTACTACGTTGGTAACCTTTGGAGGCGCATTCTTTGCTTCATTTCCGTTATTCTATTCGACCAGCTTTGGAGGAGCTTACTGGGTATGGATGACCATTCTCTTCTGCTTCATAGTACAGGCTGTTTCATTTGAGTTCCGCAGCAAACCGCGTAATATCTTTGGCGCTAAAACCTTTGAGACTTTTCTATTTATCAATGGCGCCCTGGGTACCATTTTGATCGGCACTGCCGTTGGGACATTCTTTACTGGCGCTAATTTTTCTGTCAACAAGATGAGATTGACTGAAACACTTTCATCAGTAACTATCTCACGCTGGGAACACCCCTGGCATGGATTGGAAGCAGTCTTAAATGTCCAAAACGTGTTGTTAGGTTTAACCGTCTTCTTTTTGGCTCGAACGCTGGCATTGTTGTATTTCATGAATAACATCGGTAATGATCAGATTTATGCCCGCTGCAGAAAGCAACTGGCATTTAATGCAATTCCATTTTTAATTTTTTTCCTCGCTTTTGCAGGAATGTTATTGACAGGAAAAGGTTTTGCCGTTACCCCCCGAACCGGTTCAGTCTATATGGAATCCTTTAAATACCTGCATAATCTTTTGAATATGCCTGTTGTGCTGTTCATTTTTGTGATTGGTGTTCTCCTGGTTTTGTTTGGGATCGCACATTCCCTTATCCGAATTTCATCTAAAGGAATATGGTTCGCGGGACCTGGAACATTTCTTACCGTTTTTGCCCTTTTCCTCATTGCAGGGCTAAACAATACGGCTTATTACCCTTCGCAATACGACTTGCAAAGTTCACTCACCATCCATAACAGTTCGTCAAGTCATTATACACTCACGGTGATGGGATATGTTTCACTGATGGTCCCCTTCGTCATTCTTTACATCATATATGCATGGAGATCTATCAATAAAACAAAATTAATGGATGCCGAAATGAATGAAGAAACTCATATTTATTAATAAAAAGGAGACTTGAAAATGTATCTGCAAATGACGCTATGGCTGTTAACCTGGCCAATCCTGATATACATCACATACATTATATCAAAATACGCCATAAGGAAGCTCAAAGACTAAAGTCATCATGTATCCACCATAGGACTTTAAAACAATCCCGAAAGCGACCTAAATTATAAATACGCTGCATTTATTCGCAACAATATATTATTGTTTCACGATACGTACATCTACGTTTATAATATCAGGTAGGCTGAAAAATGTAGATAATTTCAAAATATTATTGCATTTGTCAAATTTGAATTTATTTTTGTTGTTTTTATATAATCATTGTACCTTTAAACAATTCGAAGAAAATCATGGCAAATCTTGCAACCAAATATATGGGGCTTTCGTTAAGAAGCCCTTTAATCATAGGCAGCTCAGGTTTAACACATTCGGTTAAGAATATAATTGATTTTGAACAAAGAGGTGCCGGTGCAGTAGTTTTAAAATCGCTCTTTGAAGAGCAAATCAGACAGGAAATTAATAACGCACTCAATAAGAGTGAAACAGGATTATATCCTGAAGCAGAGGATTATATTGCAAATTACACTAAAATACAACAGGTGAATGAATACCTTCATCTGATCAGGCAATGCAAGGATGCAGTAAAAATTCCTATAATTGCCAGTATTAACTGCGTAACCGCAGATGAATGGACTTCGTTCGCTTCCCGAATAGAGGATGCCGGTGCGGATGCACTTGAGCTTAATGTCTTCATACTTCCTTCCGATGTAAACCGCTCCGGTGAACAAGCAGAAAAAATATATTTTTCTATTTTAGAAAAAGTTAAAAAACACATTAAAATACCGGTAGCATTAAAAATCAGTTCCTATTTTTCAGGATTGGCCAACACCGTTCAGAAACTCTCCTGGTCAGGGGTCAATGGTATGGTACTCTTTAATCGTTTTGTCAATCCCGATATCAACATTGATAAAATGCAAATAGAGGTTTCAAACATTTATAGCAATCCCCAGGAAATGAACAATACACTTCGCTGGGTAGCGATATTAAGCGATATGATAAAAACAGATATTGTGGCGTCAACCGGTATTCATGATGGAAAGACAATCATTAAAATGCTTTTGGCCGGCGCCACTGCCGTTCAGGTTGCGTCTGTACTTTATCAAAAGGGATTCGGTCACGTCAACGAAATGCTGTCAGAGTTAGAAAAGTGGATGGATCACCACAACTTTAAAACAATAGATGAATTTAAAGGGAAAATGAGTTTTAAAAATACGGAGGACCCTGCAGCATACTTAAGGGTCCAGTTCATGAAACACTATTCCGGGATCGAATAAACTGCTTATACCTATCATGCAAGAATCAAATGCTCAGTATCTTACTTCGTGGATAGAAGTAGACGAACAGAGTGACTTTCCAATACAAAATATCCCATTTGGCGTTTTCAGGAAAATCCACAATGGTTTTGCCCATCATTTAGCCACCAGAATAGGTAATAATGTCATTGATCTGTATCGGATTGCTTCTAAAGGCTACTTTGAGGATTGCGGCATTATTGACATAGAAGTTTTCAATCAACCTTCCATCAATGCATTTGCCAGTCTGGGACGGCCTGTCCAACGCAATGTACGTCGGAGGATTTCAGAATTATTCAGGATAAACAATCCGGTCATCAGAGATAATTATGTTCTGCGGAATGAAATCCTGATACCTGTTGATGAGGTTGAAATGTTACTTCCGGTTGAGATCACCGATTTCACCGAATTCAGTTCCAGTCTGGAACATGTTGCCAATATCGGACGAATATACAGGGATCCGGCAAATCCATTACCCCCAAACTGGCGCCATATGCCTGAGGGTTGTCCCGGACGAACTTCTACCGTTGTAGTATCGGAAACCAAGATTCACCGGCCAATGGGACAATATAAACCAGGGGATGCCGCATTTCCGATTTATGGGGCTACACGGCGACTCGATTTTGAATTGGAGGTTGCATTCATTACGTGCAAGGAGAGTGAATTAGGAGAAGCTATTTCTATCGAAAAAGCAGAAGAATACATTTTGGGATTCGTATTGCTGAATATTTTGACTGCCCGTGATTTCCAAACCTGGGAACAAGTACCATTGGGGCCATTTACCTCTAAAAGTTTTGGAGCCATCATGTCACCCTGGATAGTGACTTTGGACGCACTGGAAGCATTCCGTGTTGTTGGTCCGCGGCAAGAGCCCAAGGTGCTGCCATACCTTCAATGTACA
>JAUZOM010000234.1 GCA_030706465.1 Bacteroidota bacterium | reverse complement strand
TGTGCACCAATTCCAGTCTTTCTCTATATTTGAAGCATTTACAACCAGCAGATACTTGTTTTCTTCAAAATGATAAACCAGTAGATCGTCAACAATACCACCTTTCCCGTTTGGAAAACAAGAATATTGCGCCTTGCCGGTTGGAAGAGCAGAAACATCATTGGAAGTTACTTTTTGAAGAAACGATAGAGCATTTGTCCCTTTTACCCAAAATTCACCCATATGTGAAACATCAAATACCCCAACGTCCTTGCGGACTGTCATGTGTTCATCCGTGATTCCACTATATTCTATGGGCATATTATAACCGGCAAATTCATGCATTTTGGCACCAAGTGCAATATGTATGTTGGTAAATGGTGTTATTTTCATCTTGTTGAAACAGTTTATTGTTTTTATTATTTTTTCGCTAATTTCTCTGCTATTTTTACGACGACTTGCATGGCTTTTTCCATCGATTGTACAGGAAGATACTCAAAACGTCCATGAAAGTTATGCCCACCTGCAAATATATTAGGGCAGGGGAGTCCCTCGAAAGACAGACGGGCTCCATCGGTTCCACCCCGAATAGGTTTTACATTCGGAGTCACACCGACTTCATTCATTGCTTCAAAGGCAAGATCTATAACATACATGACAGGCTCTATTTTTTCACGCATGTTATAATATTGATCCTTTATATCTAAGGTTGCCGTATTATCGCCAAACTCGGCATTGATTTTATTAACCAGATGTTCAAATTCCCTTTTGCGACGATCAAAACGATCGCGATCATGATCCCGAATGATATAACTCAGTGTCGTTTTTTCAACGGTGCCTTCCATATTGGTTAAATGAAAGAAACCTTCATACCCTTCGGTATGTTCCGGAGTTTCGTGACGAGGAAGCATGCCTATAAATTGTTGTGCAATCCGCATGGAATTCCTCATTTTATGATAGGCATAACCGGGATGAACATTAACTCCTACGAAATGAACTTTGGCTCCGGCCGCATTGAAGTTTTCATACTCCAGTTCTCCTATTTCACCCCCATCCATGGTATATGCCCAATCGGCCCCGAACTTTTGGACATTAAAGTGATCGGCTCCCTGTCCGATTTCTTCATCCGGAGTAAATCCAACACGAATTTTACCATGTTTTATTTCCGGATGAGCGATCAGGTATTCCATAGCCGTAACTATTTCGGCTAAACCGGCTTTATCGTCAGCTCCCAGTAAAGTGGTTCCATCGGTAACAATAATATCCTGACCCTTATATTGCAGAATTTCAGGGTATTTGGCTGTTTCGAATATAATTCCCTTTTCCTTATTAAGAATGATATTTCCACCATCATACTTGCTGACAATTCTTGGCTTCACATGTTTCCCGCTCATATCCGGGCTGGTATCCATATGAGCAATAAAGCCAATGATTGGTATTACTTTATCCGTATTCGCAGGCAAAGTAGCCATAACATAACCGTTATCATCCAGTTCAACTTCTTGTAATCCAATAGAAGTAAGTTCTTCAACCAAGTATCTTGCAAAAATCTTTTGTCCCGGGGTACTGGGAGTCATGTTGGTGTTTTCATCAGAAGTAGTCGTAAAGCTGACATATTTCAGAAAACGGTCGGTAATATTCATAATGGTATCGATTTATAAATTCGTTGCAAAATTACGTAAAAGTTGGTATTAAAATTCATTTTTCAATTATTTTTTAACGGCAATATACCTTTCAAATTATTTTTATACAAACAATCTGAAAGGGAGTTCGGTACCTTGACACTTCGGATTGGATAAAGCAGAGATGCACCAGTATGCTTGTCCGAATAAGTTTATTTTAAAAGATCTTTCCTACTTTGATGATAATCGGGTCTTTTAATACGATGGCGCTTTCGGGGCACATCTCCTGGCAACAATAACAGCGGATGCATTTCTTATAATCGTATACCGGAGGTTTGGTACGATCGCCATCCTGCCAGTTCACAGCTTTGCCTTCCACCGGGCAACTGTGAACGCAGGTGCCGCAGTGGGTGCATTTTTCGGCAATTATAACCGGCTTGGATATAAGACGGTTATTTAAGAAACTCATTACCTGATTCTTTTTTACGGTTTTTACAGGCGTACGTACCACATTAAAATCCATACAAATAAAATCCTTCATTTCATCACCTACTATTTCAATTTCTTCTTCCCGGAATGTCCCTGCACCGGTTTCCCCGCCAAGTAGGGTGGTAGGTACATACAGCGGATTCAGGTTGATTAACCGGCTGGCAGTTGCATCGAGTGCCACCGGATCGGTGGAGAATAACAATACGTTCATCGGACGGGGTGTACCTTCACGGGGTCCGTTGCCTTCCATAGCTACGATCCCATCCATAATGTAAAGCCGTGGTTTTACACAGTTGTTTAAGTCGACCAACATTCTGGCAAAGTCGGTAGGGTCAGGTAACTTGACATGAAATTCACCTTTCCGCATTTCCACAACACAACCGAACTGGTTTTTAATTGCACCGGTAAACCGTTCCAATGCGTGGGTTTTCATCTTCGGCAAGCTGATAAGACCATCTGTATCAAGCACACCATTGGCAATAAAGAATTTCTTGTTTTGATTGCCTTCTTCGAAAAATACTTCACGGCCGTCTTTAAAATCAGCCAGTTCTATATTCATTTCTTCTGCTACATCGGCAATGCCTGATTTCTTAGCTGCTGCATGAGGGCTACCCTGCCCGGGCGAATCACCATAACGGATAAGGGCACCTTCTGCCGAGAACAATTCAGCCACCGACCTGAACACAGCTGGATGTGTATTGACACATTTTTCAGGGACTTCGCCTACCAACAGGTTAACTTTTAGAAGAATCGTTTCACCCGGTTTGACAAATCTTCGGGCACCACCGATTAGCTCCAATCCCTTCGAAACAGCCTGACGGACTTCGTTTATTTCGTATGAATCGCAACGAACTAAAGCTACTTTACTTTTCATAGGCTATTAATTTTCTTGTATACGATGCAGACTTACATCAGACAAGAAGTCGGATTATTATTTTTTACGTCATTAATCTTTGTCTGACCTTTAGTTACTTTGAGGCTTCCAATAAATTAAACAAAGGAGTAAAATGAACCGCATTGAGCGTTTTATGTTTTTCAAATGCGTTCATTATCGGGGCATAACTGTTCTCCAGTTTCGCTTTCTCCGACAAAATATAATTATTATCAGGATGAATACTGATTCGGTTTAATGTTTGTCCGGCATAGGTAATATCATCGAAGTTAAATACTTTGAATTGCCATTGCGAACTGGCAATCACCTGCCGTGAAACAAAGAATACTTTCTCTGCTTTTCCTATAATACCTGACAACTGATGTGGATCTAAATCAGGAAATTCAATTTCAATTTCAACTTTCTCACTTACTTTAAAGCGGTCGGTTTTAATAACAGTCATTAAATTACTGCCATCATATTGCCATCCGGATGCAGAAGTGCCGGTATTAAACGGCATCAATACTCCGTTTATTTTAACCGAAACCGGAACAAAGGTCAGCGGTAACCGTATTTCATAGCTTCGGGCCTCGGGCATACCCGGATAACTGCCTTCGATGGGCTGTATTTGTGCTTTCAGGAGGTTGCTTTTCTTTTCGAAGGAAATGGAAGTGAATGTAAATTCATCCTTCTTAAATCCAAGATCATTACCCGCATCATCATAGACTTTTGTTTTCCCCGATTTTCCCGGAAAGATATTAATAATAAGCGGATCGACAGCTTTCTCTCCGATACGTTTCATATCGGGTTGCATGGGTATAATAGCACCACTCCGGACATACAAGGGTATCTCATCCAACATAAACGGGCGTTCAATAATTTGATCTCCCGGAATAAGTGTCCCGGTATTCCATTCGTACCACTCGCCTTTGGGCAGCCATATCTTTTGTGTCGTATACAAGGCATCACCCTGTACGGGATCCTTTCCCATAGGCTTTGTAATAGGTGATACCAACAGTTCGTTTCCAAACATATACTGGTTTGGAAACGAATAGGCATTTTCATTCACAGGATAATCATAATACATTGGACGCATCATCGAAACTGCCGAATCGTACGCCAGGCGGGCATTGCTGTAATTATACGGAAATAAGGAGTAGCGCAACTTCATAGCATCGCGCATGGCATAAAAATTATTGGCCGGGTAAGCCCAGATTCTTCTTTCAATACGTGGGTCCTTGGTGCAATGGGTACGCAACACCGGACTAAAGGCTCCCCATTGGATCCAACGCGTATAGAGTTCCGGGTCGTAATGATCAGGTTGCATGTGGCCGCCTATATCGTGGCTCCAGAAGCCATACAACACATTGGAAGCTGTTGCCGTAAAATACGGTTGGTAGTTGAGTGATTCCCAACAGATTTTAGTATCACCCGAAAAACCGATCTGGTAACGGTGGTTGCCTAACCCTCCCCAACGGTGGAAGATTAACGGGCGGATGCCGCGTCGTTCCATATCGCTGGTATGAACATAATTTAAATAAAAGGTTGGGTTTACCCCTTCAATCTTGGTTGAACCCCATTGTTGCCAGTCGAGCCACCAAAAGTCAATGCCATCCTTTTCATACGGATGCAACAGGATATCCATATAGTTCCGGGCAAATTTTTTATCCGTAATATCAAACGGAATATACTTTTTGGTCGCCGGATCGACTCCCATTGCCTTTGCAAACGCTTCGTATTGTTCTTCGTGCGGTTGGATGCCCGACGCCGGATGCAGGTTCATACAGGTTTGTATATGGTTCTCGTTGGTCCATTTTAAGAACCCTTTCGGATCAGGGAATAAGCTCCGGTTCCAGGTAAAGCCTGTCCAGCCGTAACCCTCTCCACTCTGATCCCTTAACCGGTTACCTTTATCGTCAAACCACTCGGGGCGGTTAACCAAATGCCAGTCCATATCAATAACCAACACATCGATAGGCACATCATGCAGGCGGAATTCTTCTACCAGATTTTTCAGTTCTACATCGGAATATTCCCAGTAGCGTGACCACCAGATCCCAAAGGTAAACTTGGGTGGGAGTGCCATATTTCCGGCCAGGAGACTAAAATTGTAAAGTGCTTTTTTGTAATTGGTACCGTAAACAAAGAAATATAAATCCTGAGCCTTCTTTTGGGGGCGGGACATTACCCAGGGCCAATCGGAATTATCAAACAACGGACGGTGGGAATCATCAATCATCACCCACCCATCGCGTGAGATTAAACCTGTCTCCAACCGGATGGTATCTTTATTATTATACCTGTTCCCGACGGCTCCATCCAATGTTCGGGTAGTGCCCTTCAGGTTTCCGTTGTTGGGTTTGCTGATGTTCCAGGTCTGTTTTTTCCCGTTTGCAGCATAATCAATAATTAAATTAGCAGCATTAAAATCGCCTGAATTTAATTTGTATCGAAGGGTAAATTCGGTGGTTTTCAATTCTAACCATCCTCCCTTTTCTTTCCGGGTAAAAGCCGGAACCGGCAAGTTGCGGTTGATAAAGGTGAGGGTGGCATGATCCTCAAAAACGCCATCGGCAGCATACTCCAAACGGACAACCCCCGGGGTTAATATTGTAAAACGTGCATTACCTGCAATAACGGTAGCCGCTTGATTGGCAACGGGATTATTTTGTCGGGCAAATACGGAAATGGATAAACAAATCGATAAAAGAAAAAGAAAAAAACATGATTTCATGACCTTTATATTTAAGA
>JAUZOM010000233.1 GCA_030706465.1 Bacteroidota bacterium | reverse complement strand
TATGTCAAATCCCACGAAATACGATAAAATCACTGCCGACCTGCTTCGTCCTATCCGGTTGAATAAAGCTTTTATAGCTTGGATGGGCATATTAGGAGTATCATTAGTCCTATGTCTTTATGCCTATACGTTACAATTAAAAAACGGGTTGGGGGTAGCCGGAATCCGGGATTACGTTTCCTGGGGACTGTATATCTCCAACTTTGTATTCTTTGTGGCCACGAGTTTAATCGGGATGCTGATCAGTGCCGTGCTTGGATTGACGGGCGTAAAATGGGCTGCACCGCTGGCCAGGATTGCAGAAATCATAGCACTGGCCTTTGCTGCGGTGGCAGGGTTGGTCATCATATCGGATATGGGGCGCCCCGACAGACTGTTGTATGTGGTTATTCATGGCCGGATTCAATCGCCCATCGTCTGGGATATCACCGTGGTGTCGATTTATGTGGTTATAAGTGCCTTGCTCCTGTATTTGCCGCTTATCCCGGATTTAAAGATCTGTTATGACAAACTGGATAAGGCACCTAAAATTCAACGGGACATCTATAAAGCATTATCGCTTAACTGGAATGGTTCCCCCGAACAACAAAAGATCATTACCCGATCGACCCGTGCATTGGCGATCTTTATTATCCCGGTGGCCTTAGCCATTCATACCGTCACTTCCTGGCTCTTTGCTAATACTTCCCGGGCGGGATGGGATTCCTCTATCTTTGGGCCTTATTTTGTCACCGGAGCGTTTGTATGCGGTTGTGCGGCGGTGATCATTGCCATGTACTTTTACCGGTATAATTATAAGCTGCAGGATTATATCACCGACCGGCATTTCGACAATATGGGGAAGCTGCTGGTGCTGGTATCGTTGGTTTACCTGTATTTTAATCTGAATGAGTACATGGTTCCGGGTTATAAAATGAAAAAATTTGAGGCCATCCACCTCAATGAATTATTCACAGGGGCGCATGCTCTTTTATTTTGGTCCACCCAATTGTTGGGACTTGTACTTCCTATCATTTTACTGCTGTTAAAGAAGATGCGGAAACCTTTACCCATGTTGATTATAGGCATTTTTGTATTGGTGGGAGCCTGGTTTAAACGGTATATCATCGTGGTCCCCACCCAGGAGCATCCTTACTTGCCGATCCAGAATGTACCGTTGAATTTTAAGGTCTATACACCGACACTTGTCGAAATACTCATTACCGTTGCTCCTTTTATTTTGGTGCTGATGATTATCACTATTTTATCGAAGGTTATTCCGATTATCTCCATTCATGAAACGGTGGAAGAGGAATGAGAGGTGAGGAATCCGTTTGCGGATTAGATATTATATGAAACAAATATAGATGTGTTCTTCGAAATGACGATTGGGTGCAAGCATGTTGACAGGTCGTTATACACAAACCAGACAGCGTCGAAGACCTGTCGGCGTTTAAAGAATAGGGTCAATTGAAAATAGTTTGTAATTTATCATATAGGTTTTAAATAGAATATATAAAATATAAATACCTATGCATAAGAAGTATATTGTTTTTAAAATTTCAATAATAATCTTCGTTTCCTTGTTTTGTCTGCAACTATATGCTCAAACCTGGGATATTCCGGCCGATAAGAAAGCGAAGAACAGTTATATTCCCTTTACAGGCGTAACTGCTAAAGAGGGGGAGGCTATATTTACTAAAAATTGCATGTCCTGTCATGGAAATCCGGGGAAAGGAAACAGCCTGAAGACCCTGAAACCTGTTCCGCCTGATTTGGCAGGTGCCATTACCCAGCAGCGCACGGATGGTGACTTGTTTTATATTGTTAGTACAGGACGGGCTATCATGCCTTCATTCAAGAATGTATTTTCGGATGATGACCGCTGGAAAGTAATATCCTATATCCGGAGTTTTAATAAACAGTACGTACAGGTACTTTCCAAGTTTGACCCCCGTAAAAGCAAACTGGTTAAAATAAACGTATCATTTGACTCTCAGACTTATTTGATCCGTGTGGTTGTAAAAGCAAACGAGAAAACGGGAACCGTCAGTTTAAAAGATGATGAAGTGGAATTGTTTGCAAACCGGTATTTCGGGAGATTGCAGATTGATAAGTCGCTTCACACCAATCAGGATGGTGTTGCATTCTTTCAATTCCCCAAAGACCTTCCGGGCGATAAAGCCGGAATAGTCGGTTTAACCGTCAAGGTGAGCGACGATAATTACGGAGAAATAGAATATCAACAAAAACTCAACATAGGGATACCGACAGATAACCCGCCTTTGACTCAAAAGAGAGCAATTTGGAATGTGGTAACAAAAGCACCGCTCTGGATTATCCTTACCTATACGTCTTGTGTATTGTTTGTTGGTCTTTTTTTACTGTATATTTTGTATAGTTTATGGAAATTAAAAAAAGCAGGTACCACTTAAAGTTTTAAATCATGAAAAAACTGGCAATTATTGGACGTATTCTATTTGCATTACCCTTTGGCATCATGGGGTTGAATCATTTTCTGATGACTGATGTTTTTATTGGCATGATGTCTTCATTTATTCCGGGTGGGGCCTATACTATCCTGCTGACAGGAGCCTTATTAATACTGGCAAGTGTTTTAATTGTGATGAATAAATTCTTAAAAACGGTTTGTTACAGTCTTGCCGGGTTACTGTTTATCTTTATTATAACAATCCATATCCCGGGTTTATATTCCGCAAACTGGCAGATTGCCTTCATTGAACTTCTGAAAGATACCGGACTCCTGGGCGGTGCTATTATGATTGCCCAATATTCGGATGTACTAAAAGAAATAAGTGCTAAAAATGGAAAATATAAATCCAAAAAACAATGAAAAAGAGAAGCATTCTTACTTTTATTATATTTCTCTGTTTAACCGGGTCGGCCTATGCGCAGGTAGATCAATCGCCGGAAGTTGGAATTGTTGAACATCTGGGCAGAACTATTCCGCTGGATTTGAAGTTCATCAATGATAAGTTTCAACCGGTTACGTTGAGGCAGCTGATCAATAAACCGACCATCTTGTCCTTTGTCTATTTTGATTGTCCCGGACTGTGCAGCCCGCTTTTAGAAGGAGTGGGGGATGTGATAAAAAAAACAAATCTGGAATTAGGGAAAGATTATCAGGTTATCACCATTAGCTTTAACTTCCGGGATACACCCCAAAAAGCCAAGGATAAAAAGAAACGTTTTACCGATCGTTACTCAAAAGGTAAAAGCGATGGATGGATATTCCTGACAACGGACAGTACGACGATCTTTAAAATAACCGATGCAACCGGTTTTAAAACAAAAGCGGTGGGATTGGATTTTGTTCATCCATCTGCCATTATTGCCATTAGCCCGCAAGGTATGATTACCCGGTATCTGTACGGGATTACGTTTCTGCCGATTGATTTTAAAATGGCTATCTATGAAGCCAATAAAGAACAACCCCGGCCTACCATTCAAAAAGTATTATTGCTTTGCTTCAGCTATGATCAGGATAATAAACGTTTTGCCCTGGATATAACCAAAGTGACAGGGATATTAATTGTTTTCTTTATCTTGGTATTTGTCGTGGTCTATCTGATCAGGCCGAAAAAGAAAAAACAAAATTAAGTGTCTATGAGTAAAGAAGTTGAAAAAACAGAATATGTAAGCTATCTGGATCATCAAGGGAAATATAAAGGAATATTTGCCTGGATTTTCACCTTGGATCACAAGCGGATCGGGCTGCTCTATATGTATGCTATCATTGCCCTCTTCTTTGTCGGGGCAACTTTAGGGCTATTAATGCGCATTGAGTTGGTTGCTCCGGGTGAAACGATCATGAAAGCACAGACTTATAACGGGCTATTCACCGTTCATGGAATTATCATGATCTTCATGGTTGTTATCCCGGGTTTGTCAGTTATCTTTGGTAATTTCTTTTTACCTATTTTAATTGGTGCAAAGGATGTTGCCTTTCCGAAATTAAACAGGATGTCCTGGTGGATTTATATCGTGGGTTGCATTATGGCCGTGGCTTCCCAGTTTCTAAAGAATGGGCCGCCCGATACCGGATGGACTTTTTATGCCCCTTACAGTACTTCTACCGGTACCAATGTGATCATGGCAACCTCGGCAGCCTTTGTGCTCGGCTTTTCATCCATCCTTACCGGATTAAACTTCATTGTCACCATTCACCAAATGCGGGCGCCGGGGATGAAGTTCTTTCATATGCCCTTATTTGCCTGGTCCATCTATGCCACCGCCTGGACCCAACTTCTTGCCACGCCGATTATAGGGATCACCTTGTTGATGCTCATTGCCGAGCGACTATTTGGAATAGGTTTCTTTAATCCTGCTTTAGGAGGTGATCCGCTGTTGTTTCAACATCTATTCTGGATTTATTCCCATCCGGCGGTTTATATTATGATCCTTCCCGCGTTGGGGGTTATTTCCGAGATTATACCTACCTTTTGCCAGAAGAAAATATATGGTTATAAAGCCATCGCTTTATCCAGTCTGGCTATCGCCGGGGTTGGTTTCTTAGTCTGGGGGCACCATATGTTTACGTCGGGAATGAGCGACCAGGCCAGATGGTTCTTTTCGTTGCTTACATTCCTGGTGGCAGTGCCAAGTGCCATAAAGGTGTTCAACTGGCTTTCCACCATGTATAAAGGTTCTATTGACCTGAAACCGCCTTTTCTTTATGCCCTTGCCTTTATATTCCTTTTCACCATTGGGGGAACGACAGGGCTTTTGCTTGGTTCGGTTGCAACGAATGTGCAGGTACATGATACGGCCTTTGTAGTGGCACATTTCCATTATATTATTTTCGGAGGCATGGGTTTTGCATTCTTTGGAGCCATTCATTATTGGCTGCCCAAGATGTATGGACGGATGTATAATATGAAGCGTGCCACGATTGCCTGGGGAATTAATTTCGTTGGCTTCAACCTGTTGTATTTTCCGCAGTTTATCCTTGGAATACAGGGTATGCCGCGAAGATATTACGATTATTTGCCTCAATTCCAGGCAGGTCAGGTGATTTCAACGATCGGAGGATTTATTCTTGTCTCCGGAATGATTTTCATGGTTTACAATTTAGTGCAAGGGGCCCGGCATGGATCTATCGCACCGGCTAACCCATGGCAGGGCACTACGCTGGAATGGCAAATACCATCCCCTCCATCAGTAGAGAATTTTGATGAAGAGCCTGTTGTAAAGGAGAATCCTTATGATTATAAATAGATTGAACCAAGAACCAAGAGGCAAGAGGTAAGAAGCAAGAGCATAAAGAAAACTTAATGAATGAGATAGAATAATATGAGCGAAAAGGAAATACATCTTGAAGTACATAGGGACGATGAAGCTTCAAAATTGGGTATGTGGCTCTTTATCTTCACCGAGCTGTTATTATTTGGAGGCTTGTTCCTGGTATATTCAGTATTCAGGGCAAAATATCCAGCAAACTTTCACGAAGGAAGCCTGGAACTAAGTGTGACGATTGGGACCGTTAATACCATTGCACTGTTGACAAGTAGTATGACTATTGCCATGGCGTTAACTGCGATGCAAAAGAATAATAAGAAATTAGCCATGCAGTTGATTGCATTGACCTTGTTTATGGCTACCGTCTTTCTTTTTAATAAGTACATTGAATGGAGTGCAAAATTCGAAAATGGCCTCTATCCTGGATCACCTTTGATGCCCTTGTTAGACAGGGGACTCTTACTTTATTTCAGTCTGTACTTT
>JAUZOM010000232.1 GCA_030706465.1 Bacteroidota bacterium | reverse complement strand
TAGACAGCTTCTGAGCTAATCGGACATCCGAGGTTTCTTTAGTACAGGAGGCATAAAAGATTGCCGCTGTAATAAAGAGGGCCATTAATTTATAAATGGTTATTTTTTTCATGTTGTAATTTTTAATATTATTAATCAATAAGTTCATTGATTTTCATTGCTGAACTTAATAGTTCACTGTGCGAACCACACAGTGAACTATCTATATTTAAAATTTAGTTTTTGCCTATGGTGCATGATCCTGTTTCAGAACCTACAGGTGAATCAATCAGAATGGTTAACCTGATGGTATAATTACCTGCTGTTACGTCGATGTTCTGCCCGTTATGGACCAAATTGCTGACAGGCCCGCCTGCGGTAGCCGGGCCTAAATTCCATGCCCAGCCATCATTTAACCTGAATTTGATTTGACCATCGGTCAGGGTAGTCGTAATGTACCAGGTTCCTGTTTTTGCATCATAATCCATTTTTTGGTCAGGACTGCCCCAGCCGTTGGGTGTGGCAGAGCCAACCAGGCCTATCATATAAGGATCCATTACAAGTGTTAATTTTTTTGTATCTACTGTTAATCTGTACCAACCGCTATTAGTTAAGGTTATTGCCGGGCCATTTACACTCAAAGTGCTGCCACTTCCTCCATAAGTCACATTAGCATCCGGGTCTTTAAAGGTAAAAGCCTTGCTTGCATCAAGTTTTACGAAGCCGGTATATACCCCGTCACCCAAAGCGGATTCAACTTTCTGGGTTATCCCTGAATTGATCAAATCAAGACGGGGCAGACCATAAAGGGTAACATTCGCATTCTGTGCCGTTGAATTATAGGTAAAGGGCTTGTCTACCGTACCGGGAGCACCGGTTCCCGCATCTACGGCAAGAACGGCTCTGATTCTGAAATCAACGGAAGAAACCTGGTCTCCGGTAAATTTTTTCAGTAATATCTTATTGAGGTCGCTTACTGTAATTTTTATCGAAGCATCCTGTTGTCCTGAATAGATGACTACAGAATCTTTAAAATTATTGCCTTTTGCACAGGCCTCCAGAAAGTATGTTGCAGAAGCCTGGAACCCGGGATTTACGGGAGTACCTGCAAATACAAGTGTGTCTGTTCCGTGTGCCCTTTGAAGGGTTAAATTGGGCAGGGTTTTAATTGTCGGAGCAATTGGGCTGCTCAACATCACGACCTTTGATTCTTCCTTTTGGCAAGAAAGCAAAAGTCCCATAAACCCTATAAAAGCTAAATATATAATTGATTTTTTATTCATTGCTCAAAAGTTTAAATGGTTAATAACCGGCATTTTGTTTGATGTTTGTGTTGGCTGATACTTCATTACCGGGTATGGGGAATATATTCAAATGTTTGTCGGTTGCCCTGCCGGCAAATACATTACCTTTCCAAGCCCAGGTATAAGAGCCATCCGTGAATTGACCAAAACGGATCAAATCCGTACGTCTTTGAGCTTCATAATAAAACTCACGGCCACGTTCGTCTAAGATGAATTTGAAGGGTATTCCGTTTGTTGTCGCCGTTAATTGAGCCTGAGAAACATTATGATTGTTGTCTCCAAAGGCTCTCTGACGGATGGTGTTTACGTCACTTACCGCCTGAGTAAGATCTCCTTTTGATGACCTTAAATTTGCCTCAGCACGCATTAAATAGGCGTCAGCTAAACGGAAAACCGGGAAATCTGTACTGGCATAAGCCGAATTCCAATCATCAGCTTTAGATCCATCAGCTTTATTGTTGGTGAATTTAAATATTCCGATGCCATATCCGTAACTTGATGAAGCACTGGGTATATCCCAATGATCCAGTTGGCGGCAATAGATACGTTTATCCTTGCAGGCTGAGAAATAGATGTCAGTCTTAGGAACGGCATCTCCATAAGTTGCAACGGTGTCTATCAATACATTGATAAATTGTTTTTTAGACCTGTTCCCGCCCCAGTTGGTATTGGAGGTCAGTCCAAGCGTATTGGCATCGATATGTGCCCCATCACTGCAGGATTCAATGATAAAGGTAGAGCCCACATAACCTTGGGTGTAAATACCATCCTGTGCATAAGAAAAGATCATTTCCTTGTTTTTGGTATAATCATTATCAGCGCTGAAGTTCTGCCTGTAATTGCTTGCCAGTGCATATTTCCCGCTACCAATTACCTTAGTGCAATAGTAGGAGCAACTGTCATAGTTTGTTTTTCCACCAGTTTGAGTGGTGGGATCAGCAGTATAAACAGGTTCATTAAGATACAATCTGGCCAGCAGCATCCAGCAGGCTCCTTTATCAGCCCTTGGATATGCAAATCCCGGATCTCCTAATTTATCTTCAATATTCCGCAGCTCTGTAACAACATAATTGAACAATGCCGGCCTTTGGATTTGTTTGGGATAATATTTACCCACGCCATCAGCTTCAGTTGTGAAAGCAGGATTTGCAAAACAGTCCATGGCATAAGAATAAGCCAGTGCACGCAGGAAACGGGCTTCTGCATTGTATTTGATCATATCCGCATCAGTATTGCCGTTGGTTAATTTTATGAAATCATTGGCATAAGTAACCGTCAAAACCAGGCGGCTATATAAAGCGGTTAAAAATGGATTCTGGGAACTCCATGTCTGGGTGTTGAAATCAGCAATTCCTGCATCGCCCCAGCCACAAATAGCTTCGTCTGTGGTAAGCTCCTGACAATTCCACAAGGCTCTGGTAGTTGTACCAAAATTTATGTCGGTACCTGAAATATCTGCATTATCAGCATTTCCGGTTTGACTGCCAACAACAAAACTGGCATAGATTTTTCCCAAAGCTTCTTTATATTGTTCTTTTGTCAGGTTGCCAGCCATAATTGTATTGGGATCTTTGGGTTTAATATCCAAATCTTTTACACAGGATGTCATCATCGAGGTAAAAAGAATAGTTCCTAATATTAAAATTATCTTGTTCATATCTTTTTTCTGTTAGAATTTAAAATGATAAGCTTACGCCTAAAATAAAGGTGCGGGGCCTTGGATAGAAATTGTTATCAATACCATCAGCACTGGCTCCAGTTCCTCCGGCATTAACTTCCGGATCAAGTCCTTTATATTTTGTGGCCGTGAATACATTTTGGACAGTAAAACTTATTCTTGCCCCCAGCTTTTTGTAAATGTTGTCTAAATTATATCCTGCGCTTACGTTATCCAATTTAAAGAAAGAACCATTCTGAACAAAGTAATCGGAGGTGAACTGACGTTTAACAAACTTTGTGTCATTGAGGTATTTGGGTTCGTTGTGCCAATATCCGATTTGATACATTTGATCGAAAGAAGCTCCTGCTGCAACCATGTTATATATGTAATTTCCCAGGCTAATACGGGAAGAGGCTGAAAGGTCAAATTTTTTGTAAGTGAACCTGGCTGATAATCCCATTATATAGTCAGGAGATGGATGACGGCAGATGTATTTGTCATCATTGTTGCCATTTACATTTCCTCCTTTACCTGAAAGGTCTACATATAAACCTTCAATCGGGTTGCCATTGGCATCATAGACTTGTTTATTCATGAAGAAGGAATGGGCTGCATAACCAACGCGGCTAACCTGAATCCTTCCAGTATAGGAATCTCCACCTTCGAGTTGCCCAATATAAGTAGGATCATCATTCATGAGCAGTTTGGTGATTTCATTCCTGTTGTAAGTAAAATTAAAACCAATATTCAGGCTCATGTCTTTTTTGGAAACAGGGATGAGGTTTAAGGAAATTTCAACACCGGTGTTTTTCAAACTTCCCACATTGGTCCACAGGGTGTTAGAAAAGTTGCTTCCACTGGGGATTGTAACGGTTTCCAACAGATCGTCCGTGATCCTTTCATAAAGGTCAACCGAACCGATAATCCTGTTGTTCAGGAATCCATAATCCAGACCAATATTTTTAGTGGTGGTATGTTCCCATTTGATGTCCGGGTCATAAGCTTCAGGACGCAACGTGGTTATGTATTTCCCGTTGTCTCCCATCGGATAAAATTGACCAACTAATGCCTTTGTGTATCTGGCCATAGCTGGGTAATCATTGTTTATGTCCTGTTGCCCTGTCTGACCCCAACCTAATCTTAATTTCAAGTCAGAAATAAAATTCACATTTTTTATAAATGCTTCATCTTTTATCTTCCATGCTAAGGCTAAGGATGGGAATAATCCCCACTGGTGGTTGGTAAAACGTGAAGATCCGTCATCACGTAAAGAGAAAGTAACCAGGTATTTATCCATCAGGGTGTAATTCAATCTTCCATAGAAAGAAACCAGGTAACTTTCGGTAAAGGTATTGGTGCTATCCGCCATCTGATAAACGTGTTCTTTATCCACTACGCCTCTTGTGTAGTTATCGCTTTTTCTTTTAAAATGTTGCCATGAATAACCACCGGTCAGATCAATTTTACTTTGAATGGCATCGATGTCCTTGGTATATTTAAAATAGAATTCAAGTAAGTTGTTGTAATTTTTCCCGTGGAAATCATTCAGTCTGCCCCATGCCAATGGATTTGTCAGAGAGGAAGGAGCAGAGGTCGGGAGATTGTTGTGTCCGGAACTTTGCGTATAATCGGTTGCTAAATTCAAGTTGGCATGTAACCCTGTTATGTAGGGAAGTTGATAATCTAACTGTACATTCCCAATCACTCTCTTTACAGTGGCTTTATTATCTCTGGCCAGGGCTTGTTCGACGGGGTTTGCAGTACCCAGTGAGGCTCCATAATTGCTCCATTGAAAATAATTATCAGAGCTGACAATAACCGGTTGTGAAGGATCCATATTAATGGCGGAACCAACAGCACCATTATCGCCAAAATTATTTCTGGTATCCATTCCCTTGGCATTGATGTTAACCTTTAAGGTATTTTTCAGGAATGAAGGATTAAGGTTGATGGACCCTGTGTATCTTTCTAATCCTGTATTCTTTAAAATACCGTTTTGGTCTGTATATCCAATTGAAACCCTATAAGGTAAATTTTTATATGAACCGGATAAACTCAGATTGTGATCCTGTGAAATGGCTGTACGGAAGATCTCTTTTTGCCAGTTTGTGTTTTGATTTCCAAGCTTGTTGAAACTTTCGGCTCCATAGATATCCTGATGGTCAAAAGCTATTTTTCTTATTTCATCACCGGAATATATGTCTAAAAATTTAACAGCACTGGAGATTGAAGTATTCCCATCATAAGTGATTTGTAAAGGATTTCCTACTTTTCCTTTTTTTGTAGTAATCAGGATCACCCCATTTGAAGCACGGGAACCATAAATTGCGGTTGCCGAAGCATCTTTTAAAACAGTAAAAGTTTCTATATCATTTGGATTAATAAAGGTTAAAAAATTGGAACTGCCGCTAATATTGTTATTGTCAATAGGTACACCATCGACAATGATTAAAGGGTCATTGGAGGCATTTAATGAAGAACCGCCCCTGATCCGTATAGTGGCACTACTACCAGGAGCCCCGCTATTGCTTGTGATAACCACACCCGCTGCTTTGCCGACCAGCAAATCCTGGGGGGAGGTTATTGCGCCGCGGTTGAAATCCTTTGAATCTATAGCGGTAACTGAGCCCGTTGCATCGGACTTTTTTACCGTACCATAACCAATAACCACTACTTCTTGCAGGCTGGAGGAAGTAGGTTCCAGGGTTACATTAATAATTCCGGCGTTTTCGACCATTTTTTGTTCCGTCTTATAACCCATATAGGAGAATAAAAGAACAGAGTTTTTG
>JAUZOM010000231.1 GCA_030706465.1 Bacteroidota bacterium | reverse complement strand
TCAACAGGTTCCGGATCGTACGTATTAAACGGTGGTCCGGCATACGCTTGTTGACTGCAGGTGATTAGCAGGATATAGGATAATACAAAATATTTCATTTTAAATTCACCCATAATTCATTTTTTAAAGGGTTTATTGATTCTTGAACCATTCGTCCGTTCTCCGGTACCATACAGGAATAAATAAATCAACAGCAAGGTCAAGGCAAAATCCGTCCGGTATTCATGCGCAAAAGCCCAGAATCCTTTATCCTGCAACAGAGGCCATTTGGTGTTTACAAAAGCCACCAGCATAATGATAAACGGAGGAATAGATGCCAACCGAATTAACAGCCCCAACGTAATAAGCATTCCGCACACGATTTCGAAAGTCCCCGTAAAATAGGCCCAAAAAGCAGGATCACTGAATCCTATTTTTAAAAATCTCCCGGGACCCAACAATTCAGGAAATAAATACTTTTGGATACCCTCGCTCAGAAAGATCAGCCCGACCACTATCCGGACCAATATCACCCGGTTATCTACCGGCTTTCCGAAAAAGAAAGAAGCAATCCATTCTTTTGATTTCATAATTTTATGAATTAACTGGTTGCTTATTTTTGTTAATTTAATTAAGTTGACATAAATTTATGTAATTCTTATACTGATATAACAAAAAAGTACGCAATGTGTTTTAACTATCCTTGAAGTAGGAGCAAAGATTAAAAAAAAACAAACAAGGCTATCTGTACAGATAGCCTTGTTTGTTTAAATAGTGCAGATATTAAATCAGTGTGTATTTACGATCTCATTGATATCACTGCTTTCAAGTACTTTCTTACCAACGCCTGTTGACGCAGCAATAATCATCGCCTTGCCCAACGTTTCGGTATTGGTAACCATGCTTTCAATATGCTTGATTAGAAAGTAGAAAGGTTTAAGAATGGTATAGGCAGCATTGTAAAGCCCTGTCTTTGACTTAATACCTCCCATGGGTTGAATATATCCGGGTCGGAACATATAAGCATCCTTGAAAGGCATTCTCAATAATCGGTTTTCGGTTTTTCCTTTTATCCTGGCCCACATGATGTTCCCCTTCTCCGTACTATCGGAACCGGCACCTGAGATATAACAAAAAGTCAGTTCTTTATTCTGGTTCAATAAAACGGTAGCCACATGAGTTGTTAATTCATAGGTCATTGTATTGTATTCTTCTTCCTTCATGCCCGCAGACGATACGCCCAGGCAATAAAAACAAACATTGTATCCGGCCAATTCCTTTGAAATAGGGGCCAGATCAAAGAAATTAAGATGGATAATCTCCTTTAGCTTGGCATGGATTACTCCGCAGGTTTGCCGGTTCACAACCAAAACAGATTCAACCAACGGATCTTTCAGGCACTCGATTAAGACACCCTGGCCGATCATACCGGTGGAACCAAATAATATTACTTTCATTTTAGTTCGGTTTTAATGGCCTTCTTATAATCATTCGTATAACCTGTATGGCCCGTAAAAATAAATTCAGCACCAGGCAGATTAGTTATCTTTTTAAAAGATTGAATGGCTGTTTTCATATCGCCGGTAAATAGCTTATTAGGCTTATCAATTTTTCCGGCCTTTAAACTAAAAGCATCCCCAACAAATAAGTATTTATCATTTACTAAATAGCTCATCGATCCCGGAGTATGACCCGGAGTCATGATCGCCTTAATCCGTACATTCCCTATTCGAATTACCTGTTGATCATCCAATAAGGTGTACACTTTAGTATCGATCTTATTATGGGAACTCATCATTCTGGATGTTTTCCCGTTTATCATTTGTTCTTCATCTTTCGATAGATAAACCGTTGCTTTCTTAAACAATTTAATCGCTGCCACATGATCACCATCCGTATGTGTCAACAAAACAGCTGTAACTTTCACAGGGCTTACGTTGAGTCTTTTAAGTTCAACAGCAATAGCATTCAGGTCATCTCCGGCATCAATAGCTACATACCGGTCACTATCCTTCACCACAAACATGTTTACAAACGAATCTTTAATGGCATAAATGTTGTGAACAACTTCTTTGGTTTCAATCACATTCATTTTTTTCATCTCTGATCTCATTTTTAAATATAATCCGCCAATTACCAATGACAGAAAAAATATTACAATAGCCAATCCTATTAAAATCCGTTTGAGTGTTCTGTTCATAATTTTGAATTAAAAAAAAAATATATAATCTATGTATTTAAGTTGTTATTTAAAACAAAAAAAGTAACAATAAGTTGATAAAGGTAGTTGGTTTAAAAAATAAAAGGTATAAACATCTTCGTATTTTTCATATAGTTCCGGTATTTATCCCCGAAATAGTTAATACATTCCTTTTCATCTAATTTAGAAGTAAAATAAAGAAAATTTGTTGAAATTAAAGCTATAAAGAACAAGGATAGTGTCGGATTTTTTAAATAAATGCCCCAGGTCAGAAAGATTAAAGCGGCATACAGCGGATGCCTGATCTGTTTAAAAACACCGGTATCGATCAACTCTGTCGTCTTCTCGAATCCGAATAAGTTCTTTTCGTCCCTTACCGGATTAGGTTTCCCTTTCTGTTTAATCATCACCAATCCGGCAATTGCCAGGTAAGCAGAATAAAACAACAAGATCCAGGAAGTGATCTGAAGCAGAGTAAACGGTTGTACAAACCAGAACTGATAGTTGGAGGCTAACAGCCAGGCCATGCACTCCCAACTGAAAAAGCGGTAAAAGCCATGACTCCGGATATTGAACAACGTTCGCCGGGATATCAGGATAATCACCAAACTCAGAATCCCAAAAATGATTAGTTTTGGCATGATTAACATGATTAAATTAAAAGATTTTTTGTCCTTAAAGAATTACAATTCATTAGTTGGCTGATTAAAAATTTGTACCTGAGAACATTGTCATAAAGCATCTTATAAACCGATTTCTTTCCTGATAGTTAAAATGAAGTTACCCTAAAACGCCACCTAAAGTGAAACAGATCATTTCTTTCCACTTCGCAACCAGGCCATGTACATTTTCACTTCCGTGTAATTCAGAAAGGAACTCAACATCTCGTAAATAGAGCCTGTTTCGGCACCTTTACGGATTAAATCGGAAGCTTTTTCACGCTTCTCCGGAGTAATGAATTCATTAATATCCAATTCTCCGCTACTGATATATTTTTCAAGGTGACCTATAATTGTAGATTGGTTCAGATTACGGGTAAAAGCTATTTCCTCAATGGTTTTTCCCTGATTATACATTTCCAGGCTTATACGCATAGTTTCACCTACCGGTTTCTTCTCTTTCTTTTCTTTCTTTATACCCGCCTTCTCGTACATCAACGACTGAAGTTTATGTTCTTTGCTGTACGCCTGGATCACATCCAGAAAAGCCGGTCCGTATTTTTCTACTTTTGCAGGTCCAAAGCCGTTAATCTGCAATAATTCTTTCTCATTCTGAGGCAGGTAATTCGACATTTCATTCAACGTCTTGCTTCCGGCTACCAGGTAGATGGGCAGGTCATGCGGTTCACACAGTCTGTTGCGAAGTTGCATCAATTCATAATACAACTTGGGTTGTCGCGTTTCCAATGGCTTGTTGGAAACATTACGGGCATAGGCATTTACGTTGAAATCAGGAACCATAAAGGTGTTTTTCAGAATAAAGTAATCTTCCACCGTAAACTTGATTTTCAATCCTCTCATCAGGAAATTTTTTTGAGCTATATTGGAGAAAATCATGCGAATGCCATCGTTATAATCGGAAGCATGCAGTTTGCTGTCGGTGGTTGCAGGCGACTGGCGCAGAGTTTCCAGCAGGTTATTCATTTTCGTGTTAAAGAATTCGATAGCAGCAGCCAGTCTTTCCTGTAAGTACTCTTCCGAAACAGGACGATTGTCTAAAATACCTTGCAGTTGATGTTGAAATTTTCCTGCAACTTCATCGATTGATTGAGTCTGCCGTAGAATATCCCTTAAATAGGGGATTGTTTCTTCATTAAAAGAGTCTTTTACCTCTGTAGTCTCATTTAATAACCTGGATACCTGCCCAATCGCATTCTTAAAATCGAACAGGTGCATTAAGATAAAGTTACGATATAGATTTCGTGATTCATCAAGTTGCTGTTCAAGAACTTCAACCGGCAATTTATTTCGTTCATGCTCTACAATCTGACGGTCATTCTGTATGCTGGACGGATTGATTTTACTCAACAGCACCATTCCTTCCAACGAGCGGCAACGGCTTAAAGCAACATACACCTGCCCCGGGGCAAAAGCATCTCCGGCATCTATAACTGCTTTATCAAACGTCAGTCCCTGGCTCTTGTGAATCGTGATAGCCCAGGCCAGGCGCAACGGGAACTGGATAAACTTACCTAATTCCTCTTCTTCTATTTGTTTTGTTTTTTGATTCGTGGAATACCGGATATTTTCCCATTCCGCCTTTCCTAGTTCTATCGTATCGTAGTCATCCGGACATTTTATCGTAATCGTATCCTCCCCAATGCTTTTTACAACCCCTATTTTACCGTTAAAGAAGCGTCGGGGTGTCTCCGTATCATTTTTCAGGAACATAACCTTGGCACCAATCTTCAGCTCTAAGGTCTTTTCGGTCGGGTAGCTCTTCTCCGGATATTCTCCCTGTATCCGGGCATCGAAAGAATATATTTTACCTTTAACCTTTGCCAGTTCCTCTGCATTGATCTGGTCCGCTTTATAGTTATGGGTGGTCAGGGTTATATAGGTATCGTCATTGGGCGGAACAAACAACGGGTTATATCGGCTCTGCAACAATTTAAGACCCGGATCGGAAAGGCAATTATTCCGGACTTCATTTAATAGTTTGATAAAGTCCCCGTTTGTCTGGCGGAAAATCTTATCCAACTCAATATAGACCGGTTGTTGCTGTAATATAGCCTGGCTATGGAAGAAATACGGGCTGGTGTAATACTGCGAGAGTAACCGCCATTCTTCATCCGTAGCAACAGGCGAAAGCTGGAACATATCCCCGATAAAGATTACCTGAACCCCACCAAAAGGTTCGTTATTCCGGTACCGGACATGTCGCAGGATCGTATCCACCGCATCGAGCACATCGGCCCGTACCATGCTTATTTCGTCAATAACTAATAATTCCAGTTCCTGGATTACTTTCCGGCGATTACCCTGCATTTTCATCTTCTCAATCAGGTTCTTACGACCCTCCACCGTTGGTATGAACGGATTAAACGGTAATTGGAAGAACGAATGCATGGTAGTACCACCGGCATTAATAGCGGCAACGCCTGTTGGAGCTACCACCGCCATTTGCTTTTTAGTTTCTTTCTTAAGCTTATGCAGAAAAGTTGTTTTCCCCGTTCCGGCTTTTCCCGTCAAAAATATGCTCCGGTTTGTATACAAGGCAAAATCATGAGCGAGCTGGTAATAGGGGGAGGAATTTTCCATGGAAAATAATTCAGAATGATTTAGTCTTGCAAAAATAGCTAAAACAAATAAGAATTAATTATTTTTTGCGTCTTAATCTTCCGGTTCGGGGAATAACCCTAAGCTTTCCCAGCCAGTGAGGCAAGTGCCGGATAGTTATCAAGCGTTCTAAAATGGATTCATAAGTAAGTGGACGAATAGAATGTCCTATAACTTTATTCTTAGCACTCAGCAAAGTTCCTTGCCATGAAAGAGGTATTTAGGAAGAGGTCGGATTCTATAAATAGTGCACTATTTTTTGACCATTACATAATTGCTTCAGTCTTATTGGAG
>JAUZOM010000230.1 GCA_030706465.1 Bacteroidota bacterium | reverse complement strand
TTTTACCCCTTAGTAGTCCCTCAAAAGGATGCTAAAAGCCCCAATAAAAGCAACTTTATAAAATGCTGATATTGTGCTAATTAAAATTTAGTTGCATAAGAGAAATATTAAGCAAAAAGGTCTAACCCTTATTCCCTTCTTAAATTAGAATAATACGGCACTATTTAGTTTCTGTTACTTATCTTATGATGTAAACATTTTCCTTGCCTCTTTTATCGCTCTCAGTTCGTGTTTGATAAATTATGAATTGTGCATTATGAATTATGCATTATTTGATGCCTTCCCACCATTCCGTGAACTTCTGATTGTTGTCCTTCAGGTTCACTTGCTCCCCAATCATGGGTGTTATCAAGGGAATATTAAACTTCTTGCTTGCTGCCGCTATTTTGATCAACGGTTCGTCCCAGGGGTGATTGGCTAACGCAAATTTTGAAGAATGCACTGCAAAGAGCCGTTTGGCATTCAGATCATGGAATGCTTTTAAAAGGTCATTGGGTAACAAGTGTATGTATCTCCAGTTTTTATTATATTGTCCGTTTTCTAAGATTGCCAGGTCAATCGGCCCGAACTTTTTTCCTATCTCGGCAAAGTGCTTATCGTATCCGCCGTCACCTCCGAGGTATAGCTTCATGGTGGGAGTCTGCAGGACAAATGCTACCCAGAGGGTCTTATTCCGGGTTAACCCGCGCCCGGAGAAGTGTCTTGCCGGAACGGCATTAACTGTGAAACCACGATCCAACAGAACCTGTTCGTTCCAGTCCATTTCGATAACAGATTTCTTGTCGAATCCCCAGTATTCAAAATCTTCCCCTACACCAAGCCCGCAGATCACTTTCCTGATCCTGGGCTTTAGTTTCATAACGGTTTCATAGTCCAGATGATCCCAATGATCGTGTGAAATAAAGAGGTAATCAATGTCGGGAATATCATCCGCAGTATAGCAGTTTGTACCTTTAAAGGCCTTGATGGTAAACGAAAAAGGCGAAGCATTGTCGCTTAAAACAGGGTCTACCAGTATTCTTTTACCATCAAGTTGAATAAAATAAGAGGAGTGGCCGAACCAGACCAACACATCTTTGTTCTTGTCCAGATGTTTCAGGTCGGTTTTTTTTGTTGGTATGGTATCAACAGGGGAAACCCGTTTGTTTTTGCCGAATAACATCTCTTTTCCAACCGAGTAGTAACTTGCATCTTCGGCCATAACCGGTGTAATGCTCTGGTTTTGAAATGAACCGTCTTTATAATTCGGTGATTTCTTTATCCGCTCCAACCGTTCCCCTGATGGCAGTTTGCCAAATTTTAGCTGATTCAATGTGTAGGCCGTGGCTAATGAAAATATAGCCACAATGGATGCTGTTATGTACATAGTTTTCTTCATTTTTTAAGTTGGCTTTTGCCAATATCCCCCTGTCTTTCATTTCCGGGATGTTTTTAGTTCTACTTTACTTAATGAAAACAAGTAATTCAAACCACACTGGTCACACTAGGACACAAAAACAAAAAAGGAAACAATAGGCAACTATCGATCTGTATTTTAAGATTATAAACTTAGGAAGATAGCTGAAAACATGAATTCTATTGTGAACTAGTGTGACCAGTGTGGTTTGTTCTTTATTTTGGCAAAGTAGAATTAGAAATTCGGTTAATGAAGCGTATATTATGGCAGCAACCAACTCTTTAAGCGTTATTACAAAATTGGGAGCCATTTTGTTTATCCGATGCATGTTTACATAAAATGTCCTCTCCATTCCGGTTGCTGTTTCTGTCGCAGATTACTGTTCCTGTGGTGGTCCATATCTTCCCACGCTATTGCTTAAACACGATCTTCCTCCGTTTATTATTCTTTCTTCTGTACAAATACTTCACCTTTTCCAGTTTCATTTGTTTCTTTGGAATGAAGTGTGATCGAAATTTTATCGTATTTCTCTAATGTACTTGTTTCTACCTTCGGTTTTAAAAACTGAACCAAGTAGCCATACATATATCCACCACGCCCGTATTCAACCAGTTTATTAATAGTTAACACGTTGGATTCACGACCATTCATCTGGATGTTGATTTCTTCAGGTGTAATATTCTTTGGCGCATAATCAATGGTATCATGGTTCGTTGTTGCTTTTTGTTCAAAATTCTTATTATTTTCCTTAGGCCTTAATTTTAATGCTTTAGTTAGGCTCATCGGACGGAAATAGATCATATACGTATCATAAGGGGCCACTTTTGGTTCGAATACGTTTAAGCCGTATATTTCCATTCTTTCATACTGCGGGTTTATATTCAGGTCTTTATATAACGGGATATTCCAGGTCCAATATTCAAGCTTTGTTCTACCATAATCCGATAACTTAATTGCAATAAGACAAAAATACTGTCCTTTTGAAACGTTCATTGAATAGTAACCATCTTTATCCGATAGGGTTTCATAAAGGGTAGCAAATTTATCATTTTTCAATTGGACGGATACACTATCCAACGGCATAGAATTAAAATCAGTTACTCTTCCGGAAAGTTTGATCAGATCCTGGGCAGAAAGATTCATAAAAGAGAGAACCATCATTGCAAAAACAAATAGTTTTTTCATCTAAAATTCATTTAATGATTATCGGTAAAGCGTACTGTAAACGGAAATTGTCAATTTAGTTGGGGCCCGCGATTTCCAAATCGCGAATTAATGCGCTTTTGAGTGATTCCCAAAGCGCAGGATCCGGCTGTAATCAGGTTCATTTTTTACGCATTCTTTTAATATATCCTGCTTCCGGATTCCTGAATATACGTTTCAGGCTTATTTTTACTTTCACAGTTATAAATGACAGATACCGCTTTCGGTCCTTTTCTTATTTTCATTCCAACTTGCGGCTTCACCTGAACATGAACTAATTAACAACAAAGATAAATGATTAAATTTATAAAAATTCTTTTTTGCCAGATATTTCACATACAGGTAAACAGGTATTCGTTTTAGATGAACTCTATCGGTCTTTTACGCACCAGTTGTGCTTCCACTTTTTCATGCCCGGTGGGAGTACGACTAATAGGCTCATCCCACCCATTCGCTATCATTTGCCTTCATTTTTCAAACCGGGACTTCGTTTTAATTGCGTTCCTGATGGGACGCCCTTTCATGCAGACAACCACTTGCTCGCTGCCATGCAGCTTGTTCAGACTGACATTGGCCAGAGAGCCTGTCGGTTGCATAATACTCTTTGAAATTGCCATAGTACTGAAATTGAATGATCGGTTAAACCGCAGGTTGATTACACCGGAATTGACCCGACACCGTACGTTGGTTATGGTATTGACTATCTGTAGAATAGGTATAAAGATAATTGGAATATTATTTTAATTTATATATTATATAGATATAATAACCTTTTAATGCTATATAACATCTAAGTAACATCTAAGTAAGAAGTAAGTAAAAACTAAGTAAAACCAACGGACTCACTACGACTGAACATAGAAGATGAAATACAGGGAGGATGTAGAAAGCAGGTGAACCGGTGGAAGTCGGTCGGATAAATTCCGAATGATGCAGCCTAAGACCCCGATATCAACGGACCGAAGCATGTAGGGCATCCTATTGCTTTAATTGATACATACCTAGCGGTTCGCTTTGGCTGGTTTGGCCGTCGCCGGATGATGAAACGGGCGATTTATCCCGAAGAATAACGATTGGCTAACTTCCAATAACTGGCTATATTGAACGACAGCAAATGATTCGTCCGAAGACAGCTGATTATAAAAGTTTAAGGGAACGAACTAAGTGTTGGGGCACATTGTTTTTTTCATGGAATAACCCGACTTAGACAGGTTGTTAATGGATAAAGTAAAATAAGGAAGGTAGTTATGAAAAAATCGACAGGAAAACCGGAGAACGACCCTCTACACCAAAAAGCAGAAGGTTTGTTAAAGAATTCAATGGAAAATGATTCACCTCAGGGCAACGACGAATTTGCTGGCTTTAATGAGACCCTCCTATTATCTCTTCCATACCCGGCTATGTATGTTCGCCGGCGGGACCGGGTTATTGTTGCAGCCAATAAAATAGCCATCGAACTGGGAGCCCGGATTGGCAGACATTGTTGGCGGGAGTTTGGAAAATCGAACCATATTTCACCCGAAGATCGTGAAACTGCCTTAAACTATCCGGACCTTGTACCTCCAGAACTCCACATTAAGTGTTCCTTTTGCCGGGGGGATGACTGCTTTTCAGATTCTCCCAATCAAAACAACCCCGAATTGCATGCATTTGGCAGGATCTGGGATTCATACTGGATAAAAGCAAGTGAGGATGTTTTCCTGCATTATCTGATTGATATAACCGAACACAAGCAACTGGTAGATTCACTCCGGAAAAGTGAGATCTATTTGAAACAAACCCAGCAAATTGCCAGGCTTGGAACGTACACCCATGATATTACCACCGGAATTTGGGTTTGCTCGGAAATTTTGAATCAAATTTTTGGAATTGATGCCGGCTATACGAAGACCGTTGAAAGCTGGGCTTCTATTATTCATCCCGACTGGAGGCAAAGGATGACCGATTACTTTACAAATGAAGTGGTTGGAAATAAGAAAAGATTCGACAAAGAATATAAAATCATCCGGCAAAACGATGGGGCAGAACGATGGGTCCATGGATTGGGCGACCTGCAATTTGATGACCAGAACCAACCAGTTCAGATGATTGGAACCATTCGTGATATCACCGAACGCAAGCAAAAGGAGGAGGAACGAAAATTCCTGATAGCAGCTGTGGAAAATACCGACAGTATCATTGCCGTGAAGGATCTGGATCTTCGCATTGTAGCCGCCAATCAGGCTTTTGCGAATGCCTGCGGATTTACGTCGATCGAAAGCTTGATTGGCAAGACGGATGCCGAAGTGTATGGCATACCTCCCCAATCAGAACCGGTCCGCACCTATATGGAAGATGAAAGGAAGGCCCAGCAACTGAAGCCGGGAGAATATATCTTGAGGGAAGAACCGTTGATTCTACCGGATGGCAAAACGATAACGATTTTAACCCGGAAATATCCGATTTATGACTCGGAAGGAAATTTATTCTGTACCGGCAGCGTTTCGACCAACATTACGGAGCGAAAAGAAGCGGATAAGGCGCTATGGCTTAAAAATATCATTTTTGATACATCGATAGCTGCCAACAGCATCGCCGGACTTGACTGGAAGGTGACGGATGCCAACGAAGCATTTCTGCACGACATGGGATACCAGCACAAGGAGGAGGTTATCGGCAAGCCGGTATCCCATTTTCTGCTTCATGGATTTGAGGCCGATGCTCTTACCACGGCCCTGGAAGATACAGGCCAATGGGAAGGAAATTTTACCGCGAAAAGAGGAGATGGAAGTACTTTCATGGCACATGCCCTGACAACGGTCCTGCAAGATAAAAACGGCAAAAAAACCGGTTACCAGGCGTCGATTATCGATATTACCGACCTGAAAGAAACAGAGGAAGCCCTTCGGGAAAAAGAACAAATGCTTCAGACGGTCCTGGATCATTTCCCGGGGGTTGTATTCTGGAAAGACAGGGAGTCAAAATACCTGGGCTGTAACCAGGCATTCGCCAGCGGGGTTGGATTAAGCAATCCGGCAGAAATTGTTGGGAAAACCGATTTTGATTTACCCTGGAGTGAGACCGGAGCTGAGAACTACCGGGCAGTCGACTCCGAAGTCATGGAAAGTGGGCAAAAGAAATTACATATTGTGGAAAGAAAAAATCTGTTAGATGGTGATGGTAAATTGATT
>JAUZOM010000023.1 GCA_030706465.1 Bacteroidota bacterium | reverse complement strand
GGTATTGAAGAATTAATCATTCATACCGGGCAGCATTTCGACGCCAATATGTCCGATGTGTTTTTCGAAGAAATGGAGATACCGAAGCCGGCGTACCAACTCGATATTCATGGGTTATCCCATGGAGCTATGACAGGTCGTATGCTGGAAGGAATAGAGGCAATTTTACAGAAAGAAAAGCCGGATGGGGTGTTGGTCTATGGTGATACGAATTCTACGCTTGCAGGAGCTCTGGCGGCGTCAAAACTACATATTCCGGTAATTCATGTAGAAGCCGGCCTACGATCGTTTGACAGGAACATGCCGGAAGAAATCAACCGGATTCTGACAGATCGTATTTCGAGTGTTCTTTTCTGTCCCACTGATACTGCTGTAAATAATCTGAGGCTTGAAGGATTTGAGAATATGCCTGTTCAAATAATAAAGAATGGTGATGTTATGCAGGATGCCGCCATTTATTATGCAGCAAAAGCAGAACAAAAATCAGATATCCTGAATCGGGTTGGCTTATCGAAATTTGTATTAGCGACCATTCATCGCCAGGAGAATACTGATTCGTTTGAGAATTTGAAAAATATCATTACAGGATTAAATGAAATAAACCGTCAAACACCGGTTGTTGTTCCAATTCATCCCCGTACCAGAAATATCTTTACGCAATGGAATATAGTCCCTGAATTCAAACTCATTGATCCGGTTGGCTATTTTGATATGATTATGTTGTTAAAATCATGCGAATTGGTCATAACTGATAGCGGAGGTGTACAGAAAGAAGCATTTTTTTTCGGGAAACATTGCATTACCTTACGCAAACAAACAGAATGGGTGGAATTGGTGGAGAATGGCTATAATATACTTGTAGGAAGTGACGTTTTAAAATTAAAAGATGCTTTTGAAATATTAAGTTCAAGGAAATTCGATTTTAGAATGAATTTATATGGTAAAGGACAAGCAGCAGCGATAGCTGTAAGTGAGATAATTAAGATTAGAGAAGTCTCTGATTTTTCTTAAGTAAAATACAATAAAAAGTAAAATGAAATAAGATGGAAAGAGTTCTTACTTGTAAAATCTGTGGAAATAAAACAGATAATATTCCCTTTAAAGCAAAAGAACTTATGTTAGGGTTAAAACATGAATTTAGTTACTTTGAATGTTCAAATTGTTCCTGCTTGCAAATTGAAAATGTGCCTGAAAATATAAGTGAATACTATGCTTCAGATTACATTTCCTTTGATAAATATGAATTCTCAACAAAGCTGACCCGATTTAGATCTTTTACCAAAAAGAAATTAGCCGGCTTCTACTCTGGAAGATTTAATTTGGTGGGCTATTTATTAGCATTTTTCTATCCAAACCCATTTCCCTGGATCGTTTCTAAAGTGGCAGATTTTAACTCCAAAGTACTGGATGTCGGTTGTGGAAACGGGAAACATATATTATCCATGCAGCGGAGCGGCTACCAAAACCTGACGGGGATTGATCCATATATTGTTAAAGATGTTATCTATGATAATGGTGTTTCTATTTATAAAAAGAATATCTTTGATTTAACAGGGCAATTTGATCTAATCATGCTTAATCACTCATTTGAGCACATGGATTCTCCTTTAAAAGTATTGGAAAAGTTGAAAACCTTGTTGACTAAGGATGGATACATTCTTATCCGGATTCCTGTTGCCAGCTCATATGCTTGGCGGAAGTACCGTACAAACTGGATTCAGTTGGATGCTCCAAGGCATTTCTTTTTACACACTACCAAAAGTATGTCCATATTGACGGAGCAGAGCGGTTTGGAAATAAAAAAAATAAATTATGAATCTACTTCTTTTCAATTTACAGGTAGTGAAAAGTATTTACGAGGGCTGAAATACGAAGATGTGGATATTCTTTTTTCACCGGAACAGATTAAAGCGTTTGATGCGGAAGCTAAACGGTTAAATGAAATAAATGATGGGGATACAGCCTGCTTCTATTTGAAAAAAATGTAACGTTAAATTTTAAATACTCAGGAAGATGATATCGGTAATTGTATCAACACGAAAAAATTCAAACGAACTTCAGCCATTTATTACAAGCTTGGATAAGTCAATTGGAATTGCCTATGAAATTATTCTAATTGAAAATGAAAAGAAATATTCGTTGTCCAAAGCTTATAATATGGGCGTAGAGAGAGCCCGGTATGATTATTTGTGCTTCGTACATGATGATGTTTTCTTTAAAATCGATAATTGGGGGAAACGGCTTATTTCTTTCATGGAACAAGATTCCACGATTGGCTTAGTGGGGGTTGCAGGAACAAAATTTAAATCCACATATCCTTCAGCGTTGGGTCAAAGCCTAAAAATAAGGCATTTGTTTATGCGGGGGCACATCTATCATTGGGAGACAGAATATACCGACTTTGACAGGAGTAAGCAACCAAAAGAAATAGAGGATGTAGTGTGTGTCGATGGTGTATTTTTGTTTACGAAGCGTGAAGTTTTCCAACACTGCCGGTTTGACGATGAGCTATTGACTCACTTTCACGGGTATGATATTGATTTTTCATTACAGGTTTTTTTTCAGTCCTTTAGAGTCATCGTGGATCGCGGAATACTACTTGACCACCACTCCAGTGGAGATTATTCGAAACAGAACACTATAGCGAACAGAAAAATAGGAAGGAAATGGATATCAAAGCTACCTGTTGCAACTTCCGATGCTCATTTGAGCCGATATAAACTGCATTATCTGGATTTATTGAATTGGTTGTATTTTTTGTCCATGGCATTAAAACGCAAGCTGCATATTATTCGGTAAAGCTGTTTGATACAAAACGCAGAGTCATTATAAATTAAAGCAATCCATGTGTTTGGCACAGGTTTGTCAAACATACAAAAATAAAGATAGCAGATGATTTCAGAAGAATCGACCATTCAAATTAATAAGAGTGGGTATTTACACCGATACCGTCCGGAAATGTTGAAATACATTCCGGATGATGCAACCAGGATACTGGAAGTGGGATGTAATGATGGTGCGTTTTGTGCAACCTTAAAACGAACAGACCGGGAAATTTGGGGAGTGGAGATGAATGACGAAGCTGCGCAAAAAGCATTAACCATCTGCACATTCGTTTTAGTGGGGGATTTTGATGCGGTATTTGATCAACTGCCGGAAAGATACTTTGATTGTGTGATATTTAATGATGTGCTGGAACATATCTATGCTCCCTGGGATACTGTTCGAAAAGTGAAATCTTTATTAAGTCAGAATGGAGTACTAGTAAGTTCCATCCCGAACTTTCGTTATATAGCGAATCTAATTACGGAGATTCTTTTTGAAGGGGAGTTTAGATACTGCGCAGAAGGTGGAATTTTAGACGATACACACATTCGTTTTTTTACACCAAAAAGCATGTGCCGCATGTTTCGTGAGCAAGGATATGAAGTCTTGATAAACGAAGGTATTAATCCTTGTAAAAGCTGGAAAGAGAAATTATTTATCAATCTTACATTTGGGTTGCTGAAAGATGCCCGTTATAAACAATTTGCAACAGTAGCAAAACCTATACACTCATGAGTTCTCCTTTAGTTTCAATTATTACTCCAACGTATAATCATGAAAATTATATAAGTGATTGCATCCGTTCGGCTCAAGCTCAAACGTATCCCAATTGGGAAATGATTATTGTCGATGATGGAAGTGGCGATAATACTTTGTCGATTGCAAAATCTTTTGCTGAAAAAGACGATAGAATACAAGTCTATACTCAGGAAAATGTTGGTATATTCAGATTGTCAGAAACCTACAATTTAGCCTTATCAAAATCAAAAGGAAAGTATATTGCGGTTTTAGAAGGAGATGATGTGTGGTTTCCCGAAAAATTGGCTTTACAGGTTCCTACTTTAGAGCAGGATGAATCAGCCGTTCTTTCCTGGGGAAGAGCATTCAGTTCCACGGTCGATTTATCAAAAGATTTTAATATGAATCTACTCATCGACAGGAACGAAAAAATACTTACCAATACGCCGCTAATGTGTGCTGCAAAAGATTTTCTTTTTATTAATTTCATTCCGGCTCTTACTGTATTAGTCCGAAGAAGTTCATTGGAGAAAATTGGAGGTTTTATTCAAAATTTCAATTTGCCGTTGGTTGATTTGCCAACATGGCAGC
Organism: Bacteroidota bacterium; assembly: GCA_030706465.1. Classification (GTDB taxonomy): domain Bacteria; phylum Bacteroidota; class Bacteroidia; order Bacteroidales; family Paludibacteraceae; genus Paludibacter. The sequence continues at coordinate 28,911 of JAUZOM010000023.1, read as the reverse complement.
AGCTATCGCTTTTAGGCAGCTTTACCTTTATTGATTCCCCATTGGGAAAGTGGCGTATTTATCCGAATCAGGTAACAAAAACTTATACTGTTCAAATAACAGAAGGCTTTTATAAACTGGCACTTAGTTTTTACGAACAGAACCGGGACTATTTCGACGCCATAAATTTTACCGAAGGTGAACTACACCGTTTCTACAAAAAGAAACTTGTGCTCTGTTATTCCAGATCCGGTCGATATAAGTTGATTCGTAAAGACTTTAAAGGTGCCAGGCAAGATTATTTGACATCTATTTTCAACTTCGGAATTAAAGAACCTATTTGGAAATTGCGTTCAGTTGTTGGACTGATTTTTTGCCTGTTTAAATCCGATATTGAAACATTTACAAAGTTGATTGGACGGAAAAGCTATAAATAAAGGACCGGACACATGAAAGTATTTATTTAAATTCATTTTCATACCAACATTTTGGTAAAACTGTTGCGTTATCATTTATATTATCAAAATCCAAGGAATGCGGGAAATTAGTTTGAGGTGATTTGGATTTAACCCTATCGTTTCGAATAAATGTAAATTCAGCAACTTTCGGTATTTCGACTGCCATAGTTTTTATGATTCCACAATAATTATTCGCGTGAATATGGATGCAGGTATGATTTTGCAGAACTTTTTCAAAGGCGGCTGAGGCCATGCTGAAAAATTCTTTGTTCCAGAGTTTGTGCAAATAATGGAATTCAATAACAAGGATTCTACAACGATCCAGTAAAGCATCGGACATATTAATGATGGAGAGATATTCATATTTTTCAATATCCATTTGTAATAATAAGTCTGAATCTGTTTCGTTTAAACTCGTATTTACCCAATTATCCATGGTTATAAAATCATCATTGTTAATTGTTCCGATAAATTTTTTAATAAAATGGAATTGGTTGTTTTTTATAGCCGGAGCGTCTACTGATTTATCTGCAAGATACACTTGCATTCCATGCTTGGCACAGTCTTCTTCAAAAGTACTAAATGCACCAACCCCAGGAGAAAAACAAGCGCTGATTCCTTCCAAATCATTCGGAACCAAATATCCGCCATCACCATTTGCGCCAAACCTAACTAACTCTTTATCGATGCGATACGGATGTAATTTTTTAATCAAGGATACAACTGATTTTCGATCTGTCGCTTTCTCGATGTTTAGCCCTGTGGAAGCAAAAATTTTTCTTATAGCCTTTTCAGCACTTCCTTTCATTTATTAATAATTTTATGGTTTATCCGGATTCTGCTTTTTCAGTATCTGTGTCTTTCCTTTGATTCTGAAAGAAGTTTATTCTATAGGTTTTGTAATATATTATTAAAGCGATTCATCCAGGTGTGCTCATTCTCAGCTCGTTTCCTGGCATTTCGTTTCATTTGTAAGCATAAAGCATCATTTTTAGTGTCTAAATAAAATTTAGCTTTAGAAACAAATTCTTCTTCCGATTTATAGAGAACAATTTCATTCCCGTCTTCAAAATACCCTGCTAATTCTTCCGTAAAGGGTGCAAATTCTAATCCTCCACACATTGGAATTTCAAAGGTCCTAAGATGTATCTTGTGTATCGGTTCTTTAAGTAAAAAAGTATTTCTTAGTATTGTTATGTTTAATGATAGGGAATTATTTGAGTATATTTCCTTCATTTCTTCAAATGAAACAGAAGGTTTTATAGATAAAAAATTGCTTTGATTTAATATCGAATTGTTTTTTTGAACGTATTTGTTTAATAACGCAGAATAAAATACTTTGCGTCCTATATCAAAACTCAAGGCATCTTTTATTTGTTTGAAAGGGGATATATGGATATTAGGTAAACGATTCTTTTTTTTAGTCTCTCCATTAACTAAAGTGTCTGAATAAACATCACAATGAATTGATGATTCAGTTAACGTGTTTAAAATGTTAGTCCTACTGCCATAAGGAGAACCGATAAAACAAACGCTATGTTTTGGAATTCCCCAATTAGGTGTGAAGACGAATGGATTAGCAGCATATGTTTGAAACAGAATGTTTTTACAACCCCATTTTTCGAATAACCATTTTGTTTCGAAGGATGTAAGCCATACCAGATCGAATACAGGAGCCATTTTTTGATGTAAGTGTGGCGCATGAAGATTGTCAAAACAAATTAGAAGTGTAGCTAGCCCTAGATTATGGATGGCTTGTACAGACGATGCATATAAGAATCCATCAGACTCACAATTCATAAATAAATCAAATCTCGTCTTTGAATTTTTTATATAAGGGATAAGATTTTCATTCGATTCTTCCGGATTTTTATAAGCCAACGGATTGTATATCGTAATGTGATGTCCATGACGTTTCAACTCATCAAAAATGTGCACATATTGCCATTTAGACATGTAATTATCATAATCTTTGAAGAAGTATAGAATGTTCATAGGTTTATTCATTTGAAAAATAAAAATATAGAAATACCGAAATAAAATTATATTTTTAATGGCTCTCTATACGGAAGCTATTCCTAATTAGTTTTTCCTTTCCTGGAATATAGTTCGTTGTAGCGGTCAGTGGATAGAATGATTATTTTAGCTCTTGATAAACCGAATTTATTGCCTTGCCAATATTAATCTTATCATATTTGTGCTTTACTTTAATCGCAATTTGTTTATGGTCAAATTTAGTGTTTATAGCTTGTTTTAAACCACGTATCCAATCTTCTACATTGTTTTCACACAGTATCCCATTCGATTGTGAGATTAATTCAGTAAGTGCACATACATTTGAACATATGACCGGAGTCCCGGTTAATAGTGCTTCTGCAACTACAACTCCAAAAGTCTCCACTTTGGTTGGATGTACAAAGAAATCAGAATCTTGAAGTCTTTTTGCTATTTCAGCTTTTTCAAGGTACCCGGTAAAATCTGCTTTTACCAATTTATCAGCACATAATTTTTTTAATTCTGGAACTTTATCACCTCCTCCAATCATAGTGAGTATTATGGTTTGATTTATTTCTTTTTGTAATTCAGAAAGAGCATGAATCAACAATTCTGGCTGTTTGGCAGGGTCTTTAAGGTGAGTCCATGTGGCAATGGAACAAAGTTTTAATTCCGTTTTAATTTGTCGTTTTTCCTCATAAAAAAAAATGTCGGAATCAATTACATTGCCAATAACGCGAAACTTATTTATATGCTTATTCGATATATAAGGCATTATTTCATGTTGTAAATAGAAAGAAACAGGGAGTATCCTAGCTGCACTTTCATAGGCTTTTTTGCCCCAGAAAGAAACAATGGGCGTCTTCATAAAATGGCGGATACGTGTCCAATGTTCTGTTATAACATGTGGCTTTTTGAGTGATTTCGATAACCAATGCCCAATTATGCCGGCAGGAAAAACTACATTTGAATGTATAATGTCAGGATTGAAATTCGGTTGGATTTTTTTCTTAAAAACGGACTTGACCAGATAGTATTGAAGCGGAACTGCATGATAAAGTATGTCCCTGAAGCAAGTATTTAGTTCTATCAAGACTGTTCGTACTCTAGCTTCATCAATATTGTCTGAAAGTGATATAGAATAGATTCTTGTACTTCTATGAATAACAATGGCTAACACAACAATATCATTCCCAGTTGTTTCAATGGCATGTGCATGCTCTTTTACGAAAACTCCAAAATTAGGATTCGTTTTAGTTGGATACCAAGAGCTTAGAAATAAAATGTTCATTATATCATCTTCTTTTTTAACAGAGCTAACTTCCCGGAAATGACCTCTAATACTTGATTATATAATTCGCTGTAAAACAATTTCATACTAAGAATATAAAGAATTCCAGATGTTACTATTTGAGTCCCCAAAAGCACATGATTGTTGTGAATTAGAAATGAAAGACCAAAGTCACATGCTGCTATAAAAATACCAATCCCTATGCAACCAATAAAATCAGAGATTTGATTTTTAATATAATGATTCAGGTCGTTTTTCAGGTATAATACCGAAATTATATAAGCAATAAAACAAGAAAAAACATACCCTATGAGCATGGCTATGATGCCGAAATGGAAGCATATAACTACTGATAATAATATTAGTGCTTTCTTTATAATTTCAAGTTTAAATGTGATTTTTGATTTTCCTCTTGAATTTAATGCGCTGATATTTAGCCCGTACAGAGGTGCGAAAAGTGAGGCAAAACACAGCAATTGAAAATAAGGTACTGCAGCTATCCATTTTTCAGTAAGTAAAACATAGATTAATGGATGAGCCACAATAATTAAAACCAACATGATCGGGAAAGTTATAATAGATATTTTCCGGGCTATTTCCCTGAAAATTCGTCGAAATCGTTCATCATCATATTGTATCTTTACCAAAAGAGAATAGGTACTTCCAACTAATATAGATTGAAAACTAGTATTGGTGGTCTCATTGAGTTTGTTTGCCTGTGTGTAGTATCCGACTTCATGTTTTGGATAAAATTTTCCTAAAATTAAAATATATAAATAATTGAAAATCATATTTAAAATATATGTTCCCAATAAGTTGATACTAAAACTCCAAAAATTGCGAATGACTTTGATAGAAAATATTGCACGAGGTTTCCATTTTACAAAATAATGAAGGCAAATCATTCGGAAGAAATGAAATAGCACTTGTTGTGCAACTAATGACCATACTCCAAAACCGTTAAATGCCATGGTGACACCAGCAATCCCACTACATGTTACTGAGAAAATATTTATTTTAGCTCCGTTTTTATAATCTAAATTTCTTACCATTTTCGCAACAGGTATCAGATAAAGTGCATTAAACAAAATGGCAATAAAGATAACTCTCGAAATGTTGATAAGCTGTGGTTGGTTGAAAAAAATAGCAATGAAAGGTGCTAAAAAGAATAGTATAATATAGAGGAATAATGAAATAACAATATTAAAATAGAAAACTGTATTATAATCTGTTTCGTCTGCATTTTGTTTCCGTATTAGAGCTTGTCCAAACCCACCATCAACAAGGGCTGTTGATAGAGAGACAAAAACCATCACCATCCCAATCAAACCATAATCATCAGGAGTAAGCAGGCGTGCTAATATTAGTCCTATTACGAATTGAACTGCTTGTTGGCCAAACCGATCTACTGTAGACCAAGTCATAGCGCTCAACATCTTTTGTTTTAAATCATCACCCATCAAAAAACTTTAAATGACTGGTTGTTATATTATTTGCCTTTAATTATATCAAATCCTTTTCCGTAAACCCCAATGACTGAAGATTGCGAGATAAATGCATTTGGATCAATATCTTTAATAATGCGAAAAATTTTAGTCGATTCATTTTTGCGTGCAACTACAGTTACAACTTTTACAGGTTCTTTTGAATACCAACCCATCCCATCTAATATGGTCACGCCTCGATGAACTTCTATATTTATTTTCGTCGCAATCTGTTCATATTCTTTTGAGAAGATGAAAAACTGAACTGATTGTCGAACTCCGCTTATGACCATATCTACTGCAATTGTTGATATTGCCATCGTTGTTAATCCGTATACGATTTTCTCCAGACTACCAAAATCGAAAAAATAAGAGGAGCAAATAATCAATACATCGCAATAAAGTAATACTCTTCCAAGTGTGATATTCCGATATTTGTTGACTACTTTGGCAACAATATCTGTTCCTCCCGAGCTCCCGTTCGATAAAAATACAATCCCAATTCCTGCACCGGATAATAGTCCCCCAATGACACAAGCCATAAAACTGTCATCGGGTTGGACAAAGGTACCAGGTGTTGCCTGTGGTATCACTGCGAAAAAAAAGGTCAGGATTCCAACGCCATATATGGTTCGAAGACAAAAAGCTAATCCCACTGTTCGAACGGCAATGACCAATAAAATAAAGTTAATGGTAAAATAAGTGACAAAAATTGGAATGCCTGTAGCATAAAACAAAATAGCACCTATACCGGTTACACCACCTCCTGTTATTAAATGCGGAAGTAAGAAACCTTTCCAGGCAGAACAATACATTAATAAACCAAAAGCAATAAAGATGTACTCTCTGATGGAAATCCAAGTTTCTTTGGTAATTGATTTCAGATTCATTTAATTTTCTCAGTTAATTAATTACGAGCCTATAAAACAATATTTACGATTTTACCGGGAACAACAATAATTTTCTTAGGAACTTTTCCATCGAGTAATTTGAGCGTCTGTTCGTTTGCCAGTGCTGTTTCTTCAACATCTTCTTTCCTCATATCAGCCGGAAGTTCCAGCGTAAAACGGACTTTCCCATTAAATGAAATCGGATATTTTACTTTCGATTCTTTCAGATACTCTTCATTGCAAACCGGAAAAACGGCATCGCAAACTGTTACCGTATTTCCAAGTGCTTGATATAGTTCTTCAGCAATATGTGGAGCAAATGGAGCCAACAAAATAACAAGAGGTTCAAGAATGGACTTTTTATTGCACTTAAGCGCGAAAAGTTCATTGACACAAATCATAAAAGCCGACACCGAAGTATTGTAAGAAAAATTTTCAATATCGAAAGTGATTTTCTTGATCGTTTTATGTAATACTTTTAGTTCTTCCGGTGAAGGCTCTTCGTTATTGACTATAAACGATTCGTTTTTATAGAATAAGCTCCAAAGCTTTTTTAAGAAACGATGAACTCCATCAATTCCATTGGTATCCCATGGTTTAGATTGCTCCAGTGGTCCCAGGAACATTTCATATAACCGAAGGGTATCGGCACCGTATTTTCCAACAATATCATCGGGGTTCACCACGTTGTACATCGATTTAGACATCTTTTCTACCACCCAGCCACAATGGTATTTTACATCATTTTCCAGTATAAACTCTGCATTCTTATATTCAGGATTCCAGTTCTTAAACTGCTCAATATCCAGCATGTCATTTGAAACAATGTTAACATCGACATGTATAGGAGTCGTTTCGTATTGATTTTTCAAATTCAAAGAAACAAAAGTATTTGAGTTCTTTATACGATATACAAAGTTACTTCTTCCCTGAATCATGCCTTGGTTAATCAACTTCTTGAAAGGTTCATCCTCACAGACTAATCCAAGGTCGAATAAGAATTTATTCCAGAAACGGCTGTATATTAAATGCCCCGTGGCATGCTCTGTCCCTCCGATATATAAATCCACATTCCGCCAGTACTGGTTTGCCTCAGGACTTACCAATGCTTTGTCGTTCTTAGGGTCCATATAACGCAAGTAATAGGCAGATGAACCCGCAAAACCGGGCATCGTGCATAATTCCAACGGGAAATTATCTTCGGTGTGCCATTCTTTTGCCCTTCCAAGAGGTGGTTCCCCTTTTTCAGTTGGGAGGTATTTGTCTATTTTAGGCAATTCAAGCGGCAACCGACTTTCGTCTAACATATAAGGCATATTGTCTTTATAATACACAGGAAAAGGTTCGCCCCAGTAACGTTGACGGCTGAAAATAGCATCACGCAACCGGAAATTCACTTTTAAACGTCCAAGGTTTTTCTCGGAAATATATGCTTTAGCCTTTGCAATGGCTTGTTTTACGCTGAGTCCATTAAGAAATCCTGAATTCATCATGATGCCTTCTTTAGCATCAAAGCTTTCCAAACTTACATCACAACCTTCAATGAGCGGAATGATGGGCAAATTAAAATGTTTTGCAAAAGCATAATCGCGGCTATCATGGGCAGGAACCGCCATGATGGCGCCCGTACCATAACCGGATAATACATAATCGCTGATCCAGATGGGTATCTCTGTTCCACTTACCGGATTAATAGCATAGGAACCGGAGAAAACCCCGGTAACCCGGCGGTCGGCTAAACGTTCACGTTCCGTGCGTTTTTTTGTGGCATCCAGATAGTCTGCAACTTCTTCGGCTTGTTCCGGGGTAGTAAGTTGTTTTACCAGTTCACTTTCGGGGGCAAGAACCATAAAAGTAACGCCGTAAATGGTATCGGCTCTTGTTGTAAAAACTTCGAAATTAAAATCCTGATCTTTAATATCAAATCGAAGTTCAGCACCTTCGCTTCGTCCAATCCAGTTCTTTTGGGTTTCTGTTAATGAATCTGTCCATTCTATCGTGTTCAATCCATCCAATAAACGTTGAGCGTAGGCAGAAACACGCAAGCTCCATTGGCGCATGACTCTTTGTTCGACAGGATATCCACCACGAACCGAAACACCTTCACTCACTTCGTCATTTGCCAGAACAGTTCCAAGCTCAGGGCACCAGTTTACCTTTAAGTCTGCTAAATAAGCTATCCTGTAATTAAGTAATATTTCTTGTTGTTCCTTTTCCGTTTTTGAGTTCCATTCCTGAGCTGTAAATTGTAACTCATCACTACAAGCTGCCTGAATTCCTTCCGTTCCAACAGTTTCAAAAACTTTTACCAAGGACTCAATAGGTTGAGCTTTTTGAAGTTGCTTGTTAAAATAATGGTTGAACATTTGTATAAATGCCCATTGTGTCCATTTGTAGTAATCAGGTTCACAGGTGCGGATTTCCCGGTTCCAGTCATAGCAAAAGCCGATCTTATCTAATTGTTCCCGATAACGGGCTATATTCTTTTTTGTTGTAACGGCCGGATGTTGGCCGGTTTGAATGGCGTATTGTTCTGCAGGCAAACCAAAAGCATCATAGCCCATTGGGTGAAGTACATTGAACCCCTGTAAGCGCTTATAACGACTGAAAATATCAGACGCAATATAACCAAGTGGATGACCTACGTGTAATCCGGCACCCGAAGGATAGGGAAACATATCCAAAACGTAATATTTCGGTTTATCTAAATCAATTTCGGTTTTGTAAATGTGGTTGTTTTTCCAATAAGCTTGCCATTTTTGTTCTATTTCTCTGAAATTGTATTCCATAATATATTGAAAATATGTGATTTGCTTTTGTTTTGACGATTTTTAATATAAATAAAATTTAGCATGCAAAGTTAAGCAAATTAGCTGAATAAAAAATTTGCTTTTCTGCTAAAATACATTATCTATGTTTTTTAATTGCAGTTGTACATTACTGTTTGAAAAAAATGACTATTTTTGTGTGTTAATTATTTAATTTATTGTGAAAATGTCTAATATCCATGCATCTATACATTTCAAAGTTCCGGAACCAACTTTGAGACGTTTACCATGGTACCTCGCTTATGCTCAGTTAGCTTTAAAGGGAGGTGAAATGTACTTATCATCTACTCAAATAGCAAAGAATATAGCTGTTGACGCTTCAATGGTTGCAAAAGATTTATCTTATGTAAATATATCTGGTCGCACCAGAGTTGGGTATGATGTGAAAGAACTTGTCAATATCCTCGAATCATTTCTGGGATTTACTAATTCCCATAAGGCTTTTTTGTTTGGGGTTGGAAGTTTAGGAGGTGCATTAATGCATGATAACGGCTTGGAACAGTTCGGCTTGGAAATTGTAGCCGGTTTTGATGTGAAATTGGATTTAGCCGAAACAAGTATTAATAATGTTCCGATTCATCATATTGATCGATTTGAAGAATTCCAAAAACAGGCAGGAATTAACATTGGTGTATTGACTGTCCCAGTAGATAAGGCGCAAATGGTTTCCGAAATTATGATAGCAGGTGGCATTCAGGCTATATGGAATTTTACTCCATTCCGGATCAGGGTTCCTGAAAATGTAATTGTACAGAATACTTCTATTTATGCTCATTTAGCGGTAATGTTTAATCGCTTAAATGCAATAAAGGAAGATGAGAAGAAAAAAGTATTAAATCAAAAGCAACAAAGAATCAAATGAAGATATTTGCCATTGGACAGAATTACATTGAACACAATAAAGAATTAAATAGTAAGAACCCCTCAGAGCCGGTTGTTTTTATGAAACCGGATACAGCATTACTTAAAAATAACAAACCTTTTTTTATTCCCGATTTTAGTAAGGAATTGCATTATGAAACTGAACTGATTGTTAAATTCAACCGGCTGGGTAAGAATATTGATTCTATGTTTTCAGGCAGGTATTATGCTGAAATCGGATTAGGCGTTGATTTTACAGCGCGTGATTTGCAACGTAGACTGAAAAATGAAGGAAAACCATGGGAGATAAGCAAAGCATTTGATAATTCTGCGGTGATTGGAAGTTTTTTGCCAATAGCTGAATTGGGAGATATTCAAAACATCCCATTTCGCTTAGATTTAAATGGTCAAACAGTTCAAAATGGAAATTCCTCCGATATGATTTTCCCAATTAATGAACTTATTGCTTACGTAAGTGGTTTCTTCACTATCAAGATAGGGGATGTCCTTTTTACTGGTACTCCTGCAGGGGTGGGTAAAGTTGCCATTGGTGACAGGTTGGAAGGTTATATCTTTGATAAAAAAATGTTTGATTTTAATATTAAGTAGTTGAAAATAATTATTATTAGCTCCTGATAATAAACGGTTATTTAAATCGTTATTACGTTATATGTTTTATAAACAGACCTTATAATTACATGAAATATAGAATTTCTTTTTTTCTTTTTTCCTTTTTTTGTGTTAGCTTTTTGTCTGCTCAGACCGAACAAATCACTTCTCACCGATTAAACTGGAAAGGGGTTGAAAAATGGGTTGTTGGTACTTCATCTATCAATGTGATTGCATTTGATAGTGCTCAGTATCCAATGGAAAATCACTTGCCGTATTTTAATCGGAGACTAATTTGTGATCCCGCTTTTTCCTATCAGGCATTGATAAAAAATCCGGTTTATATTCCATTGACTCAAGAAGAAAATGTATTACTGGCTGTTAACAGTTTAATCCCAAATAATCCTGATATTACTACTTCCATACTGCATGACCGTGGAACAAGTTTCCTCAATGTAAGTATATTACCATTTGTGAAACAAGGAGGTAATATCTTAAAATTGCAATCTTTTGATTTGCAAATTTCAAAGACAACTCTTCCTCAAAAAGTAGCATCTACTAATTCACGGACTTATGTGACGAATTCAGTTTTATCTCAGGGTAGGTTTGTGAAAATAAGAATAAAAGACAGTGGCATTTACAAACTGACTTATGAGGATTTGTCATCAATGGGCATTGATCCCGCTAATGTTCGTATTTTCGGTTATGGAGGAGCTGTTTTGGAACAAAGTTTTTTATTGCCAAAACTGGATGATTTACCAGAAGTTGCGATCTATATGAATAAAGGTTCTGATGGTATTTTTAATTCGGGTGACTATATTTTATTCTATGCTCAGGGCATCAATAAATGGTCGTATGATACAACAAAATCGATGTTCATACATACGATAAATAATTATTCCAACTATGCGTATTATTTCGTTTCATCGGATGCTGGGGTAGGAAAAAAAATCGGTGTTGAATCAATTGTTTTACCCAATTCTCCGACAATTAATACTGTTGAAGAATTCATTGATTATCAAGTTCATGAAAAAGATTTGGTTAACCTGACAAGCTCAGGGAAAGAATTTTATGGTGAAACTTTTAGTGATGTGACAACATATGCCTTACCCTTTAGTTTCCCGAATGCTGTACTGAGTAATTCTACAACTGTACGTTTAGATGTGGCAGCTACATCTTCAGCTAGCTCAAATTTTTCACTGGATTTGAATGGAGGACAATCTAAAACTCTTAATGTCTCTGGTAATACTAACAATGATAATTATATACAAGGTATTGGTGCTACAGGAATTTTTAACTTTACACCGCAATCTGATGTATTTAATTTCAATATCACTTATTTAAAGTCAACATCCACTTCAGTGGGATATTTAAATTATCTGGAAGTAAATGCCCGTAGAAAGTTAATTATGAATGGATCTGCCATGCAATTCCAAAACGTAGATTACTTGGGTCAGTCTTCGTACAATCAATACCTGCTGAGTAATGCCAATGCTAATGTCCAGATTTGGGATATAACCGATAAACAGAATATCAGTAAAATCACAACTGGGAATGTTAATGGTAAAATCTCATTTGTCGATTCAGGAAATGATGTAAAAAGTTATCTCGCAATTGATCCTACAGCTTCATCCTCTTTTCAAAAACCGGATATTATTGGTGTGGTTCCTAATCAGAATCTTCATGCAATTACACAGGCTGACATGGTAATTATTACTCATCCCAATTTTTTATCCCAGGCTCAAACTTTAGCTCAGGCTCATCGGGAGAAGGATAAGATGACGGTTTCGGTTGTTACTACCGATCAGGTTTATAATGAGTTTTCGTCAGGTGCACCAGATGCTACTGCCTATCGTTGGATAATGAAAATGTTATACGACAGGGCACTACAATCAAATAACAAATCAGAGCTTCCCAAATATTTACTGCTTTTTGGGAAAGGATCTTATGATAACAGAGATTTACGAACAGATTCTGGGAATAGCTTTATTTTAACCTATCAAGCGGAGAATTCATTGGTGACGACAAGTTCGTATGTGACGGATGATTATTTTACTCTATTGGACGATAATGAAGGAACTCAGGTTTCTTCCGACTTAATGAATATTGGGGTAGGTCGTTTTACTACAACAACTTCACAGCAAGCAACTGATGTGGTAAACAAAACGATTGATTATATGAATAACCAGGGAAAAGGTTATTGGAAAAATCAACTGTGTTTTGTTGCGGATGATGATGACCATTCTTTACACTCAACGCAAGCAGATAGTATTGCAGTATCATTGACCAAAAAATTCCCGTCATTTCAAGTCAACAAAATATATCTGGATGCTTATGTACAAGAAGTAAATGCGAGTGGTCAAAGTTATCCTTTGGCAAAAAATCATTTGTTGAATTTATTGCGATCAGGGTTGTTTTTGCTAAACTACACGGGTCATGCTTCCTTAAATGGCTGGGCTAATGAAGGTATCTTGACGTTAAATGATATAAAAGTTCTAACTAATAAGCATTTACCTCTTTTTGTCGCAGCAACGTGTGACTTTGTGCAATTCGATCAACAAACTCTTTCGGCAGGTGAAGAAGTCGTATTTAATCCAACTGGTGGTGGGGTCGGTATTTTAGCGGCTGCCCGTCCTGTATATGCTTCTCAAAATTTTAATCTGGATAAATTATTTTGTGAAACATTATTTAGCAGCCAAAATGGAGATCATCAACGAATAGGTGATATTATTGCTTATACAAAAAATAATTTAGGAACTGAAACCAATAAATTATCTTATGTGTTTGTTGGTGATCCCGCGATAAAACTGAATTATCCAACAGAATATCAGGTGTTAACAACAAAGATTAACGAAAGCACTGTATTTGGAAATGATACGTTACGTGCTTTATCCGTTGATACTATTCAAGGCATAATAGCAGATGCAAATGGAACTAAAATTGATAATTTTAATGGGACTCTTCATGCCATTGTCTATGATAAGGTACAAAGAATAACGACTTTAAATAATGAAGGTCAGGGTTCAATGACTTATTCGGACCGTCCAAACACCTTGTTTTCTGGCGATGTTAAGGTGGTAAAAGGAGCTTATAGCTTTTCGTTTATGTTACCTAAAGATATAAGATATAACTTTGGTGGCGGACGGATAAATTATTATGCGAATGATGATACAAATAATTTTGAAGCGCAGGGCTATTTTGAAAACTTCACTATTGGGGGGATGGCTACAAGCTATGCTGAAGAAGCCGATGGACCCAAAGCTGATTTATATTTAAATTCTGAAAATTTCGTATCGGGAGACAAGGTGAATGAGACGCCCCTTTTCATTGCAAATGTCAGCGATAGCGATGGTATTAATACTGTCGGGAGTGGGATAGGGCATGATGTCATGTTGACTATCGATCAGGACCCGACTCAATCTTATGTCTTGAATGATTACTTTCAGGCAAATACAGATAGTTATTCCAGTGGAGTTGTAAAATATAAGTTACCATTGATGGAAGATGGGAAGCACACGCTTACATTCCGGGTCTGGGATTTGCTAAATAATTCAACGACGAGCTCAATAAATTTTGAAGTGGTAAAAGGTTTAACGCCTGAAATTTTTACAGTTTATAATTCTCCGAATCCTGTACAAACGAAGACCAATATAATCATTAAACATGACCGGCCGGAAACAGTCCTTAGTACAACGGTTGACATTTTTGACATTTCCGGGCGTAAAATCTGGTCATTCACGCAATCGGGAACAGATAATATATCTTGGGATACTGCCTATAACAATGGTCAACGGGTTAAAACCGGTGTTTATTTTTACCGGGTAAGCATCAAAACGACGAATAGTGATTCTACTTCTAAAACCAATAAAATGTTGGTTGTTGGACAATAATATTAAAATTTTCCGTTTAACTAATTAGTGTATTAATTTCAGTAATATTCAAATATTAAAAATTATAATTTTCTAATGAAAAATAGCCTTCTAGCCCTATGTGTTCTGGTTACGTTATCGGTAAGCGTTTTTGCCCAAGTAAATAATCCGATTGTAACAGCTGTTCCTTCTCTTTCAATTGCTCCCGATGCGCGTGCCGGTGGTATGGGCGATATTGGTGCTGCAACTACTCCCGATGTTAATTCCCAGTATTGGAATCCTGCAAAATACGCTTTTATGGAAAGTGATGCCGGAGTTTCAGTCTCGTATACTCCCTGGCTGAGAAAATTGGTCTCTGATATCAATCTGGCCTATGTTGCCGGGTATTGGAAATTTGACTCGCGTCAAACCTTAAGTGCTTCATTGCGTTATTTCTCTTTAGGTGCTATTACAATGACGGATGGGCAGGGGACAATACAAGGAACCGCAAATCCTAATGAATATTCTTTTGATATAGCTTATTCACGTTTGCTTTCCGATAAATTCTCAGCATCAGCAGCCTTACGATATATTCATTCCGATCTGAATAACGGGTATAATTTTGCTAGTGGAGGGTCTTCAGTGACTATGTATCCAGGGTCAGCTGTTGCAGCCGATATTTCAGCCTATTATAAGACTCCGCTTGCCATGCAGGGTGTTGATGGAACATTGGGCTTAGGTATTAATATTTCGAATATAGGATCCAAAATATCGTATGATCAGAATGAAACGAGTAACTTTATTCCAACAAATTTACGTATTGGAGGTTCCTATGATTATCCTATTGATAATTATAACAAGATTTCAGTCAGTGCTGATTTGAATAAATTATTGGTGCCAACGCCCAAACTTAATCCGACAACTGCTGATATAACTGCCTATAATAATATGTCACCCATTACCGGGATCTTTAACTCATTTTCGGATGCACCCGGAGGATTCAAAGAAGAAATGGAAGAAATCATGTGGTCGGTTGGTGCTGAATATGCTTATAACAATCAATTCTTTGTACGTGGCGGATATTTTAATGAAAACCAATACAAAGGAAATCGTAAGTATTTTACAGCAGGTGCCGGTTTTAAATTGAATGTCTTTCAGTTAGATGCTGCTTATGTAATTTCGACTTCCCAATCAAATCCCCTTGATCAAACGTTGCGTTTCTCGCTTTCATTCGATTTGTTTGGATTGAAAAATCTGGTTAAATAATACACTGATTTTGTTATAACGAACTTTATAATTATTTATAATTGAAACGGTTGTTCTTTCCCCCGGGTTGGTTCAACCGTTTTACATTTTATCATTAAATATGAATATACGGGTCGGTTTTGGATACGATGTGCATGCTTTTGCACCGGAACGTGAATTGTGGTTGGGTGGAATTCGTATTGAACATACAGTCGGTCTGTTGGGACATTCAGATGCCGATGTATTGATTCATGCAATCTGTGATGGGTTACTCGGGGCCGCCAATTTACGAGATATTGGATTCCATTTTCCGGATAGTTCTAAGGAATATAAAAACATTGACAGTAAGATCTTATTATTGGAAACAATGGTTCTGATTCGTCAAAACGGATATGAATTTGGGAATGCCGATTGTACTATTTGTGCGGAGGAACCAAAATTGAATCCTCATATTCCAACCATGCAAGATTGTTTGTCCGAAGTAATGGGCATTGAACCGGATACAATTTCAATCAAGGCAACTACCTCCGAAAAGATGGGTTTTGTGGGAAGAAAAGAAGGAATTGCTGCTTATGCTACTGTTCTTATTTATAAAGTATAACTATCAGGGTCTTGAAATCCTCTAATTTCATATTTTTCCCATTTTTCTGTATTGCTTCGACTTCATACAGCTTCCTCTTTTATTTTTCGATCTGTCCTTAATAATAACATTGACTTTGATTAAACGAATCATGAAGATTAAGTTTAATGACTAAAGTTTCGCAGGAGTTTAAACTCATATTAAAAGTGGGATAAAGTCCTGCGTATTTTATCAACTCCCCTTATTTGAATAACGTGACGTCGTCTGATTAAAAAACTAAACAACCATTTTTAGGGCATTCTCTTGCTTGTTTTTAATGTTATCAACATTGCATTTTTATTGCTTTTCATATTGTTTGTTGACTGGTATTCGTTCCATTAATTCATCAATATCTGTTTCACATAGCTCCAAAAGAAGATTGATTCATTCAAGGATAACGATATTCAACTGTTGCCACAAGGTGAATTTTATAAGTTGCTTCTGAGCTTACCGAAACAGCTCTCCCGTTGTTTGGCAGGCACTCTTTCTCTAACCTGTGGCTTCATCCCTCCCCGTGAATACGGCAATAAAGTCAGTAGCGAACATTCAAAAACCGATTGGAGACAGCACTTGATTTGAGAATCCATCAGTGATGCTTTAAATACAATATTAGTTAGTTCCCTTTCGTTGCAATCATCACTTTTGTTGAGAAAAGGAAACTATTCATCTTTTGAAATTGTTATTATTTATTCTTTCTATTTTGGGATGAAATTAGTTGTATCGAACATTTTTTTAATTGTTCTTAACCCTGTATTGTTATGGGAACCGGAATTATCTTTAATAATAGAATCCTGGATGTTGTTTTCATTTCCATGGTTTCGGCTCAACTTTATAAGCTGATAGAGTCCCTTTTCAGAAAGAGGAAGATTATTTGGACCCGTTTATGGGAGACCGGCGGAATGCCCAGCTCGCATTCTTCTTCTGTTGTTGCCCTAACCACAGCTATTGGCATCACACAAGGATTAAACACCGGGGCTTTTGCCGTTAGTACGGTGCTTTCAGTTATTGTCATGTATGATGCGGCGGGAATCAGGAAAGCGGCGGGAGAACATGCAGGCGTAATCAACCAATTGACGGAATTCATTATCGCAGCCTTTGACAAGCGCTTTAAAAACGAAAAATTGAAAGAACTGTTGGGTCATAGTTATAGTGAAGTCCTGGCAGGTGCTATTTTAGGTTTTCTGATTGGCTTTCTCCTGAAAGGATATTTATTGGGATAAACCAATTTGCTAAAAAATACCGATATCCAGAAACCCCAGATGATGCATCACTTCACGCAACACCAAGAGTGTGGCGGCAAATGAATTTGTAGTGGGTATTATATCCTGACTCGCCGGCCGGCCGGTAATAATTGCTGCCAACCGGTTAAAAAGCTGTTCCATATCTGCACGTTCAAGTATTATCTTTTGTTCATGTTCCGCAAAAACCGTTAGTTGCGCCGTTTCCCTGATCCCGGCATCCAATGTGTATAAGCTAGACCCGGTGGTAATTAATTTATGTAATGGCATCACCTCATCTTCAACTACCTGAATCGCATTTTCCACTTCTGCCGGGGTCGGTGGATTATGTATAAAAAAATCACGGGCTGTTTTCTCGGATCCTATATCGAACACCCACAGGCTGTTAAGTCCGGTCGAGTCCGTACCATGAGCTATAAAGCTATATTCATCATCTACATGAAGCACGGTTATTGCTTCGTTTCCTGCTGCTTTTTGCCGGACGACACGGTAAGCATCTAGAGCCTGTTATTGAATATCAGCAGGTATATTTGTTTTCATCATCAGTATTATTAATCTTTTAAAAGAAATTTGAATTACAAAAATACGGTTTTAAAGTTGAATACGGGTTCATATATTCGATTTTAAACAAGCTGTTGTATATTGAAAGTCTTCATCAATTTGGTGCAAGTAGCAAGCTCACGACCAACAGGGAATGCATACCAAAAATAGCTATCCAATAAATTGTGAATTCGTAAAAGAATGTCTAGATTTGCAACAATATAATTTATCGGACTATCGTAAAGCGTATTACAACCATTCGTGGGGGAGCTGACCGCAAGCTTCAACGTGGTAAAATAAGTTGAATAAAAAATAGGCTGATCCAACATAATATTGGATCAGCCTATTTAGTTTATGGGTTAATTTTATTGATTCTCTGCAAACGCCTTCAACCGGTCTTCCAATACTCCCATTTGATCCAACCGGACAAATGAGACACAAGCCCGTAAACCGTTTGGATTATCGCTTCCGGTAATGGCCAATGAAATGGCACTGATGCCATAATACAAAAATTCTTTCATTAATTCGCCACTTGTCATTCCGGGATAAGCAATGGTGAAGTAAAAACCATCAGCCAGTTCCCGATCTTCATCGGTATAGACAATATAAAAGCCATATTTCAGAAACAGGGCTTTCATCAATTTTGCCTTTTCACCATAAGCCTGTAGTGCAGATACAAAATCCAGTTGACCATCATTTACGGCTTTCAGCGTACAGGCAAGTGCATACTGTGCCGAGTGGGAAGTACCGGCTGTAGTGGCATACAACACCCCATACGAAACAAAATGGCCCAACACATCGCTGGTAAAGTAATTTCTCAGGTTCGGGTATTTCCTTTTGCGCACACCCTCTGAAATGATCATCATCCCGATACGCTGGCCGGCATAACTGAATATCTTGGAAGCCGAAAGAAGCAAAATGTAGTGATCGGTATAGCGGGAAACCGTCGGCTGGTAGGGAGGAATGCCCGGTGCTCCATACTGCTGGCGAAAGTCCATACCAAAATAGGCCAGATCTTCTATGACTATCACATCATATTTGGTTGCCAGTTCACCGATAGTTTTCAATTCACTTTCAGAAAAACAAATCCAGGAGGGATTGTTCGGCGATGAATAACAGATGGAACAAATATTTCCTTCCTTCAGATAGGATTCCAGTTTATCGTGCAACTTGTCTCCCCGGTAATTCAGGACATCAAACGATTTGAAAGGCAGACCCGATAAATTCAACTGTGATTTTTGAACCGGGAAGCCCGGATCAATAAAAAGGGTAAACGGTTTTTCCCGATTTGTACGGGCAACAGTCAATAAGGCTGCAAAACTACCCTGCATGGCCCCTACCGTGGGTACACAACTGGCCGGCGATACCTCCACGTCCATAAACAATCGGGCAAACCGGGCAATCTCTGTCTTTACAAAAGGGATCCCTTCAATATCGGGATATATAGGTGCTACACCTTTATCCAATGCTTCTTTTTCCGCTTCAATGGCAATTGCCGGGGCAGGTAACCCAGGGACTCCCATCTCCATATGGATAAATTCCTGTCCGCTTTGCTCTTCAATCTGAGAAACAAGCCTTCCCACTTCCCGAATGGACAAACGGGTAATATCTGCTTCGCCAAACTGTTCAAAAAGAGAATCTACAAGAGGTTTTGGTATAGTCATTTTTTAATATAGATTACACGAATTAATACGAATTACACGAATTATCTTTGATGCAAAAAATATCGTGAAGCGAATAGAAACGGAGGATCATATCACAGAGCTGAAAGCAACGAAGGCAACTTACTTTTTCCGGTTATCAACTACTCTCACCGCTTTTCCTTCACTACGGGCAATCGTCTTGGGCTCTACCAACGTTACTTTCACATGCAGTCCGGTAGCACTGTTCAGGGCGTGCTCAATCCTGCGCGAAAGGTTCTGCAAGTCACGAATAGTATCCGTCAATTGCGATTCATCCAGTTCTACTTTCAGTTCCAGGGTATCCAGGTTATTTGCCCGGTCCACATACAGCATATAATGGGCACTGGTTTCACCCATTTCGAGCAATACATGTTCAATTTGCGATGGAAACAGGTTTACACCCCGGATAATCAACATGTCATCACTACGTCCCGTTATTTTCTTCATCCGCACACTGGTTCTTCCGCACAAACAGGTTTCATGATTCAGGGTGGATAGGTCATGGGTATTATAACGAAGTAAAGGGATTCCCTCTTTCGTAAGCGTGGTAAAGACCAATTCGCCTTCTTGTCCATCAGGTACCGGTTGTTTGGTAATGGGATCTACAATTTCCGGGAAGAAATGATCTTCATGTATATGCAACCCGCAATGATGAATGCAATCCATAGCCACTCCGGGCCCCATCACTTCACTAAGGCCATAAATATCGTGCGCCCGGATCCCCCATTTCTTTTCCAATTCAAGTCGCATATTCTCGGTCCACGGCTCTGCACCAAAAACGCCGGTTCGCAGCTTCATATCCTTTAATGAATAACCGTTTTCTGTCAGGGCATCCGCTAAGTGCAATGCATACGAGGGCGTACAAGCCAGAACGGTGGAACCAAAATCCGACATCAATTGCAATTGCCGGCGCGTATTACCTCCGGAGATCGGGACCACCGAACAACCTACTGTTTCAGCTCCATAATGTACGCCTAAACCTCCCGTAAACAGTCCGTACCCGTACGAAATTTGCATAATGTCTTTTTTCCCTACACCGGCCATGGTTAAACAACGGGCTACCACTTCCTTCCAGTTCTCAATATCAGCCTTGGTATAACCCACGGTAGTAGGCTTTCCTGTTGTTCCACTCGAAGCATGTACCCGAACGATATCCTGCATCGGAACTGCAAATAAATTGAAAGGGTAATTATCCCGTAAATCGGTCTTATTCGTGAATGGCAACTTTACAATATCGTCGATAGACTGAATATCCGAAGGCTTCACACCAGCTTCGTCCATACGGGTTCTGTAAAAAGGAACATGTTTGTACACACGTGCTACCAAATCAACCAGTCTTTTACTTTGAATAGCGCGCATATCCTTTTCTTTCATGCACTCCATCTTCTTGTTCCAGAACTTCTTTTCGTTGCTTTTGGGAAGGAAATCACTATTTCCTGCAGCAGATTCATTATTCAGCTTTTTGGTTGATTTCTTTATTATACCTCTTGCTTCTTGCCTTCTTATTCTTGCCTCATCATTCATTATTTCTGATCCTTACTACTTTATTCTTAATTTTGTTTCTATTTCTTTTTCCTTGCCGCTTGCCGCTTATTTTTTGTCTCTATCTTAAATCAGCTTCATTGATCGACTTCATATGATTGGCTTTTATGACTTCGATTGCCTTATCCTGGTTGTCTGTTCGTAAGATCAGGATTGATTTGCTCCCGAAACTGAATGCATATACATATTCTATACAAAGTTCAGCAGCTGTAAACAAGTCAAGTATATGGGACATGGTTCCTGGGGCTGCATCCATTTCAATAGATAATATATCATGAATCCGGACTGAGAATTGTTGTGCACGTAAGACTTCCAATGCTTTCTCGGGATCGGAAACTATGGCACGCAAAATGCCGTAATCACTTGTATCGGCCACGGTCAATGCAATTATATTAATATTGTATTTTGCCAAAATAGCTAATACCTGATTCAGGTAACCGGTTTTGTTTTCCAGGAAAACAGAAAGTTGGCGGATGGTCATAATGATCGATGGTTTATAAGTGTTTGACGTTTTAGATTGAAAGTGGCTAGGTATATAGTGCCGCTAACCGATTAAACGATGCAAATTTACATAATTTGAATGAAAAAAGAAACATTCGAATAGGATAAATAAGAAAATTGTACTGATCGAAAGCAAACTGATCCCCTATAATAACAATCTGCTAACATTACGGACAATTCGAATGCATGAAACAACCTATTTTCCGGTTGCTTCATGCAAGAATATTCAGTTTAATAATATTAATAGCTTGCTTTAATGAATGGCAGACTAATTCAGGCGATAGTTTCACCACCAATTCAGGAAACAACCATTTACAAACGAACAGAAACAATAAAATTGAGTCATTAGACCCGGAAAGTGGACAAGGCTGGAATGAATTATTTTTTATTAACAGAAGATAATTTTCGGGTAATTTCCATTACGGTTCCCAATTCGCCTATGCGTGGAAAAATGTTGCGGATACTGTTATCATGCGCGTCTTTTACCTTATCGGTCATCGCGTCGGTGGCAAATATCAGGTTATAACCCAGTTCACTGGCCGCACGGGCTGTCCCTTCCACTCCCCTGCTGGTTGAAATACCTGCCAGGACGATTTGGGTGATTTTCCTTTTTTTTAGTTCTTTATCAAGGGAAGTCTGAAAGAAAGCATTCCACGATTTCTTTTCAATCAGGATATCCTCCGGTTGAATGACGATCTCCGGAACAATGTCCGTAAAACCCATAATGGGCATGGTCACCTTTGCAATCGTCTGCATAAAAGGGTTTTGTGGCACGGACGCAACTTCAACCCTTGTTTTCGTCCAAGCAGCTCCCAGTGGATCTACATGAACGATCACAATCGGCAAACGAGCTGTCCGGAAAACATCCACCAACATAGAAGCCTTTAATAGGATCTTTTTTACAGAACCAGCAGCTTCCATTTTCACCAGCCCTTTTTGCAAGTCAATCAGTATCAGCGCAGTCTGTTTATCAATCGTTGTAATCATCACACATAAGTTTAGTTGTGCAAATATATTCAATTTCATCAATGATTCAACATTGAATTCAATTTGATTTCTTTTAAGGTTGCATATTAGGAGCAATTGTATTATTCCGGAAAAAACAAAATAAATACACAGACATCTCAATATCAGGTCACAGTCCGGAGTGACAGCTACAACTATAATTCATCAAATAAGGACTTTTATTGGGTTAGAATTAATATATTTGTAACATCAAAACTGGAACATAAAAATAGTTGAAACAATTAATTTAAATAACTGACAACTAAAAACATACTTCAACTATACTTTTTACAGGTTATTTATTATTTCCCAATCCCATATATAATTTTCTCTAGATCATGAGACAGAAGATCTATCAAATTGATGCTTTTACCGATAAAATTTTCCGTGGCAATCCGGCAGCAGTATGCCCCTTAGAAGCATGGCTGCCCGACGAACTGATGCAAAACATAGCAAAAGAAAATAACCTGGCCGAAACTGCCTTTTACGTTCCAACGGGAGAGGAATACTTGATCCGATGGTTTACTCCCCGGGTTGAAGTGGACCTGTGTGGACATGCTACCCTGGCTGCGGCCTATGTATTGTTCAATCTTGAAAAACATGCCGGACCTGCCATTCGTTTTTACTCTCCCCGGAGCGGAGAACTCACAGTCACCCGGCACGATGACCTGCTATCTTTAAATTTTCCATCAGATACAGCCCGAAAAGAAGAAATTTCTTTTGCTTTATCATCTGCATTTAATATCGTCCCCCTTGAAATTCTGAAAGGCAAAACCGATTATCTCTATCTTTTTGAGAATGAAGAACAGATACGCCGGATTATACCTCATCTCGATTGCATTTCAGACCTCGATGCCCGGGGTGTTATCATTACAGCAAAGGGAAACGAGGTTGATTTTGTCTCCCGTTTCTTTGCTCCGCAAGTAGGTGTAAATGAAGACCCCGTAACCAGTTCTGCCCATACCCTGCTGACCCCCTTTTGGGCGAAAAGATTAGGCAAAACACATTTAACCGCCCTACAACTTTCGGACCGGCAAGGGCAGTTAAGCTGTACTTACTTACATGACCGGGTTGAAATCAGCGGACAGGCGAGACATTATCTGACTGGCGAAATCTTTGTTGATTAACTTCTGCTATTGTTTCCTAAATAACATCCTCTTCCGTTCCTTATCCTGCCAAATGGATGAGTAACATTTTTTTACATTCTGTTCCCTGAACGATATTCCTAAAAACAGGTTAAACTGACTACCGGTTCGTAACCATCGGACAACAGCCTTTAATAAAAGCATTTTTGAAGACCGGAAGCGTAGTAACATTATTCTGTCGCATCCTGTTCCGGCTAAGTTGTTCTTTTATGCTCCCTGAAAAAGCACACATACTGACCCCCGATCCGTTTTTTCCTGGAAGTACAACAACAAGATACGTTAATCGTCTTTGTTAAAGAAGCAAACAGAATGCTTAAAGGGTCAGATATTGAACAGGAGATACGTTCAGAAGTAAATCGCCGTGGGTTGAATCTCTGGAAAAAACGCCACAATGTTTCCCTCATTTTGAAAAAGAATCAGGATATGAATCATCGGATACTAATTCTGCTTATTTTTAAAATGCATTTTAATTTATTTACATTGAAGATATTCATATCCAATTCAAGGAATATAAATAGGTGATTATCACAGAATTAATCTTTGTAAAAAAACAAAACTACTAAATATAAAACATAAAGACCTTGATTCATAGAATCTGGATTAATTTCAGTAAAAGGACGGCAGTATTTTGATCTTATTTTCTTTTTATTTACTCTCCTCACTTACCCTAATTCTAGGAAGCTTACCCTGCTTCCGTTTTAAGTATAAAGTGGAATCGGATAGGGTTGAATTAAAGTTCGGATAGGGTTCAGATAGGTATACCTATCCGAACCCTATCCGAAGTTCCTCCACGCTAAGAGTGAATGACGAAATGAATTCGGAAAAACAATTAACCCAAGCCTCAAGCGGTCGGTGCATCGGGAATTTACCAACGGAGATGAAAGCGGTCATAATTTCACTTCTGAAATCAGCTGACTCCTTCTTATCCGCATTCCGACTCTTTATCATTATGACATCATGCGGATAATCCGGTTGAATTATTTTGTAACAGATCAACATCCAACCTTTTTTTGTATCTTTGTCCCCGAAAGGAATTCGACCCGCTTCCAGGGTTGTTTTTCTTTCTTTTTATTAACTATTTACAATGGGGTGCCTTAATATTTCGGGCTGAGATCATACCCTTTGAACCTGCACGGGTAATTCCGCGAAGGGAATAAGCTAAATTCATCCGTATTTTTTATTAGGCTCTCAATCAAATTCATTAACTCATTTAATTAATTTGCTATGAGACAAATTTTTATTTCAGCATTCATGCTGTTCTCCGTTTTCACCGCTTTTGCACAACACACCGTCAAAGGGAAAGTGTTGGACGAAAAAGGGAATGCTTTAGTAGGTGCAACTGTGGCTATTCAGAACAGTTCACTCGTTCGAACAACCGGAAAGGACGGTTCCTTTAATTTTGAAAAGCTATCCAAGAACCGGTACACACTCGAAGCTTCATTTGTAGGTTTTGAAACATCGATCCATCAGGCGAATGTCGATCAGGATTTAGTGATAACATTAAATCCGAAAACGTATTCGATGGATGAAATTACCGTTTCATCACTCCGCGCTACTGATAAATCGCCGGTTGCTTATACCAATATCGACAAAGAAGCTTTATCAAAGACCAATCTCGGACAAGACATCCCGTATCTGTTGTCGATGACGCCATCGTTTGTGGCTTCTTCGGATGCCGGTACCGGTATCGGCTATACCGGTTTCCGGATCAGGGGTACAGATGCCACCCGAATAAACATTACGATTAATGGTATTCCCTATAATGATCCGGATGAGCAGGGGGCCTATTGGGTGGATATTCCCGACTTTGCCTCTTCCCTGCAGAGTATCCAAATCCAACGCGGCGTAGGGACATCTACAAATGGAGCCGGTGCATTTGGAGCTAACTTAAATCTACAAACCGAGAACTATGCCCAAAAGGCTTCGGGTGAGACGAGTGTTACCTACGGTTCGTTCAACACCCTGAAGGAAACAGTAAAAGCCAGTTCGGGATTGATAAACAACCATTGGGCAATAGACACACGACTGTCATCTGTAAAATCGGATGGTTATATTGATCGCGGTTCGGTGGATATGAAATCGTATTTTGTGCAGGCCGGTTATTACGACGATCATACCTCCATCAAATTCCTGACGTTCGGTGGAACTGAAAAAACTTACCATGCCTGGGATGGTGTACCGAAAGATTCATTAGCCACTCACCGCACCTACAATCCTTGCGGCTTCATGGGCAATGACGCTAACGGGCAACCGCTCTATTACCAGAATCAAACGGATAACTATATCCAGACTAATTACCAATTACTTGGTGTCCATTCGTTCTCCCCTGAATTTAGTTTAAACGCGGGATTGCATTATACCCGGGGTGATGGATACTATGAAGAATATCAGCAAGATAAGGCATTGCCACATTATTCTTTAGCTCCTTTCACGGCAGATGGAACAACAACTACCAACAGCGACTTAGTGACCCAAAAGAAGATGGATAATAACTTTGCGGGAGGTATTTTTTCACTAAATTATCAGAAGAACAAACTCAAGGCACAATTGGGTGGAGCTGCCAACAATTATTGGGGTAATCATTTTGGTGATGTGATCTGGGTAAAAAATTATATCGGGGATATATTGCCCATCTCAGAATTCTATCGCAGTAAAGTCAGCAAATTGGATGCCAATATCTATTTAAAAGCAAACTACGAACTGACATCAAAACTGAATGTGTATGCCGATTTACAATATCGTATGGTCAATTATACCTTGTCTGGCCGGAATGACCAATGGGATGATGCCATTGGAGCCATGCAGATTCTGGATGTTAACAAGCATTTCAACTTCTTTAATCCGAAAGTGGGCGCTTATTACCGCCCAACCATCCACAACGACTGGTATGCCTCACTGGCAATAGCCAACCGGGAACCTACACGAACCAACTATACCGATGGTACATCGGCAACCTGGCCTACTTCCGAAAGATTATACGATGGCGAAGTCGGTTACAAATATCATAACGATATCTATTCGTTCGGAGTGAACGGTTACTTCATGTATTACCACAATCAGTTAATACTAACGGGGAAAATTGACGATATGGGCGAAATGCTGACGGAGAATATTCCAACAAGTTATCGTTTAGGGATCGAGTTTATGGGAAGCGTAAAACCTGTTGACTGGTTGCGCTGGGATGCCTCGGTAACCGTCAGTCATAACAGGGTGATTAATTATACCGAATATGCAAATATCTATGATAATGACCAGGATTGGAACTGGGTTGGACAAAAGCAGAATATAGTTGGCAGTGCACCGATAGCCTTCTCCCCTGAAATGCTGGCTAACAGCATGATCACTTTCATCAGGGGAAATTTTGAAGCCGGATTTCAATCGCAATATGTGGGAAAACAATACGTGGATAATACCGGGAGCAATGACCGTTCGTTGAATGCTTATTTTATAAATAGCCTTCGCTTGAGTTATTCTATCCCGGTAAAAGGAATTCGCGGGATTGTGCTGTCTGCATTAGTTAATAATATTTTCAATGAACAATACAGCAGTAATGCTTATGTTTGGGATTCTTACTATTTCCGGGATAGTTCAACCCCCTCAACACGTTACAATGACATCCGGTATTTTCCGCAGGCCGGAAGGAATTTCTTAGCTTCAGTAACACTTAAGTTTTAAGAAGAAACTTTAAATAAAAGGTCGGACGAAAGTCCAACCTTTTTTAGGGGTCTGTGCCGGAGTACAAAAAAGGCTTACCGGAAAACGGTAAGCCTTTTGTAAATCAAGTGGAGATTACCGGACTCGAACCGGTCACCTTAACACTGCCAGTGTTACGCTCTAGCCAGATGAGCTAAACCCCCATAATTGATTTTAAATTGCGGTGCAAAGATAAGGAAGTTTTGGAAATTATGCGTACTTTTGCTTTAATATTTTTTTAATATACATTGAATTTATGTTCATATTTAATACAACCTATCTGGTTTCTGATAAAGTGCATAATGAATGGCTCGAATGGATCCACGAACAACACATTCCTTTCATGCTCGATTCAACTTATTTCACACAACCTCAAGTGGCTCGTGTCATTACAAGCGACAAACAGGACGGGACTTCGTTTTCTGTTCAATTTCATGTACGGGATATGCAAACACTTAAATTGTGGAATAAGGAATACAGTGCGCTATTCCAGGAAAACTGTTCTAAAAAATTCGGCACTGAAGTAATTTTCTTTACGACAGTATTGGAACTGGTTGATTAATGTATGGTCAAGGAGCAAATCATATTAGGTATCGACCCCGGAACTACCATTATGGGGTACGGTATTCTGAAAGTTAACGGCAACAGAACGGAAATGTTGGCTATGGGTGTTCTCGATCTGAAAAAGTACAGCAATCATTACCTGAAGTTGCAACGTATTTTTGCCAGAACCTTATCGCTTATCGATGAATTTCATCCGGATCATTTAGCTATTGAGTCACCATTTTTTGGAAAAAACGTACAATCTATGCTGAAACTTGGACGTGCACAGGGTGTAGCTATGTCTGCCGCACTATATCGCGATATTCCGCTTACCGAATATGCACCGTTGAAAATAAAAATGGCTATTACCGGAAACGGAATTGCTTCCAAAGAACAAGTGGCGGACATGCTTCGCCGTTATTTAAAGATTCCGCAGGAAAGTATGCTCCCTCAATTAGATGCAACCGATGGATTGGCTGCTGCCTATTGTCACTTCCTGCAAATGGGGAAACCAGCCTCTGAAAAGGCATATTCAGGGTGGAAGGATTTTATAGCAAAGAATGAGGACAAAGTGAAGAAGCCTAAAGTGGTGAAGGAGGAAAGAGTTGATTAGTCTATTGATAAACGTGTCAGCTTTATGAGTTGATTAAATCATCTGCAATAAATAGAAGAGGCTGTATCAAAAGAGATGCAGCCTTTTTCGTTTTTATGCCGCAAGTTCAGAGTTTTGATGATAAAAACAATCTGAGTGAAGGTAATTTTTTCTGAGGAAAACAATTATTGTTAAATAACAGAGATGAGTATCAGTATTTGCCGTATTTTTAACAATAGTTTTAGCTTTTCGATACATTTTACCCAGATTAAAGGCAATAGCAAAGATGGCAAAGTCCATCATGACTTTGTCTTTATCAAAAT
>JAUZOM010000229.1 GCA_030706465.1 Bacteroidota bacterium | reverse complement strand
TTGGATGGTAATTATTAAAACAACTCAACATGAACCGATAATTTTGTTTCAATAAAAGTAGAGTCTTGGTAATTTTACAACTTCGTTACTGACTATCTCCCATATAGCAAATTAATTGCAAATTACGCTCTTTTTGATAATGTTAGGTCATTTATTATCAACAAGTTATTTTACTGCAAAACTTTAATAATTAATATAAGTAGAAGTGCAACTCGACAGTGCCGGACAGAAAGCAGGAAATGGAAATGCCTTTCTCTTCCCGAAATCTCCGTTGTGAAACTTTTCAAGGCCGGAACCGGGTACATACCCGGAATCCAGCTTTCGGATCTATTTAAAATTAACAAATAAAAACTACCAAAATGTTTGTCTATAACAAATAAAAACTTTAAACTTGCACAGTAATCGAAATGAAAGAAATTTTTCTATACTCTTATCGTTTTGATTAAACAAACAATTGGTTTAACACAAATCCAGGATACAATGCTTACATTTTGGCAAAAACTCTTGTTAGGATACTGCATTGATCCGCTAAATTAGTTACTTGAAAAGATCGAATTGAATTAACTTATAATATCCCGATACCTTTTAAAAATTAAGTTGTATGAATATCGAAGAATTGATGCAATCGCTTGAGGTGAAGCACCCGGGTGAAAAAGAGTATTTACAGGCTGTACGTGAAGTATTAACCACCATTGAACCGGTTTACAACGAACATCCCGAGTTTGAAAAAGCTAAAATTGCGGAAAGGCTGGTAGAACCGGATAGAATCTTTACCTTTAAAGTGCCTTGGGTGGACGATCGTGGAGACGTGCAAATCAACCTGGGTTATCGGATACAGTTCAATAATGCCATCGGCCCCTATAAAGGAGGATTACGCTTCCACTCTTCCGTGAATCTTTCCATCCTAAAATTTCTGGGTTTCGAACAGATCTTTAAAAATGCATTGACTACCTTGCCTATGGGGGGCTCGAAAGGCGGTTCCGATTTTAACCCCCGCGGAAAATCGGAAGGTGAAGTAATGCGATTCTGCCAGGCGTTTATGACGGAACTTTGGCAGCATATCGGGGCCGATACAGATGTACCGGCCGGGGATATTGGTGTCGGATCAAGGGAAATAGGCTATCTGTATGGCATGTACCGTAAACTGGCCCGGGTGAATACCGGCGTATTGACGGGCAAAAACCTTGAATTTGGCGGATCGCTCATTCGTCCGGAAGCCACCGGATTTGGCGGGTTGTACTTTGTCAAGCAAATGCTCGAAACATCCGGTATGAGCCTGAAGGGTAAAACCATTGCCATCTCCGGTTTTGGGAATGTAGCCTGGGGTGCAGCCCTGAAAGCAACAGAACTGGGTGCCAAGGTAGTTTCCATTTCAGGTCCGGATGGGTATATCTATGATGAGAAAGGTATTTCAGGTGAAAAAATCGATTATATGCTTGAGTTGCGGGCCACCTGCAATGACATTGTATCACCATACGCTGAAAAATATGGTGCCGTATTTGTTCCTAATCGTCGTCCCTGGGAATTAAAAGTGGACATTGCCTTGCCTTGTGCCACCCAGAACGAATTAAACGAAGAAGATGCCAACTTATTGATTCAGAATGGTGTGATTTGTGTGGGAGAAATATCCAACATGGGTTGTACGCCGGAGGCAATCGAATTATTCATTTCCCATAAAATCATGTACGGGCCGGGGAAGGCTGTAAATGCCGGCGGTGTAGCCACCTCCGGACTCGAAATGTCCCAAAACGCAATGCATCTGTCCTGGACTGCCGAAGAAGTTGATTTACGTTTACACCAGATTATGAGTGAAATTCATGCCCAATGCCTGAAGTATGGACGTGAACCGGACGGCTACATCAATTATATGAAGGGTGCAAATGTGGCCGGCTTCTTAAAAGTAGCCAAAGCCATGCTGGCTCAGGGAGTTTTATAAACCGGCAAGTTCCTCCCAAAAATCATAAAAAGAGAAGATTCGACTTTCAACAGTAGAATCTTCTCTTTTTCATTTATCCGTTTTCCAACAATAAAAATACTTATTTATCCTCTAGGGGTTATTGTCCTTTATCTACTTTGATTATAAACCAATTACCGGACTGTTGCTAATGCCGTTAAGTGACCAATAAGCCGGCAAAGGTGACGAAATCGAGATCGGACTCTGCTGTTTGTGCATACGGTATAATTATCGGCAGCTTGCAATACATTACTTAAATGGCTATCTTTGTAACAAAAAAATATATGCTGGATTTACTGAACCAACATCGGACTGTACGTAAATACACCGATCAAAAAATCGACCCCGAATTACTTACTAAATTGCTAGAGTCAGCCTGCAGGGCCTCCAATACCGGGAATATGCAGGCTTACAGCATTATTGTAACAACGGATACTGAAATAAAAAAACAACTTGCCCCGGCTCATTTCAATCAGCCCATGATTGCCCAGGCACCGGTTGTACTGACCTTTTGTGCGGATTTCAATCTTTTTACCAAATGGTGTGAACAACGTCAGGCCAATCCGGGTTATGATAATTTTCAATCATTCATCGCTTCTGCTATTGATACTCTGCTGGCAGCTCAGACGTTTTGTATTGCAGCTGAAAGTGTCGGACTTGGAATTTGTTACCTTGGCACAACCACTTATAATGCCCGTGAGATTATTGATACGTTGCAATTACCTAAATTAGTTGTTCCGGTAACCACCATAACAGTAGGCTACCCGGATGGTTTACCCGAACAAACCGACCGGCTACCCCTGAACGCTGTTGTTCATACTGAAACTTATCATGAATTTAGTTCTAATGAAATTGATGCTATCTATTCAGAAAAAGAGCACAGTGAATTCTATAAACAATTTGTATTGGAGAATCAAAAAGAAACGCTGGCTCAGGTTTTTACCGATATCCGTTATTCAAAGGTAAACAATGAATTCTTTTCGGATAAATTTCTGACGGTGTTGAAAGAACAAGGATTCCTAAAATAATACCATCTGTAATTATAAAATAGATCCAAATTATTAATTGATCCTGCTTATTCCAAAGTAAAATTACTATTTTGAATACCCCATAAAAAGAGCTCTGTTTCAATAGGAAACAGAGCTCTTTTTATGGGATATTCAAAACTAACGAATGTACAATAAGAATTATTTGCAGGTTACCCCTTTCCAGTCATCAGTACGGAATGGAGAAGCGGGTAGATCGGCACTATTGAACAAGTTACAAACCGGATTTTCGGCCCAGGCATATCGTACAGCGATCGGGTTTTCCACTGCCGGACAAGAAACGATCACATCATTCCCTACAATTGTGGCATCTGCCCACTTAAATTTATGATCAAGGCCTGCTATCTCAAAACCTGTAAGCTTCTCACCGTTCCTGATCTTAAGCCCACCTTCAACATATTTAAATTTGATACGAATCGTATTTCCTTCTATCCTATATGTATCATATATTGGACCGGAAAAAGATATTGCTTCTCCATAAGCATTTGCTCTGGCAATTAAAGAAAGACGGCGACCTACTTCCTGTTTGTTTTTCGGATGTATATCTTTCGCATCACCAATGTCAATCGTGACAGCCATTCCCGTATTTTCAAGGTTCAATGTTTTTAACTGGGCTTCA
Source organism: Bacteroidota bacterium (assembly GCA_030706465.1). Lineage (GTDB taxonomy): Bacteria > Bacteroidota > Bacteroidia > Bacteroidales > Paludibacteraceae > Paludibacter. The sequence goes on along the minus strand of JAUZOM010000229.1, from coordinate 2,161 downwards.
CGTAATTCTGCCCAATCCGATGGTGCCGGCTCGTCAAGAACTTTCGTATAATTAGCCAGTTGAACAAAATAAAACGGGAAATTCAGATTCCAATGTTTACGCCAGTCTTTGATCATCAACGGGAATAATTCCCGGTATTGATAGGCTCTATCTGCATTGCTTTCGCCCTGGTACCAGATAGCCCCTTTAATGGTAAACGGAATAATCGGATTAATCATGGCATTAAAGAGAACAGTTGGCCTGTTTGGTTCATTCCAGCTTTTAGGTGCTGCAGGGATATCACTCATGCTAAAGCCTGTTTTATATTTCCAACCTCCGGCAAGGGCAATGAATTTATCAGTTGAAAGACTTAATTTTAATAATGCAGCATTTCCATAAATGCCCCCTCCTCCTCCTAAATCATGCACACGAACGGTGATTACTGCTTTTCCGGCTGTTACTAAATTGGCTGGAATATTATAGGTTCGTGATAAATTATAACCTTCCGTATGTCCTACCTCAACTCCATTAAAGTAGGTAACGTCATTATCGTCAATCATATCTAGGTTAAGCTTCAGGTCTTTATTTTGCCAATCTGTAGGAATATCAACCGTTTTCCTGAACCATACGACCCCATCAAAACCGGGAAGACCCTGATTTTCCCAAACATCAGGTATATTCATAGTTTTCCAATCCGTTTCATCCAAATTCATCTTAGCCCAGACAGCCTGCCCATTCAGTTTACCTTTGTCTGCCTTTTCTACTTCATTTTTCCAGATCGTTAAATCGTGATCATATTTTGCCTTCGGATCAACATTCACATCGGATGAGTTTTTTTCCATAGTAAGCACCGGAGCAGTAAAATCAGGCATTGTTTTCAATGAATTCCCGCTAGTCCAGGCTTCTGCGATAGTTCCACCCCAAGAAGTGTTTATAAGTCCTATCGGTATATTTTTGTTATCATAAAGATTTTTTCCAAAGAAATAAGCAACAGAAGAGAATTCTCTCACTGTTTGTGGAGAACAGGGGACCCATCCTCCCATTGCCGGATTTAAATCGTTCAACGGCTTTGTACTCGTATTTTTTACCACCTGCAAAAGACGTACATTCGGATAATTGGCAGCACTGATCTCCTGTTCAAAGTTCATCACCTTACCCCAACCTGCCAATGGCATTTCCATATTCGACTGTCCCGAGCATACCCAAACTTCACCAATAAGCACATTTTCCAGCTTTATTTTAGATCCATCACTGATATCAATCGTATAAGGGCCTCCAAAAACCGGAGTAGAGACCTTCGTTTCCCATTTACCAGTTGAAGTTGCAACCGTTTCATAGACCTTTCCATTCCAGGAAGTTGTAATCTTTACTTTTTTATTTGGAGTTGCTTCTCCCCAAAATGGAACGTCAGATTGCTGCTGTAATACCATATTGGTTGTAAATATGGAAGGTAATTTTACTTTAGCCTCAATACTACCCAATGGAAAAAGACCCAAACAAATTAATAAGATTAAAAAAAAATGTTTCATGATAAATAAATTAAGATTAATAAAATAGCGCGCAAGTTAGTAAATTTAAGTAATTAAAACAATAGATTGTGTGTTTTATAAAAGAAGACTCTTTAAATTTATAGAAACAACCATATACTTTTCAATTAATCAAATACCAGTCACATGATCTTTTTCTGTCTTTAATTAAAACACACATATATACTGTACATCAAAATCTGACACTAAACAGGCCAACTTATAGGAGCAAAAGCCAATGTAAGATTTATCTGAATATAGATCGCTTTACTGTAAAATCACTATGTCGGGTTTTTCAAACAAATTTCCTTCTGTCTTTAAATAATCAACTTTAAATATAATCTTTGACTTTGCCGTCCGAAGCTTTTCTCATCAGATAAACTATAAACGTTCCAGTATTTGCGACTTTTATATAAGAGACTTATTTATCGCATCGGTACTCGTTATGATTGTTAATCTTCCTTTTTTTAAAGGATAAAATGATTTTCCACATCCATAAATCCTCCATATTGGTCAAAAAAAAGCCTCATGTAAATGTTGAAACATTTACATGAGGCTTTAAAAACGGCGGCTATCTACTCTCCCACATAATTGCAGTACCATCGACGTGGACAGGCTTAACTTCTCTGTTCGGAATGGGAAGAGGTGGAACCCTG
>JAUZOM010000228.1 GCA_030706465.1 Bacteroidota bacterium | reverse complement strand
GAATACAAAGTCATCGAATTAATTTCAAGTGCAGTCAGTTTTCCATACCCGGGATATTCAGCATAGACACAGCCGGTATCAATATTGATTACCTTTCTGTTCATCTGTAGTCTTTCCCGGCATTTCTCAACCGGAATCGGGGTATGACCGTGAACGATGATCTTATCTTTTAATGAGGGATGTTCGTAATGTTCGTTACGCGTCCAGACCATGCTATACTTGTCGTCGAACGGGTTTGTTGCCTTGTCATTAAATCCGGCATGAACGAAAAGAAACTGATCGATGGCAAAGTAGTAATTCAAATTCCGGAAGAAAGTAATGTATTTTGGGCCCAGATCCTTCAACGACCTTATTCCAAAACTTTTAAGTGTTTCTTCAGCGCCATTCTGAAGCCAGGCCCAAAGGCGTTCTGTTCGATCCAGGGCATTCAGTAACATAGCTTCGTGATTACCAATGAGAGCCCTGATGTTAAATCCGTTGCTTTGTAAATCCAATATGTAATCGATAACTTCTTTGCTGTGAGGCCCCCGGTCAATATAATCGCCCAGAAAAATAATCTGATCATTTTTCTTTATCCGGATTTTTTGCTCGACCAAGGTACGAAGTGTATCAAAACATCCGTGTATATCTCCTATAGCAAACATTCGATCAGTCATAATGAATGTTTTGAACTTGTTTCTTTATTCTTCCGGCGGACTGGTCAGTTCTGTGGCTGTCTGGATGCCGGAAGCTACTTCGTGAAGTATGCCTAACCGGATATAGATCGGACGGATACTCTTTTTAATCTCCGGAAGTTTTCGCATGAAGATAAGTCCGCCTGCTATACAGGCTGCACCTCCAATGATGAGTGTATTAGGCGCTCCCACCTTGCTGGCTAACGATCCGGCTAGTAAGCTCCCGAAAGGAGCTGTTCCCATAAAGGCCATGGTATAGAAACTCATAACCCGTCCACGTTTGTCATCATCCACAATAGTCTGTAGGATTGTGTTGCTCGAAGTCATTTGCATAAGCATCCCGAAGCCGGTGATCAGCAATAACAACAGGGAAAGTACAAAATTATGCGATAAAGAAAAGGTGATCAGCCCGAATCCAAAGATAGCTGCAAACCAGGGAATAAATTTCTCCAGTCCTGCCACGCTTTTCCGGGATGCCATATTGAATGCACCGATCAGGGCACCTATACCGGTAGCTCCCATCATAAAACCGAACGTATGGGGGCCACCATGAAGTATGGTTTTTGCAAAAACCGGCATAAGCACCGTGTACGGCATTCCCATTAAGCTAACCAGCGCCAGTAGCAGGATAATGTACCGGATAGGAATAAAACCGAACGTATATTTAAACCCTTCTTTTAAATTCTGCAAAACATTTGTATCCTGAGCCGTCTTCTTTCGGGGGGCAATTTTCATCATGAGCAGGAAAGTGATAACAAACACATAACTAATCCCGTTTATCAGGAAACAAACGCCTTCCCCGGTGAGTGAGATTAAGATACCTGCAATGGATGGACCCAGTAAACGGGCGCTATTCACCATAGAAGAGTTTAGCGCAATGGCATTGCCTAAATCTTCTTTCTTCTCAATCATATCCACTACAAATGATTGCCTTGCAGGCATATCAAAGGCATTGATTATTCCGAGGAAGACGCTTAAAATAGCAATATGCCACACACTGATGGATTTGTCGTAAAATAAGAAAGCCAGTACCAAAGCCTGAATCATAGCCAGAACCTGGGTGACGACCAGTATTTTATGCCGGTTCCAGCGGTCGATCAATACACCGGCAAAGGGGGCTATAACGAAAGTCGGGATTTGTCCGGCAAACCCAACTAAACCTAACAGAAATACTGAGCCTGTTAACCGATAAACCAACCAGGGAACGGCAATCCGTTGTATCCACGTTCCGATCAGCGAGATGCTTTGGCCGTAAAAGAAGAGCCGGTAATTTCGATATCGAAGTGAACGTGCAATGGTACTTAGACCCAATGCTCTTACAAGTTGATTCTTGAAAGATTCCTTTATCATGCTGTTATTGACAAATTCATAGTTCATAATTCACAATTATGCATCAATGTCGTTAAGTTAAGAATTTGAATGCGGATAAAACGGATACAAATAACGCGGATTATCGCAGATTTTATGTTTTTATCCGTTTTCATTAGCGTTTTAAAATTCACGTTATACGCGCGCCATTTTTTTCATCTGCTTAAGGAAACGACATTTCTTTGAATTATGCATTATGAATTTTAATTGTAATTAGTGAATTTTAAGTTTAAAAAAAGTACAATATATCGCTCTTATTGGGTGTTTACGACCGGATTTGTAAGTAAAAACACCTGATAGCACAATATGTTGTACTATCAGGTGTAGATATTGAAATGATTTTTTCTACTTATTTGCCAAAATTCTTGTTCTTAAATGTTGATACGTCAATCACATCCTGGTTGTCATTATCAAAAGTAATATAAACGCTATCGCCAAGATTTGTTAAGGGGAAATCATTTGAAATTTGTGAAGAGCCAACAAAGATTCTCGGGTAATTTTTAAGCATAAAATAATAGTATGTATTGCCGTTTTTCACGTCCCCGTTAATGCGGGTAATAACGGATTTGATAATGTTCCTCTCCGTCTTGCTTTTGGCGCTTATTTTGTTACCCGATTGATTAAAGGCATTTTTATACGACATTAATGCCTCCCTCAAGGTGTTGCCAACTCCCACAATGGTATAATCCTCAATGGCAACCATCGCATACATTTTAACCAACCCTCCGTTATCTTTCAATGTCATCACGTAGGTCGGGATATTGTTGATATTATAGGGGATAGGTGAGGAGGCATAAAATCCTTTTTCCTGGACTTTCCCCTTTGCCGAATTCTGGGCGGCACTTTCGGTTGCTCCGCTTTGTTTATACCAAAAGGCTTTTTTAGTCCGGGTATTTACCAGGGCAAAACCAACAGTCGATTCATCCGATCCGACTGATGTCAGGCCGGTATACCAATAGGCGTTATTGTCGTCACCGTATACCATTGATACATTTTCTGTGATTTTGAGCTTGTTTTCATTGGAAAAATTCCAGAACCCCTTTATGTAGTTACCCCAGTCGTTGAGCTGATTTTCAATAAACTCTCCCGGTTGAATACGGTCAACCCATTTGGGCGTATCGGCAATGGAATACTCGTTGATTTCGCCCGTCTGTGCATTGACAATCACTACCCCGGTAGCATCTTCACCGGCGAATCCTATTGTTTTCTTGTATTTCGTAACGACCCAGTAGGGAGTTCCGGCATCGTCTATTTCAAAGGAATAATCTGTTAATGCAACATGCCAGTAACCATGGAAGTATAGATAGCGTTCCAAGTTATCAAAGAAATAAGCTTCCGATTGATATTTAATGTATATTTTCTTGCCATTAATTTCCTGGACAAGTTTCACATCCCGCTCATTGCAGGCATTTACCATCACATATCCGTTGGTTCCCTGCATGTTCTTTTGCCATTTGAAAAATCCCGAATGGAGAAGGGGTGCCACCCAATACAAATCGTTATTTACCTTTTGAATATTAAATGTTCCCAGCGTAACCTGGCTTCCCAGGGCCGGTTGTGACCCCAATACCTTGTCCCCAAGCAGCTGTGCCAGGGATTGATCCACCACCCTGATTTTCTCAATGGATATGGGCAACATGTGATTAGATAAATTCGATTCCGTATCAATCTTCCCGATCAGGTCCCGGTAATCGTTGGTGCGGAATAATGCCCAGGTGGTTACTACCGGAACAACGGTCATGTACAGCAATATAGCTGCAAGAAGGATAATGGTTAATTTACCCGGTTTATGGATCTTAAGACTCTGAATATCCTTTTGTTCACCCAGGGAGGCCAGGCTAAACGGGTTATTCAGGGTTATCCATAGCCCGATTAATACCAACAGGAATACCGGAAAACCCAGAAAACCGAAGCTGACTACCGGCATGTAAAAATAGACCAGGATAAATCCTGCAAGAATTACGATAAAAAGATTTCTAACTTTACTCATATTGGTTGGTTTGTTAATTGTTTGTGAATTAGTGTAGTCGGGCTATTATAGCGTTTGAAGTTAATGAAGGTTGTAAAATTACAACCTTTTTTCAGGATTCAATGATTTTAGACTAAAAATCATTTATTGCCAGGTGAATTTAGCCTGAAATAAAGCTTAGTGAGTATTCTCTCCTGAAACAAAATGAACGATATAGGTACAATAGAAGAATACATTAGAAATAAAATCAGCAACTTATGCGTTGTTCTAAACTTATTCCGGGACTCGCGATTTCCATATCGCGTCTCTTCTGGTTTTTGGTTTCGCCTTGGGATTCGGTTCTCTTAAGAATTCTTTTTTCATTATTCAACGCTGACAGGTCTTCGACGCTGTCAGGTTTTTTAATTGAAGACCTGCCAGCGTGCTTGCACCTGACAGCGTCTGATAGCAGAAATGCTCTATATTGTTTCTTTTAGTTTTTATGTCTTATGTCTTGGTTCTTGGTTCTAATGTCTTGGCTCTAATGTCTTATTTCAACTCATTGATCGCTTTAAATATCACCTCTTCATACTTTGCCAGCGTATTGCATTTTTTCACTTGTTTGAATATCTTCCGGCCGTCTTCAAATCCTTGTGCATGGTACTCCCACAGCTCTACAAGACGACGGAGTAAATTTGTATCCCCGGAGTATTTCTCTTTACAACGTTCTATAAGGGAACCATGAAAACCTCTCAGCCTATTTATTCTTGCCTCCCGCGAAAGCCCCTGACCTTTTATTTCGGCCAACAGAAAAGGATTTTGCAGTATTCCCCGTCCAATCATGATCCTGGTTACCTGCGGAGATAATGCCTGGATTTTCTCAACATCTGCCAGGCTCACAATATCACCATTATAACAGATGGGATGTTTCAGTTCCGAAGCATACCGGGCAAATGCTTCATAATGCACTTCCCCTTTATACATTTGCCTGGCAACACGTGGATGAATGATCATTTCCTCAATCGGGAAGTCATTAAAGACAGGGATCAGGGACTTAAATTCTTCACTATGTTCTTGTCCCAGCCTGCATTTGATCGAGACTGTCAGGTTGGTAGTAGCAAAAATTTTTTCCAATAAATCAGCCACCTTGTCAGGGTATGCTAACATGCCGGCTCCCATTTCCTTGCTCACGACCTTAATGAACGGACAGCCCATGTTGATATTTACCTCCGTGTATTGATGCTTCAGGCACAGTTCCTCGAAGCGTTGGAAAGAGTCAATATCATTCCCTAAAAACTGCGGGACAGGTTTTTGAAAAGTATTATGCTCCGGCAAGATGTCGTTGCACTGGCTGGGGTGATAAAACTCCCCGTTTTGTACCCGGATAAATGGAGCAAATGTTTTATCGAACCGGCCAATGTGTTCGTAGAATGATTCCCTGAAAATCCAGTCGGTGAGTCCCTGTAAAGGAGCTAAATATACTTCCATACCTTTTTAGTTGCTTATCTTGAACTGCAAAAGTACGTTTTTTATGCGGAAAATAGAGAGATTCTTCGTGAAGGCCTCACTCGAAGTGAGGCTTTCACTATACGTATAGGGAGAATAAGCATTTACAATAAAGAGTGAAAGGATCTTTTATTTTTTCTAGTTTAAAGGATGGAGCAGTTTTTTTTATCTTTCGGGTTTACCCTGCTGCATTTTCCGGCTCATTTTTCACTTTTTCCCACTCTTTTCTGACTGCCTTTTGTTCTGTTTTTGTTCTGTTTTTGTTCTGTTTCTGTTCTGTTTCTGTTCTGAGTCTGTTCTGGGTT